>CAYMDW010000007.1:2478-31141 GCA_964389615.1 uncultured Gammaproteobacteria bacterium | reverse complement strand
TAGTCACCTGCGCTGTATTCAAATCTTGCGATCCTGTCCCCTCTCCCAGCCACGGACTGGGAAATAACAAGATCAAATCATTCTGGGAGAGGGCTAGGGTGAGGGCCAATCTTTCACTCAAAAAAAACCCCAGAACCAGTCCGGGGTTTTTTGTACAACCTTGTGAGACTAGAAGTAGTAATTCATTCCCAACATCACCACATTACGCGTGACGTCGACTTCATCGCTTACAAACAAACCATCATCGTAATAACAGGTGAAGTTGTCGCACGGGCCATAGAATGCGGTATCAGCAACGCCAGAAACATCCACACTGCCGTAGTCTGTGTAAATGTAATCAAGCGTTACAGCAAGATGTTGAGTAAAGCGGTGCTCACCGCCTACGCCCAAACGTAGGCCGACCACAGATTTAGATTCTGAGACATCTAGATGGCTGGTAAGGGGAATACCGTCAAATGGAGCGTCAATGTCAGTCAATTCAGTAAAGGTTACCGTGTCTTTCAGTTGAATTTCATTAAAGGCTGCACCGACACGGGCGTACAAAAGTGAATTCGGGGTAACTCTGAAGCCGAGTTTAAGATCGACGACGGGTTCAAAGTTGTTTAGTTCAATGTCCATGTCAGAACTTAAAGAAATTGTGGCAATGTAACCATCAGCGTCATTGAGGGTTTTGGTTTCATAGTTTCTGCCGAAATCAGCACCGCCTGCTCCATTCCCAGACACTTCAAGTGCCCCGAAAAACCAATCATTGACGTATGCGTAACCCAGTTGGATTTGGCCGGTAAAGCCTGAGGATTTCGCTTCATAATCTTGTTCACTGTTGCCGAGCGTCACCAACAAAAAATCGAAAGTTTCAACATAGGTAGCAGTGAGCTCTTGTTCGGTGTTACCTAAATATTGATTTCCCCCAATCGCACCACCCAAATAGAAACCGCTATGATAGTAAGAATCATTGGTAGGCGCCGGCGCAACATAAGCCGCCCCTTTCGTTGCAAAAGCAGACAGACTAACAGTCATGCTACTTGCAAAAATCAATGGAAGTAGCATTAAATTTTTGTTCATGAGAGGTTTCTCCTGGAAATATGAAGGATGGTTGATTTAAGAGTAGTTGAAAGAGGAGGAAGATCAAGAAAGCGCTGGCCCTCACCCTAGCCCTCTCCCAGCCACGGACCTGGAAATAACAAGATCAAATCATTCTGGGAGAGGGCTAGGGTGAGGGCCAATCGCACAAACAAACTCTTCAAACTTCCCATTCGCCCCCACCGGAATTTTCTCATCGAAGTAGACTAAATCAATAGTGAATGGATGCCTCAGGGTGTCTTGCATGTGCACGCGCAAATCATTTTCTTCTTGAAAAGTGAAGGGGCGTTGCGTGACGAGACGCACCTCGATGCGTTCAATCTCCCGTTGAATGAGTTGGTATTGATTGATTGGCGCGGTCTCGCGATATTGAGCTAATCCTGCCAACGGCCAGTGACGGCTTCCATCGGGCATGCAAATCAAATTACGTTCACGTCCGAGGATGCGTTTCAAGGTGGGCCAACCACGGCCGCATGGGCAGGGCTCGCTGACTTCGGCATAATCGCCGATGTCGTATCGCACAAGCGGGGTGGCTAGGTTAAAGAGATCGGTCAGGGTGAGTCGTCCGATTTCCCCGGGCTTGCAGACTTCGCCTTGGGCATTTAAGACCTCGACGATGACATTGGGCGCGGCACAATGGTAAAGACCACTGACTGGGCATTGAAGCGCGATCACCCCCATTTCTTGCGAAGAATAGGTATCAGAAATTTTGCAACCGAAATATGTTTCGGCCTCTTTTCTCACGTGTTCGGTCAAGGTTTCGCTCATGGTCCGAATGTCGGTCAAGGAAGGGATGCTGATCTGGTGCTGCTGACAATATTGGGTGATCGCAGCGAGGGTGTTGGGATAAAGCAATACATGATTCGCTTCAAATTCTTTGAGCCACTGAACCAAGATCTTGACGTCTGTGGTGATGGGCATGCCAAGCGAAGGGCCGGTGTCATAAACCAAATTCAGAGGTTGGCCCCAAGTATCAACACGCTTGTATTCTGCGATCACGGCGCGAATGATGCCCAGTCGAGCGGAATGATCCCGCTGATTCCACAGGTGTTCGAGTAACCCAAAGGCCATCAATATGACCTGTGAGGCCGCGGTTCGTTTGACCACTACAGGCTCGCCTGTGGAGCCAGAAGTGCTGAGCTCTGCGACAGGGAAATGCGCTGCCGGTGGGGCTTTGCAATAGAGATCTTCAATTTGCGTTTGCAAATCACGTCTTGTTAATAAGGGAAATCGTTTTAAGCCTTCCGGGGTGGCGAGTGTCGCAGGGGTTAACTTAGATTCACGCAAACGCTTCGCAAACAGCGGCGATTGTTTTTCACAATAACCGGCGAGGCGCTCGAGTTTTTCAAATTGAAGTTTTTCGACTTCTTTGGGTGAAAGCCAGGATTCCCGCTCGAATTGATCGGCGAGGTTTTTGATTTGAGTGCCGAGTTTGGTGGTTTTCATTTTGGAACAATTCTCAACATTGGACACCGCTCCGCAAGTGGATATTTCCCTACCGGAATAATCTCTGTTTCCCAGCCCACAGGCACAACCGACAACAACTGAGCCAAGGTCGGAAAGCTGAACACATAATCGGCTTTGTCGTAGGCATCTATTTCAGCAATTTCATCCAAACTCCAGCCGGTTGCCTTGGAAAGAACCGAACGATCGGGAAAGGTGCGCTCAAATACTTGGTGAATCGTAGCCACGGGAACATCGGGTCGGCCTGTTTCATACATCAAGGCCATCCCCAATTGCCATTTGAAGGCGTGAAAATGTTTATTTTTCCTGGCGAGGGTATCCGAGCGAAGTTGTTCAAGGCTTTGGCCCTGATCAGGGGAAAGATACAAGCGGATCAGCATCACCCCATCGGTTTGCAAAATAGGCCGCATTTGCTCGAAAAACAGTGGGTAAGTGGAATAGGGGAGGCAGCTCAGAATTCCATCCCCGATAATGGCTGAAAACTGTTGAGGGGGGAATTCAGGGGAAAGCCAATTGCCCTGAACGGCCTTGCGTGAGTCATTGTCGCCAGGCCAAACAAAATCAATCATTTCGCGGTGACGCTCAAGCGCTGTCGTGAAGGTCCCGAGGGCGGAGAGTTCGGGTGTGACGCCGAGTAAGAGTACCTGTTCTTTGTGCTCGCTGAGTTGTTGCGCAAAGGCCTTAACAACTTCATGATTAGGACGAAGCGGGGGCTTGAGCCCCGCCCAGCGCTCGTGAAACCTGCTCCAGGTTTGTGGCTTAGCTAAGACGATTGACATACTATTTCCCTATAAGAACGTCAAAATCATTGTGGCAGAGATAGGCAGGGAGGACAAGGGATGATTGACGATTTAGGTCAGTTATAGTAGTCTGGTGGATTGTTATCCTCCTCCCTTAGGGCGCTGTATTATGTTGAATAAAAACCAAAAATTTCTCCCTTGGCTCATGTGGGCGTTGCCCCTTTCTTTTTTTGCTTATCAATTTATCTTGCGTCTTTGGCCTGGGCTGATGATGCACCAAATCATGGAACAATTTTCCATTGATGCCACCGCTTTTGGAATGCTCGCCGCTTTTTATTATTACGGTTATGCGGGCATGCAAATCCCAGTGGCAATTTTGCTTGATAAGTTCACTCCGCGCTATGTGGTCTTTGCCTTTGCACTGCTTTGCGGCGTGGCGACCCTTATTTTTACTTACACAACGCATTTTTACCTCGCCTTATTGGCGCGATTTTTAGTGGGCGCAGGATCCGCCGTGGGTTTTTTGGCCGTTTCTAAAGTCGTCTCTGAATGGTTTCCTAAGGCGCAGTACGCCCGCATGATCGGCCTGTCCTTTAGTTTTGGGTTAATGGGCGCTATTTATGGGGGCAAGCCCGTTAGTGCGCTCATCGAAGCACACTCCTGGCATCAAGTCGCTCTCAGCCTGGCGGCTGTCTCCATGGCGATTGGTTTAACCGCTTACCTCGTGTTGCGCTCCCCTGAGAATGCACCGCATGGGCAGGAAGAAGAGCAGTACCACCTCGGTAATTTTAAAGCAATTTTGACTTCCCCCTTGATCTGGTTTTTAGCCATTTCTAATTTGCTGATGGTCGGCGCACTGGAAGGGTTTGCTGATGTTTGGGGCGTCCAGTATTTGGTGAATGCTTATGGTCTTGAGAAGGGTGACGCAGCCGGTTTAATCTCTTTCGTCTTTATTGGCATGTTATTTGGCGGGCCCTTTTTGGCCTTGCTCAGTAAGAAATTCGGAAATTACCCTGTGATCGCGGGCTGCGGTTTCGGCATGGCTCTCGCCTTTGCAGGGTTGTTGCTCGGCCAGGGCCATCACCCCTGGATGCTGACCCTCCTGTTTTTCTTGGTCGGGGTCATGTGCTGTTACCAGGTCATCGTTTTTGCGGCCGGGGCGAACCTTGTTGCTGCGGCTAATTTAGGCGTGACGGTGGCCTTTCTTAACTGCATCAACATGCTCGGGGGCTCTTTTTTCCATTCCATCATTGGCCGAGCCATGGACTTATTTTGGAGTGGGGCGGTCGCTGCCGATGGGGTCAGAATCTACGAGCTCCAGGCTTATAAAAGCGCCTTGGCCATTGTACCGATTGCGGCGGTCATCGGGGCTGTCATGGTGATTTTGGTGGGAATTCGAGTCAATCGGAAAAAATGAAGATACTCGTTGATGCGGATGCTTGCCCTAATATCGTCAAAGAAATTATTTTTCGGGCGGCCATTCGTCTAAAAATCACGACCACCTGTTTTGCTAATCATGCGATTTCTGTCCCACGCAGTCCTTTTATTCGTCGTGTTCAGGTGATGGGGGGCTTTGATGTGGCGGATCAAAAAATCGTTGAGGTGACGGAGCCCGGTGATTTGGTGATCACCGCGGATATTCCTCTGGCCTCGGCGGTGATTCAAAAGGGGGCTTTTGCGTTGAACCCTCGCGGGGAGCTGTATACGACTGCCAATATTCAAGAACGTTTGGCTTTCAGAAATTTAATGGATGGTTTGCGCGGGGCAGGGCATCACACGGGTGGTCCGCCTCCGCTGAATAAACAAGATCAGCAGGCTTTTGCGAATGCTTTAGATCGCTTTTTGGTGAAGCGTTTTCCCTCACCCTAGCCCTCTCCCAGCCACAATGTATAAACCTGACCTGCTCTGGTTCTGGGAGAGGGCTAGGGTGAGGGGGAGGGTGAATGCCTGACCCAGAGAATTAAGATATCTTCTCACTCCCCGGCCTAATCTGATGACTCGCATACTGATGCACCAAGCGTTGTAACTCAAAATACAAATGCCGAGCGCTGTGATGTGCAGGTTCTAGTTTGATGGCTGTGCTTTCTTGCAGTTGTTCTTCAAGGGATAACATTTTGTCTTTGAAATGATTGGCATTCATGGCGTCATCTCCCATTTTCTTTCTTATACTCTCAGTATAGACGCCCATGGCTCCCCGTCCAAAAAAATAAATTTATGCACCGCATTGATCTATTATAGAATGGTACACCCAGCAGACAGAGGGATACCTTAATGGCACTTCACCGACGGATCACCCCTTTACACCTTCTTATTTTAAGCATCAACGGCATGGTCGGCTCCGCCTGGCTCTTTGCGCCTTTGTATGCGGCTAAAATTGCGGGGACGGGATCGATTTTGGCTTGGGTGATTGGTGGGATCGCCACCGCGGTGATTGCACTGACCTTCGCCGAGCTTTCTGTGTTGGTGCCAGTGGCCGGGGGGACAGCGCGTATCCCACAGTTGAGTCACGGAACCTTCACCAGTTACATCATGAGCTGGATTGCCTGGCTCTCTGCCTTGACCATGGCCCCGGTGGAAGTCCAGGCGGTCTTGCAATACGCGGCCACTTATTTTCCCTCGCTGATGCATTTGGTCAATGGGGCTCCGGTCTTAACCGGGATTGGGCTCTGTTGGGCCACGGTCCTTATGATGCTGCTGTGTCTGATCAATGTGGCCAGTTTCAACGGATTTTTGCGCTTCAACCTGATTATCTTCTCTTTCAAGACGCTGGTGATCTTGTTTGTGGTGGGAAGCTTGATGAGCAGCAATTTCTATCCTCAGAATTTTATTACCCTGGGCACTGGGGGGGAGACCAGCGGCTGGCAGGCGATCTTAACTGCCGTGGCCATGGGCGGGATCGCCTTTGCCTTCACGGGTTTTAAACACGGGGTTGAATTGGCCGGAGAAGCCAAACGCATGGCGCTTGCAATTCCGCTGGCGACGGTGGGGTCGGTCTTGGCCTGCTTGTTATTGTACATTGGCTTGCAAGTGGCTTTTATTGGCGCTTTAGATCCGGCCTTATTGGTGAATGGCTGGGATGCCCTCACTTTCCCTGGCGATGTGGGCCCCTTTGCCGGATTAGCCGCGGGCCTGGGTT
This sequence comes from uncultured Gammaproteobacteria bacterium, assembly GCA_964389615.1. Lineage (GTDB taxonomy): Bacteria > Pseudomonadota > Gammaproteobacteria > JABCZS01 > JABCZS01 > CAYMDW01. The sequence continues at coordinate 24,721 of CAYMDW010000007.1, read as the reverse complement.
TGTTTTTTCTCTTGAAACTGCTTTACCTGGATGCGGCGGTCTCGCCGCTCGGCGCAGGCTTGATCTTTGTGACCTCGACCGCCCGCATGGCCTATGGGATGAGTGCGATCGGCTTTTTTCCGGCCTTCCTTCAAAAGCTCAATAAAGACAGTCTGCCTGTGGCTGCGATCTGGTTTAACTTTGCCATTGGCATGTTTTTATTTTTACCCTTGCCTGGTTGGCAATCCATGGTCGGCTTTTTGGTCTCAGGCATGGTGATTTCTTATGCGATGGGGCCGATAGGTCTGCTGTGTTTACGGGCAGAGCTTCCTTCGCAGCCCCGTGGGTTTCGCTTGCCCGCGGCTCCCCTGTTTTGTTTTGCGGCCTTTTACTTTTGTAATTTGATCTGTTATTGGACCGGCTGGGAGACCTTATACAAATTAGGGATTGGCCTGGCCATAGGATTTGGTTTTTTTGCCCTGGCTGCTGCTCGGGGGAAAATCAAGGCCCAGTACCTGGGGTTGAAGGCTGCATTTTGGGTCGTGCCTTACTTAGCTGGCCTGCTAATTATTTCGTATTTGGGCGCCTTCGGGGGCAAGCACCTCATTCCTTTTGGTTGGGATTTCGCGGTGATGGCGGTCTTCAGTGCGGTTATATTGATTTTGGCAGTCGCCACGCGTTCCAAGGCAAGTTCAGAGCAGTTTATCGCACTTGAGTGTGATATCATACTGCCATCATGAATCGCATAGCACTCGGACTCCAATACGACGGAACAGCTTACCGTGGGTTTCAGGCCCAGGCGGGGCTTTCCACTGTCCAATCCACCCTTGAAGCAGCTTTATCGATCGTCGCAAATGAACCCATCACCGTATTTTGTGCCGGTCGCACCGATGCAGGCGTTCATGCCACGGGTCAGGTCGTCCATTTTGACACCCGGGCCGAGCGTCCTGATCATTCCTGGTGGCAGGGAGCCAATGCCCATCTTCCCAGTGATATCGCCGTGCAATGGGCAAAACAGGTTCCCGAAGATTTTCATGCCCGCTATAAAGCGACTTCTCGCCGTTATCGTTATGTGATCGCCAATACTCGGGCGCGTCCTGCCTTAATGGCCCGCTTTGCCACCTGGTTTAATCGCCCCCTCGATGAGAGAAAAATGCACGAAGCGGCGCAAACCCTCCTTGGGACCCATGATTTTTCAGCCTTCAGAGCCGCAGAATGCCAGGCTAAAAATCCGGTGAAAACCCTCGAGTTTGCCAATGTCACGCGTCAGGGCGACTATGTGATTTTAGACATTAAATCCGATGCCTTTTTGCACCACATGGTGCGCAATATTGTGGGCACCTTATTGCCCATCGGGATCGGCGATGAGGACCCTTCTTTTATGCGTGAGGCCCTCGTCAGCAAAGACCGGACCCGGGCCGGTATGACGGCTAAACCTTGTGGCTTGAGCCTCATCGAGATAAACTACCCGCATTATTTTAATTTGCCAACCCCTATCAATAAGAGGATGATCCATGAGCTGGTTTAAAAAATTACTTCCTTCCCGTATTCGCACGGACAGCAAGCGTGGTGTTCCTGAAGGCGTCTGGACCAAATGTCCTGAGTGTCAAGCGGTGCTTTACCGTGTTGAACTGGAACGCAGCCTGGAAGTCTGTCCTAAATGCAATCATCATATTCGCCTTTCTGGCCGTAAACGCCTTCAATACTTCTTCGATGAAGGAAGCTTCGTTGAACTTGCTCAGAACGTAGAACCTGTCGATCAGCTGAAATTCCGTGACAGTAAACGCTACAAAGATCGCCTCAGTGCGGCTCAAAAAGCCACGGGCGAGAAGGATGCTTTAGTCGTGGGCAAGGGAACGATCAATGATCTTCCTGTGGTGGCAGCGGCTTTCGACTTTAATTTCATCGGGGGCTCGATGGGCGTCGCTGTTGGCGAGCGTTTTTGTGTCGGCGTTGACGAAGCGATGAAAAACAAAGTGCCTTTCATTTGTTTTTCTACCTCTGGGGGTGCACGCATGCAAGAAGCCGTGCTTTCCTTATTGCAGATGGCTAAAACTTCAGCCTCTTTACGTTTATTGAGCGATCAAGGGCTCCCTTATATTTCCATCATGACCGATCCGACCTACGGCGGCGTCTCTGCCAGTTTGGCCATGTTAGGCGATATCAATATTGCTGAACCTCGCGCCATGATTGGCTTTACGGGTCCCCGCGTCATTGCTCAAACCGTCCGTGAAACCTTGCCTGAAGGCTTCCAGACGGCGGAGTTTTTGCTGGAACACGGGTTTGTCGACATGATTGTGGATCGCCGTGAAATGCGGAGTACCGTCTCGGGATTATTGGCGAAGTTGATGAATAAATAATGGATCTCAACGCCTTTCTGGCGCGGATCGAAAACCTTCACCCGGTGGCCATTGACCTGGGGTTGAATCGCATTCGTTCCGTCGCCGAAAAATTTATACCATTATCATTCGAGTGCCCCGTGGTGACCGTCGCAGGAACCAATGGCAAAGGAACCACCGTCGCAGTGCTGGCAGCCCTGGCACAGGCCGCGGGTTGGAAAGTGGGCACCTATACTTCCCCTCATTTATACCGCTTCAACGAACGCATTCAAATCAATGGACTGGAGATCACTGATCACGCATTACTTGAATCGCTTCAAGCGGTGGAGCAGGCGAGAGGTGAGACTACACTGACTTATTTCGAATACACGACTCTGGCGGCCTTGCATTATTTTCATCTCAATCCCCCCGATTTGATTATTTTAGAAGTGGGCCTGGGCGGTAGGCTGGATGCGACGAATATGATCGACACTGATATCGCGATCATCACAAGCATCGGCTTAGATCACACCGCTTTTTTGGGCGATACCAAGGAAAAAATCGCTGCTGAAAAAGCCGGGATTATGCGTTCGGGTAAACCCGTCATTTGTGGCGAAGTGGCCCTTCAATCGGTGCTGAGATCGCATGCGGAAAGGGTGGGGGCTTTATTTGATGGATTGGGTCAAGATTTTTCACTGATTGACAATCTCAACACGAATGCGGTTCCTAGCAATATCGCCTGTGCGGTTCAAGCGGCCCAGCGCTTGAATATTCCTGTTGATCATTCCGTGATCGAGCAAGTCCGTGTCCCGGGTCGAAAACAGCATTTGAGGGTATCCGGAAAAAATATTCTGCTCGATGTGGCGCATAACGAAGACAGCGTGAACGAATTACTGCGTTATCTTGAGACACTGAAGTCTTCAGGTTTTCATTTGGTCTTGGGGGTGATGGGGGATAAATCCTTTGGTAACGCACTGCCTCTGCTTGCACAGCGATGCAAAACAGTTCATCTATGCAGGCCACCCACACCGCGTGCCATGAATCTCGAGACATTGGCCGCCTTGCTTCCGGTGCCAACCCTTCCTCACGCCAGCGTTGAAGCGGCCTTTAACGCCGCATTAGATTCCTGCTTGCCTGATGAAAGCGTCATTGTCACAGGATCCTTCTACACGCTTTCCAGCTTATCCTTCTGAGGCGGTTCTCTGTTTTTTGATCAGAGAAAGCAGGCTGTTCAATAATACTCCCGCCGCGATTCCCACTAAAAGATTGCTGACCAAGGTGACCATCAAGGTCATTGAAAATACAGCAAACTGATCTTTCCCCGATAAATACACTTCTTTAAATTGTTGAAGGGAAGCCAACCGAAATCCGACGTAGATCAAGAGGGCACCCAAGGCTGCTAAAGGAATAAGATTAACGAGACCTGGCAGCGCAATCATGGCTAAGAGCATAAAGAGTCCATGAAATGCATTCGAATAGTGAGAGGTTGCCCCGTGATCAATATTCGCTTTGGTGCGCACGATTTCAGAAATCATCGGTAAACCGCCCAAGAAGGAGCTGAGTAAATTGGCCATGCCTACGGCGCGAAGATCTGCATTTAAATCGGCGGGAGGCGAATTGGGGTTAAAAGTTTTAATCGAGCGGACGATGAGTGTGGATTCGATTGAGCCGACCAGGGCAAACATCAGGACATATTTTAGGCTGGTTGCCGTGAAAACCTGAGAAAAATCGGGAAAAATAATAGCGCTCTTGATATCGGTCGGTATATTGATGAAATACTCGCGGGTGAGGGGGTAGGATTGCCCGAAAATAACGTAGGCCTGATCTCTGTCCCAATCCGCGAAATACGCGAGAGGGATGGTGATGAGAAGCAATATTAGCGTGGCGGGGAGGAATTTTGAGATTTTTAAACGTGGCCAACCCACGATGATCCCTAAGGAAACCAGGCCGATGAGCAAAACCAGCGGATTCGCCTGGTTCATTGTGCTCGGCAGCGTGAGGAATAAATCGAGCGGCTCTGAACTTGGCGCCGTGACTCCAAGAATCACATACAGCTGTTGAGAGATGATGATAATTCCGATCGCGGCCAAAATCGCATGAATCACAGAGGCGGGGATCATTTCCGCAACGCCTGCTTTTTTCCAAGCCCCGAAAATAATTTGCAGACCAGCCGCCATCACACCCACGGCCAGCGTTCTTTCGTATCCTAAGACTAAATCTCCTTCACCCAGCTGAGTCACCGCAGCGACGGCAATCACAATCAATCCTGCTGCGGGGCCCTTAATGGCCAATTTCGCTCCGCCTAAAAAAGCAGCCACTAAACCGCCCACAATCGCAGAAAGAATGCCCGCGCTGGCGGGAAAATGACTCGCTGCGGCGATTCCTAAGCACAGTGGAAGTGCCAGAAGAAATACCGAGAAGCCTGACACGAAATCTTTTTTCAGCGAGACGGGCATGATGTAATCCTTTTATTGACTAACTTCAGAATTCCTTGCAAGAGATCGGTGGGCGTTGGAGGGCAACCGGGCAGGGCAAGATCCACGGGGATCACGGAGCTCACTGAACCGCAGGTGGCATAGGTTTCGCCAAATAATCCGCCGCAGGTGGCGCAATCCCCCACGGCCACAACAAATTTGGGTTCCGGCATGGCTTGATAAGTGCGTCGAAGTGCGATAACCATATTCTTGGACACGGGGCCTGTCACTAAAAGGATGTCCGCATGCCGTGGACTGGCGGTAAAATGAATGCCGTAGCCTTCGAGGTTGTAATAAGGATTATTGACCGCCTGAATCTCGAGTTCACAGGCGTTGCAAGATCCTGCGTCGAGGTGTCTGATTGCCATGGATCGCCCAAAGACGCGGTTGATCGCCTGCTGGAGTTCCGTCAAATGCTTTTCTTCTTCCAGTGGTTGGGTCGAAGATGTTTCTGAGATCACCCCGATTCTTGCGATTGATTTCATGATCTTGATCATTGAGAGGTCCTTTAGCGATCGTGGCCACTGTAGCTAAGATTGAAAGATTTATTGATGAGGGGAAAATCAGGGACGATATTTCCAATCACCGCGAATTCAAGCGCTGGCCAATTTTGCCAGGAAGGATCATGCAGGTGTGCCCAGTCCACCTGTTGATCTCGGACCTGGACAGCCGCAAAAACGGGCCCTCGCCACCCCTCGACACAGCCAAACCCTAGAAGAGGAGTAGGGGTCTTCGGTAAATCAACACGAATCTCGCCTTCTGGCAGGGTCTCCAAGATCTGATGCATCAAACGAAGGGATTCGTTGATTTCCCTGAATCGAATCCACACGCGAGCAGCGACGTCGCCACTGGATTCAATAGGACAGTTCAATTCGAACTGATCATAAGGCGCATGAGGCATGTGTTTACGCCAATCCAATTGACGCAAGCTCGCCTTCCCCGAGATCCCGAGCAACCCGAGTTGAATGGCGAGATCGGGATGAACGATGCCTGTTTCGCAAAAGCGATCTTGCAAGCCACCGTGTTCCTCGTAAATCTGATGCAGGGAATGAATCTCTGCTTGCAGCCTAGGAATTTCATTTTTGAGGAGTTGCGCCCCTTCGGGAGTCAGATCGCTGGTCAATCCCCCAGGAACAATCCTGTCCATCAAATAGCGATGCTGGAACAACGCATGATTCACACGCAGCATGTTTTCTTTAATGCGGGAAAATTGATTCATGGCAAAATTCAGCCCAGCATCTTGACCTAATCCGCCTAAATCACCGAGGTGATTGGCGATCCGTTCTCTCTCAAGAAGCAGGGCACGAAGCCACTGAGCGCGCTCTGGAATTTGAATTGAATGGGCGTTTTCCAAGGCCATGCTGAAGGCCCAAGCATAAGCGACCGTGCTGTCCCCGCTGATTCGGCCAGAGAGTCGCGAGGCCTTGTCGAGAGCGGCTCCTTGAAAATGTTTGTCGATGCCTTTGTGAAGGTAACCCAGCCGTTCTTCCAATCGAAGGATATGCTCACCCACCACCTGAAAACGAAAATGCCCCGCCTCGATGATGCCCGCATGGACCGGACCGACGCCGATTTCATGCACGCCCGCCCCCCCGACTTTGACGAAAGAATATTCATCCCCTTCGTGAGGGGCAGGTTCGATGGGAACAAAATCTTGTCTCAAGGGAAAACACTCCTTGGGCCAGGCATGATGCCTTAACCAAGGACGTTGATCGGTGCTTTCATTCGCTTTGAATCCGATGAGATCAAAAAGTGCACGCTGAAGTCGCGTGGCGACCGGAAAGAGCAGACTTAGGTCTGGGTAAACAGGATGGTCTTCCGAAAGCCTCGTGCGAATATAAAGGACCCCTTTGTTCCAATGCACGAAAATCAGATGCAAGACAAAGCCTTCTTGATGCGCGCGTTCATCAGTGCCCCAAAGGGTTAAGAGCTCCCCTTTTTGCTTGGAGATCTCATGAATTTTAGGGCTCAAATCGTCAAGCGCAAGGCATTCGGTCCATAGGGGCCATTCGCAGTGAATTGTGTTGAGGAATAATGTCATACAACCCCGCTCATAAGATGGATGATGGGATCCAGCATTGTTTTAAGGAAAATCGGAACCAACAGCCCGATAATGAGAAGAATGATTAAGTGCACGTACACGGGAAAGGTGCTGGATCGGATGATTCGCAGAGGCGTGACAGATTCACTCGGCGCAAATGCCATGCGTTGGACATGGAAAAGGATGGCTGAGAAGGCAATCAACATGCCCAGGGCTAAGGGGAGGACAAGCCAGGCTTCGTGTTCGATGGTGGCGAAGATGATCAAGAGTTCACTCATGAATAAGGAAAAGGGCGGTAAGCCCAATAAGGCCAGGGTGCTTAAGAGCAACCCCAATCCGATTCTGGGATGATCTTTCAATAAGCCAGTGATCTGCTGCATGGAATTGGTATTGCACGCTTGCACGGCGGAGCCTGCGCTGAAAAATACGGCCGTCTTCGCGAGAGAATGCGAGATCATGTGCAACAACCCTGCAAAAATGGCGAGAGGGGTGCCGATCCCAAAGGCGAGGCAAATCAGCCCGACGTGTTCAATTGACGAATAGGCGAAGAGTTTTTTAATCTCGCGCTGCCTCAACAGGAAAAATGCAGCCACGAGAATATTTAAGAGGCCGAATCCAATCAAGAAGGGGCTGGTGAAACTCATGCCCATGGTGCCATCGACAATGATTTTGAATCGCAAAATCGTGTACAAGGTCAGATTGAGTAAAACGCCCGAGAGCAGGGCTAAGACCGGAGCGATACTCTGTCCATAAGCATCGGGGAGCCAATGATGCAAGGGCACTAGACCGGCTTTTGTTCCGAAACCGATCAAAATAAAAACAAAAGCCAGGCTGACAATCGGGGGCGAGAGGGCATGACTGACCCCTGCAATTTCAGACCAAAGAAGCGCATCGTGGGCATTGAGAATGCGTTCGGAGGCAAAAAAGAGGAGAATGGTGCCGAGTAAGGCTTGAGCCAAGCCCACCCCGCATAAGATAAGGTATTTCCAAGCGGCCTCGAGGCTTTGTGAAGAACGTGAGAGTGTGACCAGAAGAACCGTGCATAGGGTCGCTGATTCCATTCCCACCCAAATGATCCCCAGATTATTCGACATCAAAATCAGATAGGCAATAAAGAAAAAGAATTGATAGAGACTGAAAAAATAACGCAATTTATCACTGGAGAGTCTGCGAGCCAATCGTGCGTTGATCAGGTATCGGGTGCAGTAGAGCGCTGTGGTGACCTCGATCAGGGCCGTGATCAAGATCATGAGAATCGTGAAGTGGTCGACCAGAAACCAGTGATCAAAAATAAACAGATGTCCCTTCTCTGTGACCTCGAAGGCCAGAATGCTTGCAAGGGTGAGCGTCAAGAAGGATCCGAGAATATTCAGATGATTCTTCATCCGAAGGTTTGGAATGGCGAACAAGAGTCCAGCCAATGCGATAGGGAGTAAGAGAAATGCACTCGCCAATAGTTCCATCATTCTTCCCTCAGTTTTTCGAGATGGTGAAGATCAAGGCTGTCGAAATTTTCGTTGATACGGAAAAAGAAAATTCCCACAATAAAAAGCGCCATCAAGACATCGAAGGCCATGCCGAGCTCCACTAACAAGGGCATGGTGTAAGGCGAACTGCAGGCCACGAAGAATAAACTGTTTTCGAGGGCGAGGAGGCTGATCACTTGTGAGATGGCTTTCCTTTTGATGATCATCATAAATGAAGAAAGCAGAACACTGGCGAGGGCTAATGCGAGCATGGCAGGAACCGCGTTATGAGCAATTTCCTCAATCGGCAGGCTGAGATTGAAGGCAAAGATCACCAAGCCCAACCCGATCAGTAAGCGTGTGGGAAGTCTCACGGTGGCTTCGGATTTCGTGCGAATATTTAATCGGACCAACATGCTGTAGAGAATGAAGGGAACCAGGCAGACCTTTAGAACGAAAGTGAGGACGGCGCTCACGTAAAGTTCGTGTTGATTCATGGTGTATGCAATCAGCCCCGTATTAATGCTCAAAACAAAGCCTTGCAGCGCGAGGAGTTTGATCAGCCCAATCATGTGGCGTTGAGCCAACATTGAAAAATTGAACAACAGCAGCAAGGCAGCGAAGAAATGGATGAATTGAGGCAGTATGTCCATGTTTATTCCATCGGCAGCAATTGGATAAGAACCCCTAAGACGGCTAAGAGAAAGGCGCTCGCCATAAATTCCGGAACGCGGTAAATCCTGATTTTTGTTGTAATCGTTTCAAAGAAAGTGGTTCCGGTGCTCAAGACAAATATTTTTATCAAGAATGCTAGGCTGGCGAGGGAGAACCCTATCACAGAAGGAATTTCATGGATCCCCCAGGCAAAAAACAGGGCAATGGCGATCGCGTAATAATTCAGCAGCTTTAAATAGCTGCCCCACTCGATCAGTGCTAAATAACGTCCGGAATATTCGAGAATCATGGCCTGATGAAGCATGGTCAGTTCTAAATGGGTAGAGGGATTGTCCACGGGGATCCGCCCGTTTTCGCCTAACAAAATCATGAAAAAAGCAAGGAGCGCGAAAGCCAGGCTTGGATTCAGGCTGAAGGTTTGATTGTTGATGGTGAGGGCAATGGTGCTCAGGGCGGTCGAATCGCTCATCAATGCGAGATTGAAAAACACCATCAAGAGTGCCGGCTCTGCAAGGAAGGAGACCAGCATTTCTCGTCGTGCGCCCATGCTGCCGAATGCGGTCCCGATATCCATCGCGGCCAGCGCGAGCAAAATCCGCGCCAGAGAAAAGAGCCCGGCGATGACGATCACATCTGCAATGCGATGAAAAGGCAAGGCGGTGAAAAACACAGGAATAATAAAGGCAATCACGATCATGATGGTAAAATAAAGTATCGGCACCGCATGAAAGAGCGGCGAGGCATTTTCCGCGATCACGGGTTGTTTGAATAATTGTTTCCGGATATTTCTGTAGGGTTGAAAAAGCCCCGCACCCGATTTATTCCCGAGCCACGCTTGCATTTGCCGCATCCATCCCACAAGAAGGGGGGCGATTGCAATGATGGCCATGCATTGAAGGAGTTGAAGTAGGATCAGGAGGGCAGTGTTCATAAAGTCCACCATAAAAGAACCAGCAGGGTGACGAAGCTGTAGAGAAGATAATGATTGATTCGACCGTCTTGAACCTTGGTGATCATGCGTCCTATGGCCATCAAGACGCGAAGTCCGGGCAAATACAGCAGATACCAAAATCGATCTTCTGCTTTCATGTAGTACTGTGGGTGTCGGTCGCTGGGACTGGGACTCATCAGTTTCAAATGGATGAAGGATTTGAATATGTGTTTAATCGGTTGTCCGAATCCTTCCGCAGTGTCTTGGAGTTTTGGGTGATGGCTGGGATAGCCACAGTCCCAAGCTGGCGCACGCCGTGCTTTGTGGGGCGATAACCGATGAATGAAAAGACTCAATAGGGTGATCGTGATGATCAGGATCATCACGAGAATGAAGGGGCTGTAACTGCTGCGCTCGATTTCCTTGGGAATGATGAAGAAGAGAGAATCTTGGGCAAATAATGAAGCGGCCGATTCGCCCAATAAGCCCGACATCACGTGTTTGAGAAAACCCAGGAGGGTGACTGGAAAAATTCCAAGCAGAATACAGCCTGCGGCTAACCAGCCTAAACCACATCGTTCCAGTAAGGGCGGATCGCAGGCTTGCGTTAAGCTTTCTTCTCTTGGGACACCCAAAAAGGTGATCCCATAAAATTTCACCATCACATAAGCGCCCAGGCCGATGGCTAAGGCAAAGACCCCGACAATCACGGAAAGCAGCATGGAAATATAGAGCGGTTCCACTTTAGAGGAGAATAAAAAAGTTTGTAAAAGCAGCCATTCCGATACAAAACCACCGAAGGGGGGAACCCCTGAGACGGTGAGCATGCCAATCAGCACAAAGAAGGCGACCCAGGGCATTTTACGTATCAAGCCGCCTAATTTTCCCACGTTCCGCTCCCCGGTGGCATGCAAGACACTGCCTGCCCCGAGAAATAATAAACTTTTGAACACTGCATGATTGAAGGCGTGAAACAGGGCCGCAGTCAGGGCCAGGGCGGCCATGAGGGGTTGCGAGGAGGCCTGAAAAATTAAGGCTAATCCGATCGCAGCGAAAATAAATCCGCTGTTTTCGATTGAGGAATAGGCCAACAAGCGTTTCATTTCTGTTTGCATTGCTGCCATGATCACGCAGTAAAAGGCCGTCCCCATGCCCAAGATCAGCATTGCCAATCCGCAATTAAGAATGGGCTGCGATAATAAATCAAAGATAAAACGAATGAGCCCATAGGTGGCTGTTTTCAACATGACTCCGCTCATCAATGCGGTGATGGGGGTTGGCGCAGCAGAATAGGCCTCAGGCGCCCAAATATGGAAGGGCAAGATCCCGGCCTTAGCGCCAAAGCCGATCAGGATCGAGATAAAAATAACGAGATTGACCCAGGGTGATAACTGCACTTCTCGAAGCGCAGTGAAAGTATAATCATGAGCCCCTTGGACCATCAGTGCAAATCCCACGAATAAGAAGAGGGCTCCCAGATGGGTGATAAGAAAATAAATAAATCCTGCACCCAGAGTCTCTGGAGAAGAATGGGTCGTGACGATCATGAGGTAAGAGGTGATCGCCATGAATTCCCAGGCCAATAAAAATCCGTAAGCATCTGCGGCCAAGAAAATTAAAGTCATGCTGGCTAAAAACCAGTGATACAGTAAAAATTGAATGGCTTGCCTTCTTCGGCTCACATGTTTGAAATATTGACTGGAAAATAAGCCGGTTCCTAGGGATGCGGTGGCAAGTAAAAGAATAAAGAAGACGGATAGGGGGTCCGCAGCAAAATGCAGGGGATAATCAGGGATTCCAAGAGAAAGAATAGCAAGAGAGCCCGATTGCCCTAGGGCGAAGCCACTGCCTATAAATAGCACCGCGCTCCCGACTGTCCCCAGTAAAAATAAACCGGTTAAATACTTTGAATCACGAAGTAGCAATAGCCAGCCAATAACACCCAGAATAAACCAGCACAGCGTTACGCATAAAAATAATTCTAAAGGGTTGATCATCAAATAGAAATCCTGTTCATATACCCTGTCTACAAAATCATCATATGCCTGCATTTTGGGCAAATCAAGTACTCTCCGTAACTAACTCATGCATATTTTTTTCGTTGAGCGGGTGAATTGCATGGAGTACCCTGCTTATCCCGGCTCACAGTTCTAAACTCATCAAATGTGTTATAATAATGGACGGTGTAGGCTCTGAAAGGTCAAGGAAACGTGAGATCAATCGCATTCAAACAGCGCATCATCGGCGCAATCTTTATTCTCGCCTTAGGGGTGATACTCATCCCCGTCATTCTTGATGCCCCCTCTGAACTCAGTCGAACACATTATTCAAGTAAACCCTCAGCCCCCGACCTTCCTGAAGTCTCAGAGGTTTCTAAAATTAACTATGTTTTCAATGACGTAGAGCAGGTCGTTCATGAGGTCCGTGAGGAAATCGTCGCCGAGGTCGCTGAAGTGGCCGAGGTCGCAGAACCCGAGCCCATCCCCCTGGCAGCGGTCGCTCCCCCCGCCGCCCCGGTAGTGAAACCTGCGGTCACGGCCAAGGTTGAAAAAGCGGCCACCAGTCAGGCAGCGGCGCATGGGGATTGGACCATCCAGTTGGGCGCCTTTTCCAGCACTGAAAACGCGAATGAACTCTTGCAACGCCTCTCCAAAGAGGGCTTTCAGTCCTATCTGAAAGATACTCCGGGCGGGAAGATTGTGCGTGTCTTCGTGGCCCCGGGCATCGATAAAACCGCTGCCCAAGCCTTGGTGACCAAACTTGACGCTGAATTTGGCATCAAGGGCATCGTTGTTCGCTACAGGGAGCAATAATCATGGCCATGCTGGATTGGGCGATTGTTGCGATTATCCTTATTTCCACCCTCATTAGCCTCTGGCGTGGGGCGGTCCGTGAAATTATTTCTCTGGCCACCTGGGTCTTGGCTGCTTTGGTGGGCATTAAATTTAATACCTTGCTGGTTCCTTTTTACAGTGCCTTCACAACCTCTGAAACCTTGCAGCTCGTGGGAAGCTTTTTAACCCTAGTGATTTTGGTCTTGGTGATCGGCACGGTGATTGGCGTCTCGCTCAGTTCTGTCATCAGTAAGATTGGCCTGGGCGCGATTGATAAAATCTTGGGCTTAGGCTTTGGCTGCGCCCGTGGCATTTTGATTATTTCTTTGATTGTACTTTTCTTGGGCCACACGGAAGTCCCAAGTGAACCCTGGTGGAAGGACTCCCAATTAATGCCCCAATTTGAAAAGGTGGCGGAATACATTAACGATTGGCTCAAGTCTCAGGGAGTGGATCCCTTCGGCGCTCAATCCAACAAAGCTTAAGGTGAGTTCATTATGTGTGGTATTGCTGGAATTTTTGCCCAAGCCAATGTGCAACAAGATTTATTTGATGCGCTGACAGTGCTTCAGCACCGCGGTCAAGATGCTGCGGGCATCATCACCTCGGATGGCGAACACTTTTTTCTTCGCAAGGCCAATGGCTTAGTCCGCGATGTCTTTGAGCAGCGGCATATGCAACGTCTTCAAGGCCATATGGGCATCGCTCATGCGCGCTACCCCACGGCCGGCTCCAGTTCTGAGGCCGAGGCACAACCTTTTTATGTCAATTCCCCTTACGGTATTACACTCGCTCATAACGGCAATTTAACCAACGCCAAACAATTGCGTCAGCTCTTGACCGAATCTTATCGACGCCATATCAATACACAGTCTGATTCTGAATTGCTTCTGAATGTCATGGCCTATGAGCTGGAAATGCTTCCTGAGCTCAGTGTCACTGAAATTTGTAAAGCGATGACCGCCTTGATGGCGCAAGTCAAGGGCGGTTATGCTGCAGTGGCCATGGTCATGAATTTTGGTTTGATTGGCTTTCGTGATCCTCACGGCATTCGTCCCCTAGTGATTGGATTGCGTGAAACGGAGCTGGGTCCCGAATACATGATCGCCTCTGAAAGCGTGGCCCTGGACACCCTGGGCTTCACCTTAATTGATGACGTGCAACCTGGCGAGGTGGTCATTGTCGACATGGACCGCAAATTGCATCGTCATGTCTGCCAACCGGGAATCCTCGAACCCTGTGCCTTTGAGTTTGTCTATTTGGCGCGGCAAGATTCCGTGATGGACGGAATTTCCGTGTATCAAGCTCGCCTTAACATGGGTGAACGTTTGGCGGCTCAAATTCTCACGACCTGGCCTGATCATGACATCGACGTGGTGATTCCGATTCCTGACACCGCGCGCACCGCCGCGATTTCACTGGCCGATAAACTGGGAGTCTTGTTCCGCGAAGGCTTTGTGAAAAATCGTTATATTGGGCGAACCTTCATTATGCCCGAGCAAAAAGAACGCAAGCGCTCTGTGCGTAAGAAATTAAATCCCATCACCTCAGAGCTCCACGGGAAAAACATTTTATTAGTCGATGATTCAATTGTCCGCGGCACGACCTGCAAACAAATCATCGAAATGGCTCGTCATGCTGGCGCCAAAAAAGTGTACTTTGCTTCAGCCGCGCCCCCGGTTCTTTTCCCGAATGTTTATGGAATCGACATGCCTGTGTGCGAGGAATTGATTGCCTTCGGTAAAACCATTGATCAGGTTTGTCAAAAAATTGGGGCGGATAAACTGATCTATCAAAAGCTAGAAGATCTGATTGGCGCACTCCATGACGCGAATCCTGCGCTTTCTACCTTTGAAACCTCGGTCTTCGATGGACATTATGTCACGGGCGATATTGATGCTGATTACCTGAAGCAGCTTGAACACGATCGCAGTGACTCAGCAAAAGCCAAACGCAATGGATCAAGCAGTGTGATCGATTTATCAAACGCCGTTGTTTAGCGATAAGGAAGAGAATGTCTGAACATGACCACGGACTGTTTGCTAGGCCTCTGGGCATCGATACCTACCAAGAAGCCGTGGTTTATATTTCTGAGCATTGCCATGTGTGTCATTCTGAGGGGTTTCGAGCGCAGGCTCGGGTCTTGGTGACTATCGGCGATAAATCGATCATCGCCACCCTCAATATTGTCACCGATACAAACTTACTCGCGCCCCACGAGGTCGGCTTTTCTGATTATGCCTGGAACCTTTGCAGGGCAGTTGAGGGAGCCACTGTTTACATTTCTCATCCCTCTTCTTTAACCTCTCTCTCTTACGTTCGTAAAAAAATCTACGGCGATATCCTCAATAAATCCGAATTTCATGCGATTGTTCACGACATCATTGCGGGGCGTTTGTCTGAAATTCACATTTCCGCATTTTTGGCCGCCTGCGCGGGTGGGCGCCTCAATCTCGATGAAATCACCGAGTTAACGCGCACCATGACTCATGCGGGGGAACGTTTGCATTGGGATATTCCCTTAATTGTTGACAAGCATTGCATCGGGGGCCTGCCTGGAAATCGTGTCACACCGATTATTGTTCCTATTGTCGCCGCCTTTGGTTTATTGATGCCGAAAACCTCTTCAAAGGCGATCACCACCCCTTCCGGCACGGCTGACACCCTCAGTGTATTAACCGTCGTGGATCTGACTGCTCAACAAATCAAAGACGTGGTGAGTCGAGTCGGGGGCTGCATGGTCTGGGGCGGCTCGGTGGGATTATCCCCCGCAGACGATGTTTTAATTCGGGTCGAGCGTGCCTTGAACCTGGACAGCGAAGGACAGATGATCGCCTCGGTGCTCTCCAAAAAATTAGCGGCGGGTTCAACCCATGTGCTCGTAGACATTCCGATTGGAGAGACGGTGAAAGTTCGCTCCCAAGCACAGGCTGTTTTATTCCAATCATTATTTGAGGAAACCGCGAAACGGATTGGCATTCATGTTCGTGTGATTTTCTCTGATGGGTCTCAGCCGATTGGACGAGGCATTGGTCCTGCCCTTGAAGCCCGCGATGTGCTTGCTGTTCTAAAAAATGAGACAGATGCTCCCGACGACTTACGCGAAAAGGCCTTGATGATTGCCGGTTTAATGCTCGAGTTTTCACCTAAGGTCTCCGCAGGGACTGGCTACGCCCTTGCCAAAGAAATATTACTGAGCGGTCAAGCCTGGGATAAATTTCAAGCGATTTGCGTGGCTCAAGGAGGCTTGTTTGAGGTCCCTGAGGCCGCATACAGCGAACCGTTTTTGGCGCGAAAGCAAGGTTATGTGACAGCTTTCGATAATCGCGTACTGTCTCGTATCGCTCGATTGGCGGGTGCTCCCCTGGTTCCCACGGCTGGGATTGAATTGCATGTCAAACTCGGTGATGCAGTCGAGTTCGGCCAACCCCTATTTACCGTGCATGCCCAATCAGAGGGCGAGCTCCATTACGCACTCAATTCTTTAAGACTTCAAAATGATGCGATCCAAATCAATGACACCCTTTGACTGTATTTTCGTTAACACCGATGAGCAGCGTCTTCATCTCATGGAGGCGGGAAGCTCTGTACAATCCTACCCCGTGTCTACCGCGCAAAAAGGCTTAGGTGAAATCAAAGACTCCGCCAAAACTCCCCGTGGCTGGCATCAAATTCGCGCCAAGATAGGGGCGGGAAGTCCTAAATACACGGTCTTCTCAGGGAGACGACCCACCGGTGAAATTTACACTCCGGCCTTAGGCTTGATTCATCCTGAACGTGATTGGATCTTGACGCGGATTTTATGGCTTTCAGGCTTAGAGATCGGTTTCAATCGTTTGGGAAATGTGGATACGATGCAGCGTTATATTTATATACACGGCTGCCCAGATGAAATATCATTAAGTCGGCCATTGTCTCACGGTTGCATACGCATGCATAATGATGATCTTATGGCCTTATTCGATCGTGTCCCCGTGGGCACAAAACTTTTTATCGGCGATACACTTCAGGAGCTGCCATGACAGAAACAGGGACACTCATCATCGGGCTTCCAGGGACCACGCTTTCCCCACAAGATAAACAATGGATCAGTCATCCTGCGGTGGCCGGGATTATTTTATTCACGCATAATTTTGAGTCAAAATCACAGATTCAGTCCTACAATGACGCCATTCGCGAAGTCCGTGAAGACGTCTTTATCTGTGTGGATCACGAAGGAGGGCGGGTGCAACGATTCCGTCCCGGTTTCACAGAAATTCCTCCGATGGGAACCCTTGGGATTCGATATAAAACCCATCCTGACGAAGCCTTGAATACTGCAAAAGAATACGGCGAAATCATTGCGAACGAATTATTGGAAGTCGGTGTTGATTTTACCTTCGCTCCGGTGCTGGATTTGGATTACGGTAAAAGTAGCGTGATCGGAAATCGTGCCTTCGATGCGGATCCTGAGGTGGTCTCGGCCTTGGCCGGCAGTTTCATCGCAGGGCTCCACGCCCACGACATGGCGGTCTGCGGGAAACATTTTCCAGGACATGGGTTCGTGACCCCAGATTCTCATGTGGCTGACCCCGTTGATCCTCGTTCCCTCGAAGACATCATGAATTCCGATATTATCCCGTACAAGCGACTTGTCAATGAACTGGATTCGCTGATGACAGCACATATTCTTTTCCCTGAGGTCGACAGTGAAATAGTGAGTTATTCAAGCTTTTGGCTCAAAACCCTTTTACGTCAAGAATTGGGATACGAGGGTTTGATTATTTCCGATGATTTGGTCATGCACGCGGCTGCCAAACAAGCGCCGATTGACCGTGTGCACAAGGCATTGAATGCTGGGTGTGATTATGTCTTGTATTGCCAGGACTATCAGGGAATACAATCAATACTGGATGCGATCAAATAATCCCTCGACCGCTCATTGCTTGTGTTTTGACGAGGAATCCGCATTCATCCGTGAATTCAAAATGTTCGTTCTTTTATCAATTTCATATTTTAAAAGATCCTTGAGATGTGAATTATAGCGTTTGTCCATCATCATCGCCTGATAGCAAAAGGTTTGATTGTCTGTCGTATCTCCAACAAGCTTGTCTTTGTCGCGAATCGCCACTGTCATTTTTTTGAGCATCTCTTTATCACCTTCTGAAATCTGTGGCACACCTTTTCGGTACAGCTCTTCTAAATGCGAACCCGCAGTGATTAGCTTGATTGCGAATGTGTAGTTATTATCCGTCATAGCCAGAGTGAGTGGCGTGGAGTCGAGAGTGTGATTCGTTTTTCCCAGTTGCAGGAGGATATCATTGTTCATCAGCAATATTCCTAGGAGATCTTCGCATTTTCGAATGATCGCGACTTCCAGCAGCGAGAGATGGGAGCGGGGGATATCCGGGACCGCAGGTGCGCTTCTGTAGATATCGATCAGTGTTTGTAGAGTAGCAGAGTAGGGCGATAATGAGGCATAAGGTTCATTAACGAGTGCATCTTCGCCTCGGGTCTGATATGCCTCTAATAACTCAGGCATGTGGGCGAGAAGACACATGGATATTTGAAGAGGGAAACCGTAGTCGCGCCATCCATTCGTTTGAATGTCTCGCAAATTTGTCGTTAACTCATAGACAAATAATTCCTTCTCGTCCTTAAAGTGTTTTACTAGTTTTATGAGAAGGGTCTGTGAATGCTTCATTCCGTGATGAAGTATGGATTCACCTTCCGAATCGATTTGGGGTTTCTCATGACTTCGTTTCCATAAAATACGGTCGATCGCTTCAGTATCCCCTTGCTTGACGAAATAGAATAGAAGATCTCTGTCCCCGGATTGATGTTTGCTAAGATCAAATTTTGGATGATTCGCAATCACTTGCGCGATCGCTCTGAATTTTCTGACATCTTGGGCTTGCTCTGCTGAATCAGAGAGCAGCATCGCGACATGATAAGCCGTATTATAATAATAATCTCCAATATTCGGATCAATCGCGGGATGACTCACCAAGAATTTTACAAGATCAATATTGCCAGACCGGACAGCACAATGGAGCGCAGTGTCTCCATTCCTCTCTTGTTCATTGATTGAAATTCCTCTGCATTTTAAGAGCATTTGTGCAATATCAAGTCGTCCATGCTCGCAAATATAATTCAACAGTAAGGGCTCAAGGGTGAGTTGTCGAAAATCCTTATCGACCACAACATCCTTGAGCAAAATGGAGATCGCATCGATATTATCGTAATCCATGGCGATCTGCCAAAGAGAGTGAGCGCCTGGTATCACCCTGTTCGGATCAACCCCTTCATCTAGCAGACGGTATAATAGATGATTTTTATTGTTTCTGATGGCATAACGAATAACCCCTCCCTTGGTATAGAATATCTCATGGTTAAAATCGGTGTTGAATATCGCTTCAATCGCTTTATCATCGCCTACACGTATCGCGACAAAAATCAATTCTAATAAAAAGTCGAGAGATAGGCTTTCGAGAGTTTCAGGGGATAGGTAGCCGCGTTCTTCTTTTATCCACTGACCTAATTCACTTTCTACAAGAGCAAGGTCATTTTTTCTGCAAAGAACCTGTACGTCTATGACGCACATGCTCCTGTTCCTGTAGGTGCGAGCGAGGCTTGTCCAAATGAAATTGATCAATCTTGGAAGAGAGTCTGTGATGATGAGTGGCGAAGTGCCTTGTGATTGTTTGTTTGCGTCGATGCATATCCAGGCCGATTTGTTTGGGTCATAATTGCATGAGATCGTGTGGCCAAGGTTTGAAATCAAAAATCCCAAGGGTGTTTCGGAATCGGAAAGCGACCGGCATCTTTCTGTGAGTTCGCTGATGGAATCAATCAGTCCATCTTGATAAACTGCCTTGCATGTGATGAAGGCTTGTTCGATGTCATTGTTTGTTGAATTAGAGAGGTTCAAGATTTTCCCGACCTCTAAGACCCCAGCATTCTGATCTTCAAACTGAACTGTGGAAGGGAATATATGCTTAGATTCGCTCGCGTCCTGATGGAGCGCAATGCTATCTAAGAAGGCTAATGCATCCCGGAATTCAGTAGGAGTTAATCCATGATTTTGAGACTGAATAGTCTTCGGATCGGCATGGCTAAGTATATTGATCGACTCCTCTAATAGAGCTAATTTACCTGCGAGCACTGCAGTCGTGGTTGTGGCCGCGATCCCAAAACAGACCCCCTGTTCATCATGGGGATAACCCAATGCCTTCAACAGGGCAATCACGTGAACATGCCAGGGGGTCTTCAATTCAGTATTAAAACTTCTTAACATCACGAATGCCCACTCTTTCAGTTTCAGGTGCTATTTGATTATGATCTAGGATCAATTCTTTTATCTTCAGATCGTACCTGGCGTCGATCATTTCGGCTGCTTTAATGACCTCTTCTTTCACCACCTTATCATCATTTTTTAAAGCAAGGCTCAATTCTTCGAGGTGTCCGCAGGTCTCATAGGTGGCATCTTCGAAAGCCTCGACGAAACTTGCTCCAGCCTTGATCAATTTGATGACAATGATTGGAGACTTCATTTGCAGCGCGACTTCTAAAGGAGATTTGTTGTCTGTATTCACTGGATGCGAGCTCTGCATGAGCTCATTTTTGATGATCTCATTTTCGAGAAGCATGTCGAGCAGTTCGATGTTTTCCGTTGCAATGGCTTGATGGAGGAGACTGTCATTGCTTTGAGGGAGCTTCAGCGGATCAAAAGAAATCGAAGCAAGCTCAGATAAGATTTTTAACGTCGGAGCGACAGGGGCTAAGCTTGAATAGGGGTGATTTGTAAGAATTTGATCGCCTTCTTTGAGGTAGAGCTCGCGAAATGTCGTCATGACCTTGAACATGTCGAGTGCCATCGCGAGGGGTTTATTGGATCTCTCCCACGAGTAAGATTGAATCACTGAAAGCAAACGTGCCAATTCAGAATAAAGGACTTGACTGCCTTCGCAACTGTCCATGATGAGCTTTGCGCCGTCCATTTTCTTCTCTTGAATGGCATAGAAAAACGCTGTGTTGTTCAGCTTGTCTCGTCTGTCTAAGGGCAGATTCAATTCCCTCATCTTCTTGATGATTTTTTCGGCGGATAAATCACTCATATGGAACATGCTTAGATGTAAAACGGATTTTCCTTTGGGGTCTGTCCAGGCAAAGTCCGAAAACACCAATTCGACCTCGTGGGTGAGTATAAGATTGGCGATGGCATAATTACCACAATCAAGGGCATATTGAAGAAAGCCTCGGTCATCATCGCTTCGATAATTGATGTCGAAGGCTTTTTTATCCCGGCTTAATCTTTCCAGGGCCACGGCAAAAACATTGTCGAAACCTGAGTACAGAGCCATCGCGAGAATATGCTTCTCTGAAATAGAGTCAATCTCGTTTATCTCAAATCCTGAGCGGACAAGATCTACAGAGAGGTCGGGGTCTTTTTGGAGGGCATAAAAAAGCGCTGAATGACCCTCTTTGTCTCGCTCGTTTCTAGGATAATCACCATCCGAAATCAATCGGATAATCTCAGTGAGATCCGAGCCAGCAGTGTGTCTTTCGATGTGATAGTGCAACAACGGGCTTCCGTCGCTGTGCATTGACTCGATAAATTTCGGATGATTTTTGATTGCTTCTGCAATTTCAATGAATCTTTGTTTTTCTGCTACCTCTTTGGCATAGCTTGCTTTGATCTGAGCAAGATGAAAAGCGGTATTACCATAATAATCGTTGAGATTCGGGTTGATTTGTGGGTCTCGCATGAGTAGTTTCACCGTATCAAGCTGACCGTTCAGTGCGGCGCAGTGGAGTGGAGTATCTCCGTTGTGGGGTTGAAAATTTGGGTCGATGGTTCTGTTTTGTAAAAGTCGACTCATCAAGTCGGTATCGCCATGTTTTGCGATGAAATTCAATAGGGGCGGTCGCGTTTGTACTCGTGAAAAATTTTGAGTAGACAGCGGGTGATTGAGCAGCATCCGTAAGATGTCGATACGATCGTGTGTGATCGCCTGTTGCCAGAGAAATGCCTCATGATGGGCACCTGTGTTTAGACTCGCCCCGGAATCGAGTAACAGCTTGACCACTTCTGCATGCCCAAATCTGATGGCGACGGTTAACGGAGAATCGAATTGGAGATATCTCTCATCCACGAAGGAAGGTCCGACTGTTGGCTTGAATTTTAAAAGCGCTTGTATTGCTTTGATATCCCCAACGCGCGTGGCAAGCGTAAGCAAGGCTGATTTTTCTTCGATGGTTAGAATTTCCAATTTTTTATCAGCAAACATGGCATCATTCCCTGAGTTAATCCAGGGGTCCATGGCTTTTTTGATTTCAGGGTGATCTTTTTTATTGCACAGGAGTTGAAGATCAATGAGGCATTGGGGTTCCCCGCCCACGTGTTCTGCGAGACTCTCCCAAATAAAGTCAGCGATGTCATCCGATTCGAATGTACGATGCAATGGTCCCTCTTTTCCGCCTGGACGATTGCTGTCTATCATCATCCATTGCTTCGTTTTTGGATCATAATGAATTGAAATGCCA
>CAYMDW010000007.1:0-2468 GCA_964389615.1 uncultured Gammaproteobacteria bacterium | reverse complement strand
GAGGAGGCCGTTTTCTAATGAATGGCACTGTTTTTCGAGTGCGTCCATGCTTCGTCTGAGATCGTCTCGGGTGTACAGTCTGCAAATGGTGTCAAGATGAGCGATCGTTTCATCTGTTTCTAATTTTAATTTTAATAGGGTGCTGAGATCCATCGGCCCAGCGCTTTGATCATGAAATTGATAGGCTGAGGGGAAAATGTGTTTGAATTTTTCTGTTTCTTGATGGAGCGCGACACTGTCGAGGAAGGCAAGGAGATCAATGAATTCTTTTTGAGTGAGCCCAGCATAGGCTTTTTTAACAGTGCTGGCTTCTGCATGGCTGAGAATGGCTAACGACTCCTCAAAAATATCCATTTTCCCTGACAAGTGAGCGACAGCAGCGGTGGAGGCTAAGCCAAAACAGACGCCATTAGGATCATAGCGATAGCCCAATTCTTTCATGAGGCTTAGCATATGGGCGTGCCAGTTGGCACTGATTGCTGTTTTGAAAACTCTAGACATAACAACCCCTTACTTATTCAGTATAGCAAGTCATTAGACTAAGTCAAATCTGAAAGCGAATTAAATGATGAAATTTTAGTCGAAAACCCGCATAATTAAGGTTTTGTTTTAAAGGATGTTTTATGTCGGATCTTACCCCAGAGAATGTGATGGAGCATGCGGAGCTTATTCACACCCCCCAGAAAATCGATGCAGCCTTAGATCGAATGGCCACTGAAATCAGTCGAGATTATGCAGGTAAAAATCCTCTCTGCATCGTTGTTTTGAATGGCGGGGTCGTTTTCGCCGGGCAATTACTGCCTAAATTGAATTTCCCCTTGGAGCTCGATTATTTGCATGCCACGCGTTACCGCGGTGCACTCAAAGGCAGCGATGCGATGCATTGGTTAGCCAAGCCCAATACCTCATTGAAAGACAGGCATGTCTTGATCTTGGATGATATCTTGGACGCCGGGGTGACTTTGACAGAAATTTTGAAATACTGTATTGCGCACGAAGCAAAAACTGTTAAATGTGCGGTCTTAATCAACAAAGACGTTCCAAAATCTCCGGACGGCGTGGTCACCCCGGATTACTATGGGCTCACTGCGCCAGACCGTTATTTATTCGGTTATGGCATGGATTTCAAAGAAAGCTGGCGCAATGCCCCCGGAATTTATGCCTTGTAATCACGAACCGTAAGGCGAAATTTTTACAATCACGCCCATGAGCGGGTGGTCGAAGTAATAAAGTTTATTGCTGCGCACCCGCTGTGATTGCATCAACCGATACACTTGATACACAGCAGCTCTGTCTTGGCTATTGTTGCTATTTTCCAGAAGCCCCAAATCAGCCGGAGAATCGTATTTTCCGCCGGAGCCACTCGTTGGTTCACGAAGCACCGCGTCCACGTCTAGGTGGAGATAGCGGGTCGCTTTGAGTGTCACCAAGCCATCAAATTCATAATGCGGATTGCTGGGATCATCTTTGTCGAGCAAGCGTCCACCGAATATTCGAACGGACTCAGATCCCTTATTGGAGGTTGCAGGTTGTCGCCATGCGCTGTGCGATAAAATTCGGTAGGCGTCTTTTTTAGAAAGCTTGGCTGCGACGCTTTGCATGGTGAATTGTGAGGTAGGCAGGGCAACGTACGCTAAAGGTTCAGGGCCAGCAGGAGCGGCAACAGGCTGGGGTTGGGCCGGGAGATCTGTGGTCTCAGGGTTGGTTGCGGGAGCCGGAGCGGGGGTCGCTTTGGCCAGTTCTTCTTTTTGACGGGCTTTGGCCGTGGCCTCATCGGTGAGATAGATGCCTTTTTTCCAATCAGGTTCCCCGGGATGGCTGTCCCAGAGCTCGATTTCATCTTCATTTGGGTGAACGTATTCAAAGGCAATCACTTCTACCTGATACCAATCGTCAGCGAAGCTCGGGTTATTGCACAGCAATAGCGCACAGGCTATTGATAAAAATAGAGAAATTTTATTCATTTTGTTCACTCTTTTTCTGGTGTTAAATCGTGGATCAGGGCTGAGACGAGATGGATTCGTTGCTCAGCTTCGCTGGATTCGCCCATAAAATGGAGCCGTGTCTGGCCTTTCATTTTGTATAGTTTAGGCTTGTTTTGAATCATTTCAATCAGTTTTTTAGTATTAAGACTTGGTTGTTCATTAAATTCGAAAATCCCCCCATGAGGGCCGACCTCAATTTTCGTAATTCCCAGGGGGTTAGCTCGAGTCCTAAGTTCAGAGACTCGGAATAGGTTTTTTAATTGAGGCGGCAATAGGCCAAAACGATCAATCATTTCGACCTGCAGCTCTCGTAAACTCTCTAAATCTTGGCAATGGCTGATTCGTTTATAGAAAATTAACCGTGTATGAACGTCGTGGATATAGGCCTCCGGGATCAGGGCCGGAATTTTTAAGTCGATCTCCGTTTGATGATGGAGTGGGGAGAGCAAATCAGGTTCTTTGCCCTCTTGCAAGGCAGTGACC
>CAYMDW010000006.1:33275-48753 GCA_964389615.1 uncultured Gammaproteobacteria bacterium | reverse complement strand
CAGTTAGGAGCCAATGCATGTGAGTTTTTCACGAATCTGAAAAAGGTTTTTGATAGATTTAGACCGAAACGACCAGGCAATGCACATCTGGAATCTGAAATGAGCGTAGAAGGGGTGGAGGCGATTCGCCCGTACGCGGAGTATATGAACAGATCCACGCTCAAGAATTCGATAGAAAGACTTCAAAGGTCGCTTTCACCCTATGCGTCGGAGTTGCATGAACATCTGAATTATTTGAAGGGTTTCTCGACTCAGATGATGAACAGCCGTGGTTCGTGCTTTGATTACGCCAATTTTATGATTAGA
This sequence comes from uncultured Gammaproteobacteria bacterium, assembly GCA_964389615.1. Taxonomy (GTDB): domain Bacteria; phylum Pseudomonadota; class Gammaproteobacteria; order JABCZS01; family JABCZS01; genus CAYMDW01. Next base: position 48,447 of record CAYMDW010000006.1, on the reverse strand, counting down.
AAAGCGCTTGAAAGATTTGGTGAAGACCTGAAAAAGATTCCTCTTGAAGAGAACGAAGCGGTCACTTGGAATAATCCAATTTTGGGGCATGATAGCTGTCCACCTGCTGATTTAGATGATACCTTGATGGAATCCTGTTTGAATTCCGTCCGCGATAAAAAAATGCTTTTCGAATGGATTAAGCTGGAATCCGCTCGAGGGACACCCTTGCCCGTGAAAGCACTGGCCAAACGCTTCCGCGAATTATCCAGCACGATGACCGCAGTCGAAATTTTCGATTTCATTTACGTGCACTTTCCAAAAGGTGACGAGTTCATCTCTGCCGATCAACAGAGAAGGGAAGAGAGCGCGGCATATAGCGACTCGTATTATATCAATGAGCTCCTTGACAATGGATTTCAGGCAGGTCAACTCAAAACGATAAAGGATTGTCGGTTTGCCTTGAAATTACACGTGAACTATGGCGTGAAGGGAAAGCATGCGACCCTCGAGCGTGTAATCGAACTGGTGGGTGAGACCGATCGCTATTTACAAAAAGAACATTTCAATGAGATTCGAGAGATCTTCATTGAGGTCATAGGGGATCAGGAAATCTCTGAGGACAGACTTTTCCACTTGAGCAACCGGGTGAATTTCGATTTTGATGAAGAGGTATTGGTTTCCCTATTTCATTCGATCAGGATTGATGACTTTGAGAGAATGGCAAAATGCTACTCTAGGCACTATCTCGCCAAAAATCATCAATTTATTCATCTTATGACTGGGTTTGAGACGGATCGCATCGATGAAAATTCTGATGAGTATTTGAGCCCTCTTTCCACCAGAATCGCTTCCGTTTTCAGCCGCATAAGATTGCCTTCAGAGATAAGCAGGAAAAAGAGTCTGATTTTATTCAGTGAGTTTTTTCCGATGCTCCAAGGCCCGTACAAAGGTAATTTTCATTTACCTAAACTGGCCCATTTTTTGTATGGATTTAATTCTGAAATGCAGTCTGAGATGGGGTTGATATTTTGCATGAAAGCCCTAGAGCGTCGCACTATTGAGGACAATCATTTTGCCTATGCCTTAGGGCTCACCCTCAATTTACTCATTGACGCATCATCGGATTTTGGCATGAAACTCAAGCCAAGGTTTAATCCGGCGATGACCGACAAATGCTACCGTGTCGTGCGAAACTTGCTTCAAATGCGTCAATCGCGTGTTAAAGACCCGAAAGATTCGATTGACAGGACCAAAAACCAATTCATTGAGCAACTGAATGAATTGATTCAGACCCTGAACCCCGTTCAATTTTCGATTCTTTTGTCTTCGATAGAGCCTGCTTATCGCAAAGGTTTTATCGAATTGTTTTCAAATGATATTGCTCCAGCTCCTCAGTCAATGGATCTTGCACAGTGGCTTGACTGTGTGAAAACCGTAGGATCAAAAACCCTGCGCTTCATCGTGGAATGCATGCCAATACGTGTCGAAACACCTGCTGATCTGATGACGCTCGCTTCATCTCTGGGCGTGCAGGACTTGGCGCCTTATATTCGCATAGATCTACAGTTCCAAATGGTGAGTGTTGATGAATGGCTCGCTCTTTACCAATCATTAGGTCCCTATTCGAAGGCATTATTGGATAGCCCCTTACTTCAAGACTTTATGGTATCTCAACCCAGTATTTTTGAGCCCATCAAAAAACTGTTACAATTTCTCCCTGAGGCTGACTTTAAATTCATAATCGACCAGGGTCGCCTTGATCGTGTTTTTGATCTCATCAAAACCGTCCCTGAGCTCGAGAAAATTTTGAGTGTGATTGTTGTCGGAGAGAATCCCTCGCTAGAGAACCTTAAAATAACAGCCGTCCTCAAGGCCTGTCAACATATCTATTATGATCAGCTTATCAGCCTGGTCAATAAAACGGATAATGAGCAAAGAAAAAGATCTCTTGTCTATTCGATTTTTTTCTTATTCATAAAAGTATCTGATTTCTCCTATTCAAACCTGCGATATTATCACATAAGTGCGAGAATTGATGCGCTCGATGAGGGGCTTGGTAAAGCTGCGATCGATGGAGTGACAGTGGCGATGAATTCAATGAGTTTGAGCCCAGCCGCTCGTGAAATAAAAACACACTCTCAGGGATTTTTCGAAGGGGTGAGAGATCTTGATTTACGCATTTACCTCTGGCTTAGTGTCAATCAAAATATTGCTGACCCTGAAGTGAGGGCCTCGCTCATTCACGGCTTTATGACCGCAATGAAATCCAGCGATTCAATTACTCCCTTTCTCGTACGAATGAAAGACAAACTCAATGGGCAATCTATCACGACGATATTTCCCTCATCAGTCCATTTCAAAGAATTTTTTGACTTTTGCACACAATCTCAGCGTAACTGTATTTACAGCATGCTGCCCCGCTCTGAATTAATTGAATTTTACTCACAGGATTATCCCAGTATTCAAAAGGTTCAGGATTTTTTTGCAGAGAACGAAGAGATCGAGACGCGTCAATTTTTGTTGTTGTATGAACTCCACCGTGCTTCGCCTGATATGACAGGCTATAATCTCAAGCGAATTTTTAATTCGAATATAAAAATCCGACTAGAGACATTCCGTTCAGCGGCATTCCCCTTATTAGCGGATCTCTTGGCACGTTATAAAGCCATTTACGAGTTATTAGTCAAAGAGTTTCCAGACGATGTATCGTTTGATTCAACTGGGGCTAAGGAATTGCAAGATTTAGCCTTGACTGATTTACAAGGTTGGAAGGCATTTTTCAATTCTTCAGCATTAACAAACAGTCAATCGATGCTTTTTCAAGCCTGGGAGATCGCGCGAATTTACTATCCTGAGGCTAGGGTTATCAAGTTAGAGGAGGCTATCAAGAATCTTCGAGCGCGTGGTAATGAGGGTTCAGGTCTTTTTACACCTCTATTTAGATCACAGGCTACCCTAACACAGGAATTAACCCTAGAAACAAAAACGCTTATTTTTCAGGCCTGCAATGCCACTGCAAGACTTGATTGCGCAAAAGCTAGCAAGTTTACTCCAATTGAGCTAAACTTACAGAGCCACGGGTTGTAGGTATTCTCATGCTGTACGATAAAATATTCAATAAAATTCAAGAGGTTGACCCAGGCTCAACCCCTTTAGAGGTGACAGAAGCCCGTCGAGAGGCCTTTATGAGGTCTTGGCTGAACCAATATCCCAATAAGCCCAAAAACCCTGGAATGGACTCATTGGCACGAGAAATCGCCCTTGAGCTGGCTGAAAAGAATATTCCTCAGGCATTGACCCTCCTTTATTCCAAGCGGGGAACTATTGAAACGAAGGGAACTCTCACGCCCGAGCACTTCCTCCATCGTCAATTTATCCTTGAGCCTACCGACCAGGGCTTACAAGTCTCTGCGCTCAGGGCCTGGAGTAAAATCCCGCATGGGGTCAATCAATCCACTGTCGAACCCTTGATCGTTTTGTACGAAGCTGCTCTGGCTGAGGTGAAACAATCGAGCTTACCTGAGTGGATTAAAATCGAGGCGATGGGAAGTTTAAGGAACGGGTTTGATCTTCCCTTGTTGAAGGCTCAGGCCTTTGTTCAAGATCGCAAGAATCGAGTCGCTGCCTTGATGATCGGAGCTGAACAAGAAAAGCTGCCGACTTTGCAAGCCTACTGGAAGGCTTACGAAGGATTTTTTGGTGCGCAAGCGCTGCGAGCCGAGATTTCAACTGAATTGAAGTACGCGCCCAATATGGGCCTGCCTGAAACTGAGTCGCTGTCACACCCTGATGAAAGGATTTTTTCTGCCCACCTGACCGCGCAAGAGTTGGTTGAATTCAAGCGCAATAAAATTCACGCCTGGGCCTTGGCACAGGTAAGAGAAGATCTCAGAGAAGATTACGAAAAGTATAAATTAGATCAAACGCATCAACCCGATCCGAAAAAGTTTTTGGCCGAACGTAAAAATACCCGGACAGATCAGGGTTATACCGCAGATCCCAATTCACCGGCTAATCTATTGAGTGCCGATCTGGCTTTGTCATCGATCGATACAAATGCTCCCAATCCAAGAGAACAATTTTGGAAATTATTGTATCCAGAAATCAAGGGTGTGATCCTTGGCCAGGATGACAGCGATTGGCCCAATTACGGAGAAGCTCTGCTCGCCGGAAATTATCTGATTAATTATCGAAAACTGGCTTTAATGGCTCAGCATCGCGAGGCACTCAAATGCTTGTTGAATCAAGAAAGTTCTGTGAACGATTCGATTCTTCTCGAAAGCCTTAAAGCCCATCCTCATTATCGGGCACTTTCTCAAGATGAGGTTCGCGCACTTGAAAAATTCAATCAAGACCAAGCTTATTGGAGAGTGGGTGAATTCCACGAGTTAGGGGCCAATGCCTTTGTGTTTTTTACGAATCTTAGAAATGTCTTGGATAAATTCAGAGCAAACAGAGAAGGCAATGAGCATCTGGAATTAGAAATGACCGAAGAGGGAATTGAGGCGATCCGTCCGTATTTGCGGGTAATGGAGACCTCGGCGCTTGTTGCTCAATTAAAAAAATTGAAACAAGGGCTTCCCTCCCAGGCGAGTGAGCAAGCGATGTATTTGGATTTTCTGATTGGTTTTCAAAGCCGAATGAAGATTTACAAAGAATCTTGTTATGGCACAGCCTATGCATTGTTGGGAAACGCTCTTGAGAGCCTGGGGGATTCCCTCAAAAATCTTTCACTTGAAGCGCAAAAAACTCAGGTCTGGGAAAATCAGACGCAGGGTCATGACACTTGTCCACCGACGCAGGTCGACAATGCGATCATTCGGTCGTGCTTGAATAAGATCAGCGATAAAAAAGTTCTTTTTGAGTGGCTTGCAATGGAATCCGCTCGAGGAACGCCTTTGCCCGTGAAATGGGTTGCCGAACGCTTCATCGAATTGTCGGATACGATGACGGTGGTCGATATCTATAATTTTGTCTACGTGCATTTTCCTCAAGGGGAAGATCTGCTCTTTGCTGATCAACAAGGAAATGAAGAGAGCGCAGCTTACAGTAAGTCTTATTTTATGAGCAAAGTATTCAAAAATGGAATTGAAGAAAGGCGTCTCAACACGCTTAAAGATTGTCAATTTGCACTCAAGATTCACAGTGAATTCGCCGTTCCTGGAAAAGAAAAGACTATCGAGAGTATCATTCTTTTCATCAAGTCCTGGAATAACCGTTTTCTTTACAGTCACACGAGCTTTCTTATGATTCGTGATCTTCTCGTGGATCTTCTCAGCGCTCCCGAAATTTCTCAGAATGGAATCGCTGATTTGATGGACATTGTCGTGAGTTACCCCGGCGATAATCGCTTAATGGCTGGTTTTTTATCATCGTTTGAATTGACCACTCTCGATACGATCGCGCAGTATTATTTCGAAGCTGTTTGTAAAAAACGTGGAATCACTGGGGTGGTTGGAAATGCAGTCACCCAAGAGAATGAGGCCTCAACGAATGATCGTAAACCTGACTATTTAACCCTGTTAAGTTTATATTTAACCCCTGTCTTGCAGCTGCTTTCAGAGGAGGTTCTGGATAATTCTCCGGACAGGAAAAAATGCCTTATTTTGTTCGAGAAATTTCTTCCTGTTTTGTCTCAGATCGTCCTGACAAATGATCTGGCTGTGAGGAGCATTATTCCGAGTCGTCTCAAAGGCGAGGTTTTGTTGAATATGGCGGTTATGTTATGCATGGCTGTGATGAATCGCCGCGCTCCAGAGCCTCATGCATTCGCGACTGCCTTAGCAGTGACACTGTCCGCTTTGCCGTCTGGAACGAATGCAGAGGTTGCTCGGTTATTGAGCATGGCCCTATCCGAGGAGCAACCTGAGCTCAACGCATTCGATAAGCAAAGGAACGATTTTATACGTCAAATCAGAGCTTTTACCAGCCCAGTGGGTTTGGGAGTTCTTTTGTCAACGCTGATAAAAATCACACCCTCTCCCTCAAGTCAATTGCTGAGCGCTATTCAAGAGTTCAGCAAGCGCCAAATCATTAATAAAATCGAAGATTGGCTAGTATTCGCTGATTATTGCAAATCAGTTGAGATGGAAATCTGTGCGAGTTATGTTCCAATCCCCGTTTTTTCCGTTAAGGAACTATCAATTCTTCCCTCTCTCATCGACAAAGAGATGACTAAATATATCGAAATTGACCCACGATTTTTTATTTATGATCAGGAGGAATGGTTTCAGGTTTTAGAATTTCAAAAGAACCATCCCAAAGCTTTCCTTAATAATTTTTTCTTTCAAGGTTATATTCTCAGTCGTGAAAACAGCATGAAGGCCTTTCAAGGGCTGTATGAAGCCCTTCCGTACGACCAGTTCGTCACTCTGGCTGAAAATCGACGCCTCGGTAGTGTCTTTGATATAATCAAAACCACAGAAGATTTCATGATTGTGTTAAATCTGAAGGATACAACCCCATCGATCGTACAGACCGATGTTGATAAATTATTATATCTTTTTGAACATTGTCCCCACCTGACCAAAGAACATTTCTTGTGCATGGTTGAAAGCCTGAATGAACCGCCAAGATCAGATTTGGCTCTCGCGTTATTGGAAAACGGCAACAGTCTCCAATTAGAACTGAATTTTAATGAATTTTTTAGAATATTTCAGTGTGTCAAGCCACCGCTTTATCATTCGCTCCTCAAGAGCTTGGTTCTGCAGCTTCAAATTACATTGGATGCCTGGGATAATGCTACTCTCCCAAAATGGCCCCCAGGGATGGTGTTCCCTTTCTCTCTCTCTCTCTCATCGTCAAATTTTCTGGATTTTATCCGCAGCATTCCTAATATCCCAATAAGGGCGATTCTTTGGAGCCTTGTTGCTGATGGTATCTCGGAGGCATTTTTTAGGCACCAGATATTTAAGGAACTGATCCAAAAGTCTGTGGGCGATACTCCTGAGGAACGCTTCACCTTGTTGACGAACTTGAAGCAAGAATTGAAAGAAAAAACATTCTTTCACCTGTGTGACGATGATGAAATATTCTCTTCTTTCGTCAATATCATGAGTGGTACTGAAAAAGAAGCCACCGCGCTTCTTGCGGGAGTCAGGATTGATGAGTTATTACCTATATCGAGAAAAATTCCCCAAAGTCACTACATGAATATTGTTTCTGCCATTCAGGATCCTTCGCAGCGTCACCATTTTATTCTCAACACACTCAATGACCAAATGGGCAAGTTATCCGATTTTGACCTTGTTAAATTTCTTTTAAATCTTGAGCCACCTGTGGATAAAGGGTCTCTCATCGCACTCCATGGTCTATTGGCGCGATTTAGCGCGATCTATCATTTGCTTATTCAGAGTTCGAAGCCTTCACAGCGAAGTGAAGTGGAAAAACTTAGGCTGAAAACTTATCTCTCGCCCACCGATTTGGAAGGATGGAAAGAGTTGTTTAATTCATCTGAGATGAGTGAAGGGAGCTTATGTTTTAAGGCATGGGAGCTGTCTCAAATCGATTCGGACAAGTTAAGAGAGAATGAGGTTATTGGGGCCGTCGTTACCCTCAAATCGCTTTCTCCCCCTATTGCGTTTGGAACGCGATGCCTTGACTACGCCTCTGCGGCGAGTTCAATGACTCTGGAGACCTCTGAAACGCTCGCCTCGATATTATCAGCACCCAATCTTCCTCAGGCGTTTAATGATTATTTGAAAACGCTCGACGAGACCCAGATTGACGAGCTCATGTTCTCTGGACTTTTTTCACCCGTCTTTATGAAAGTCAACACCATGGATGATTTCAAAATGCTTTTTCATTCTGATCCCTCGAATCAGGAACGGTTCCTCGTCCAATCCTACTTCGTTTTAGAAAGCTGCCCTCATTTGCCGTTCAATGATCGCCTGGAGTTGGTCTTGCAAAATCAGCTTTTTTTGAAGTTTCCCGGGTTCATGATTAACTTCTTAGTGAATGCTTTTAAGGAAACAAATGAGGAATCAATACCCTTACCCTCTTTATTCGACAAACTGCCAGAATCTGTGGGTGCGCCAGTACTTTCGCTGCTGAGTGATGAGCTCGCACGCACTCAAGCCATTTTTCATCTCATAAGGGATGAAATGCCGCAGGCGCTTGACTCGAATGAAGCCTACGCACTTGAAACCTTGAGCTTCGAGGATCTGAAGGGATGGACGGCTTTTTTCAACTCTCCTTCCATGAAACAGACAGATTCATTACCATTTCAGATATGGAGTGCGGCTTTTTTACCCGATCCACCGCGGAGAGAGGCCCAGGTGATTGAAATCATGATGAACCATCGTTCTCGAGCTCCTAGTGGAGGAAGGGTGTTGCATGCTTTTCACTCCTCTCGAAATGAAGCCGAGCCACTGAACGCTCAAACCCTGGCTCGTATCAAAAAAGCCTGCTCAGTGACTGCGCACACCCCCTTCCAGGATAGGCCAAAGTTTGAGTCGTGATTTTTTTGCACGATTCATCAGTGATAAGACGATTTGCGCAACAACGCCGTTTATCTCATGAGTTTTGAGGATATTGAGCAGCGCTGCTGAATTGAGAGGGAGCGAATTTTACCCTCAGCACCCCCTAGAATCATTTGAGTGAAACCGAAATAAGGCATATAATATGTCGGTCTTCGAGCCTTAATTAGGAATGGTTCTCGTGAACAAAAAGCCAGTTTACTTAAATCTCTTTCAATTTAAATTCCCCGCAACAGCGATTGCATCGATTCTACACCGTCTTTCCGGTGTGGTGCTTTTTCTAGCTTTGCCCCTGGTTATCTGGGCCTTAAGTCAAAGCCTTCAGAGCGAAGAAGCTTTTCTTAGCCTCAAAAACTGCCTTATGCATCCCTTCGTTAAATGGATCTGGGCAGCTTTGTTGGTCGGCTTATATTTCCATTTGATTGCCGGTATTCGGCACATGATCATGGACATGGGGTATGGCGACGGTAAATGCTCAGGGCGCCTGGGTGCATACTTGGTCATGGGCCTGACCGCTCTGTTCGCAATTTGGCTGGGAGTTTCACTATGGTAGACGGTTTCAAACATTGGCTGGTCCAGCGGGTCAGTGCAGTCGTGGTCGGGTCTTATGTTATCTGGCTTGCAATTTATTGCCTGCTCCATTCCCCCCTGACTTACAGCACCTGGCATGCGCTCTTTAGCTGCTTGCCCGTTCAAATTTTTACACTCTTAACGCTGATGGGCTTGGCTGCCCATGCCTGGATAGGCATGTGGACAATCGCGACAGATTATATGCACGCTATTTGCGTCCGTTTGCCGTTTTTAGTGATCGTGAATCTAGGTTTAGTGGCCCTCGTGCTTTGGGGCTTTCGTATTTTGTGGGGTTTATAGTCGATGGCCATTGCAACTCATACTTTTGATGTCGTCGTTGTGGGCGGCGGCGGGGCAGGCTTGCGCGCTGCTCTGGAATTAACCCAAGCGGGCCGCAAGGTCGCTGTGATTTCTAAGGTCTATCCTACCCGTTCGCACACCGTGGCCGCACAAGGGGGCATCAACGCCGCCTTGGCCAATGCAGACGAGGATGATCCTCGCTGGCACACCTACGACACCATCAAGGGCGCTGATTTCTTAGGCGACCAGGATTCGATTGAATACATGTGTGAACAGGCCCTGCCTTCTGTGTATGAGCTTGAGCACATGGGCATGCCTTTTTCCCGCATGGACAATGGCAAAATTTACCAACGTCGCTTCGGCGGGCAGTCCAAAAACTTCGGAGGCGAGCAAGCCGCTCGTACCTGCGCCGTGGCCGATCGTACAGGCCATGCCTTATTGCACACCCTGTATCAACAAAATTTACAAGCCAAAACCGTCTTTTTTGACGAATGGTACGCGCTTGATTTGATCAAAAGCGAAGAAGGCGGTGTGGCGGGCTTAACGGCCATGAATATTGCTGATGGCGAAGTCCGTGCTTTCCATACCCGGGCGGTGGTCTTGGCCACAGGCGGAGCCGGGCAGATTTATGCCTCCACCACCAACGCGCACATTAATACGGGCGACGGCATTGGCATGGCCATGCGCGCCGGTTATCCCGTTCAAGACATCGAAATGTGGCAATTTCACCCCACGGGCATTGCCGGGGCCGGGGTGCTTGTCACCGAAGGTTGCCGCGGCGAAGGCGGTTATTTGCTGAATAAAAATGGCGAACGCTTCATGGAGCGTTATGCCCCCACCGCCAAAGATCTGGCTTCTCGCGATGTTGTCTCACGCGCCATGGCGATTGAGATTCGTGAGGGAAGAGGGTGCGGCCCCAACGGTGATCATCTTTTACTCAAACTGGATCATCTCGGGGAAGAGCTTATTGCTAGCCGTTTACCGGGCATTCGTGAATCTGCAAAAACCTTTGCACACGTGGATCCGGTCTTCAAGCCGATTCCTGTGGTCCCCACCTGCCATTACATGATGGGTGGAATTCCGACTAATGTGCATGGCCAAGTCGTGACCCAAGGACCTGATGGCAAGGATCGTTTAGTTCCCGGTTTATTCGCTGCGGGCGAGTGTGCCTGCGTTTCTGTGCACGGGGCTAACCGCTTGGGCGGAAATTCATTATTAGATTTGGTCGTGTTTGGACGTGCAGCCGGGCTGTACCTGAACGAAGCCATCGAAAAAGATCTTGAAAAATTCCATGAATTTGCACCCGATGCCCTAGAACAGGCCTTGGCCCGTCTAAATCGTTGGAATACCCAAACGGGGGGCGAGTCTTATCGCGTTATTCGTGAAGAACTCAAACAAGTCATGCAATCAGACTTCGGTGTGTTCCGCACGGAAGAGTTCATGAAAGAAGGCATTCAAAAATTGTATGCCTTGCGTGAACGTCTGAAAAAAGCTTCCTTGCCTGATACCAGCAAGGTCTTTAATACCGCACGTATTGAAGCCTTAGAGCTGGATAATCTCATGCAAATCGCGATTGCAACGGCCGTCTGTGCAGAACGTCGTCAAGAAAGTCGTGGGGCCCATGCTCGCAGCGATTTCCCCAAGCGTGACGACAAAAACTGGTTGAAGCACATGATTTATTTTGAAGATGGGCGGATTGCTGATCGCCCGGTGAATTTCACACCGAAAACCATTGATCCATTCGAACCGATTGACCGGGTTTACTAAGGGGCAGACTATGAATATTAAGTTTTCAGTGTATCGCTTTGACCCCGAGAAAGATCAAAAGCCTTATATGAAAGAATACGAGCTCCCGCTGGGGCCCGAAGAAGACATGATGCTGCTCACCGCATTGCGTCGCATCAAAGCCATCGACCCGACACTTTCTTTCCGTCATTCTTGTGGGGAAGGGGTCTGCGGTTCCGATGCCATGAATGTCAATGGCAAGAACATGCTCTGCTGCATCACCCAGGTGTCTAAGCTTTCTCAGCCGATTCATATTCGTCCGATTCCTGGTTTGCCCGTGATTCGTGATCTCGTGGTCGACATGACGCAGTTTTTCAAAAATTATGAACGCGTGAAACCTTATTTAATTAATAACAGCACCAAGCCTGCGAAAGAACGTTTGCAGTCTCCCCAAGACAGGGAAAAACTGGACGGCCTTTACGAATGTATTTTATGTGCCTGCTGCACCACCGCTTGTCCCTCTTTTTGGTGGAACCCCGATAAATTTATCGGTCCCGCCGGCCTGCTTCAAGCCTGGCGTTTTCTGGCGGACAGCCGTGACGAGGCCAAGGCCGAGCGTTTGTCCTTATTCAAAGATGCATTCAGTTTGTATCGTTGCCGCACCATCATGAATTGTGTCGATGTCTGTCCTAAAGGGCTCAACCCCACGCAGGCCATCGCTCATATTCGTGATGAAATGTTAAAAGACGGTACCTAAGCAGTAGAGAGGTCTCATGTCAGAACAATACACCGCTATCCAGCAATCCTCTTTTTTAGGGGCTGATTCCGATTACATTGATTCGCTCTACGAAGATTATCTGGAAGACCCGAGTCTTGTCAGTGATGAGTGGCGCGCTTATTTCAGTGCCTTGCAACGATCCATGCCCCAAGCACAAGAAGTGCCTCATAAACCGATTCAAGAAAAATTCTTGTATTTATCTAACCATAAATCCGCAGCGATCCCGGTTGTCTCCGGTGATCTCGAGCATGAACGCAAGCAAGTGGCGGTTTCACGGCTCATCGAAGCTTACCGTCGTAATGGCCATCGCAAAGCCCAGCTTGATCCGCTGAAAATGCTTGAGCGTCAGCCTCAGCCCGATTTAACCTTGGCCTACCATGGCCTCAGCGATGCAGATTTAGACACGGTATTCAGCACGGGTTTTAATAATGGCAAAAGCGAACTGACCCTTCGTGACATTTATCAAACCTTAAACCATACCTATTGTGAATCGATTGGTGTGGAATACATGCATATCAGCAACACAGAAGAAATTAACTGGTTGCAGGCACGTCTTGAAAGCAATAATCGGGTCGAGGGCTTATCTCCTGCGCTTCGTCGCAGGGTCTATGAACAGCTCACGGCAGCCGAAGGCCTCGAACGGTATTTGCATACCAAATACGTGGGGCAAAAACGGTTTTCTCTCGAGGGCGGCGAAGCCATGATCCCCTTGCTCGATGAAATGATTCTTCGTGCGGGCAAGCATGAGGTCAAAGAGGTCGTGGTGGGCATGGCGCACCGGGGCCGCCTCAATGTCTTGATCAATATTTTGGGCAAATCGCCTAAAGAATTATTCAATGAATTTGAGGGCAAAAAAGAAATCGAGCTGAGCTCGGGTGACGTGAAATACCATCAAGGATTTTCTTCGGATGTCCAGGGCGAAAAGGGCTTGATTCACTTGGCCTTGGCTTTCAATCCCTCGCATCTTGAAATCGTTTCACCTGTGGTGGAAGGCTCTGTGCGAGCACGCCAAGATCGCCGTGACGACAGGCTCCGCGATCAGGTCATGCCCGTGATCATTCACGGCGATGCAGCCTTTGCGGGGCAGGGTGTGGTCATGGAAACCTTTGCTATGTCACAGGCCCCAGGTTATAAAACTGGGGGCACGGTCCATGTGGTTGTGAACAACCAAATTGGTTTCACGACCTCCAATCCCTTGGATTCTGTTGCAAGTTTGTATTGCACGGATATCGCGAAAATGGTCCAGGCACCGGTTTTCCATGTCAATGCCGATGATCCCGATGCGGTGATTTTTGTCACGCAGATCGCACTCGATTTTCGCATGCAATTTAACAGAGACCTGGTGATTGACTTGGTTTGCTACCGTCGTCATGGTCACAACGAGGCCGATGAACCTGCCGCCACCCAGCCGCTCATGTATCAAAAAATTCGTGCGCATAAAACCGCGCGTGAACTGTATGCAGAGAAGCTTATTCAAGCGGGCATCTTAACCCAGGCTGAGGCCGATGCCGCGGTTGAAAACTACCGAAATCAGTTGGATGCCGGTGAGAATGTCGTATCGCATTTGGTGAATAATGACGGACGTCCTCACGAAGATTGGGATGCTTTTATTCGTCCAGACACCCAGAAAACGGTGGACACCACCATTTCTCGCGAGCAGTTCACTGAGCTGGCCCAGGTGATCAGTACGGTGCCTGCAAATATTACTCTGCAAAAACAAGTTGCAAAAATTTACGAAGATCGTCAAAAAATGGCGAAGGGCGAGCTTCCTCTTGATTGGGGGTTCGCTGAAAACTTAGCCTATGCCTCCTTGTTAAAAGAAAGCTATGGCCTTCGGATCAGCGGTCAAGACTGTGGCCGTGGTACCTTCGCGCATCGTCATGCGGTCTTGCATGATCAGAACACCGATGCATTGTATCGACCCCTGGACGCACTGACGACCCGTGATTTTCAGTTCATTGCCATTGATTCGATTTTATCTGAAGAAGCCGTTTTGGCCTTTGAATACGGTTACTCTACGACGGACCCACGCTCCTTGGTCATTTGGGAAGCGCAGTTCGGCGACTTTGCCAACGGAGCGCAGGTAGTTGCAGATCAGTTCATCAGCTCGGGTGAAACCAAGTGGGGCCGCTATTCTGGGCTGGTCATGTTCCTGCCCCACGGTTATGAGGGGATGGGGCCAGAGCATTCTTCAGCGCGCCTCGAACGTTATTTACAACTCTGTGCGGAACACAACATGCAAGTCTGTGTCCCTTCCACGCCGGCCCAAACTTTCCATATGCTGCGCCGTCAGATGTTGCAGTCATTCCGCAAACCTCTGATCGTGATGACCCCGAAAAGCTTGTTGCGGCATAAATTAGCCATTTCCACAGAGCAAGATCTTGTTTCAGGACATTTTCAAGAGCTGATTCCTGAAGTGGATGCATTGCCCATGCAAGACGTCACCCGGATTGTTGTCTGCAGCGGAAAAGTGTATTACGACCTGCTTCAACAACGCCGTGACCTGGGGCTCAAACACGTCGCCATCATTCGGGTGGAGCAGTTATACCCCTTCCCTGAGGTGGCCTTGCGTGATTTATTGGCAGAATATGCGCATGCATACGAAGTGATTTGGTGTCAAGAAGAGCCCAAAAACCAAGGGGCTTGGTATTGTTCAAATCATCATTTGCGCGCTGCACTCGCGCCACATCAAACCTTGCATTATGCAGGCCGCGATTCCTCCGCTTCACCTGCGGTGGGTTACCATAGTTTACATGTAGAACAGCAAAACAAGCTCGTGGCTGATGCCTTGGGTTTGCCAGCGACAGCGAAATAGGACACGACCATGACAATAGAAGTGAAAGTCCCAGTGCTCCCTGAATCCGTTGCCGATGCAACGGTGGCCACTTGGCATAAAAAACCCGGTGATTTTGTGAAACGCGATGAAAATATCGTGGACATTGAAACCGATAAGGTGATGCTTGAAGTGCCTGCGCTTGAAGATGGCATTCTTCTTGAGATTAAAAAACCTGCAGGTTCTACTGTGACTGGCGAAGAAGTATTAGGGTTGATCGAACCCGGTGCTGTTGTTGCTCCGGCAGCCCCTGTCGTCGCCGCTCCAACACCGGCCCCCGCCGTGACGCCAGCCCCTGTCGCAACGCCTGCTCCCCAGGCTTCTGCTGCCCCAGCCCCTGTGATCACCGGGCCTTCGGCTCGTCGCGCAGTCGCTGCCGGGAAAATTCCCCCCACCTCCCCTTTTCAAAGAGGGGAGGGTGCCTTCGTTGAGGCTACAGCAATGCGCACCGAAGAACGAGTCCCCATGACTCGCCTGCGTCAGCGTATTGAACAGCGTCGATTTGCC
>CAYMDW010000006.1:0-33265 GCA_964389615.1 uncultured Gammaproteobacteria bacterium | reverse complement strand
CTGTCGCTGGCAGCGACGCTCGACGAGCGGGCCGGCGAGCCGCCCGTAATGCCCGCCGAACAAGCCGGCTCGAACCGACGCAGCTTGTACTTCTTCCATTCGAACAACGAACGCAATCTGTTTTTAACCACCTTCAACGAAGTCAATCTGAAAGCTGTCAGCGATATTCGCAATGCCTACAAAGATAAGTTTTTTGAAAAGCATGGCGTTAAACTCGGCTTTATGTCTTTCTTTTTGAAGGCCAGTGTGGAAGCCCTCAAGCGTTTTCCTTTGGTGAATGCGAGCATTGATGGCACCGACATTGTTTATCATAATTTCTTTGATATCGGCGTGGCTGTTTCGTC
Source organism: uncultured Gammaproteobacteria bacterium (assembly GCA_964389615.1). Classification (GTDB taxonomy): domain Bacteria; phylum Pseudomonadota; class Gammaproteobacteria; order JABCZS01; family JABCZS01; genus CAYMDW01. Next base: position 32,921 of record CAYMDW010000006.1, on the reverse strand, counting down.
CGAACGTGGTTTGGTTGTCCCCATTATTCGTGATGCAGACAAGCTGAGCATGGCGGGTCTTGAACAAGCCATCATGGATTTCGCAGTGAAAGCCCGTGACAATAAATTATCCGTCGAAGACATGACCGGCGGTACCTTCACGGTATCGAACGGGGGCACCTTCGGATCCTTAATGTCCACCCCTATTTTAAATCCGCCACAAAGCGCGATTTTGGGCATGCACAAAATTGAAGACAGAGCCGTCGTTGAAAATGGTCAAATCGTGATTCGTCCCATGATGTATTTGGCCCTGTCTTATGATCATCGGATTATTGATGGTAAAGAGTCGGTCACCTTCTTGCGCACCATTAAAGAATTGCTCGAAGATCCTACCCGTTTGTTGTTGGATCTATAACCCTCGGAGTATCGAAATGAATTTACATGAATATCAGTCTAAACAATTGTTCTCAGAGTACGGCCTTCCTGTGCCTAAAAGCCAGGTCGTGGGCAGTGGGGAAGAAGCTAAAAAAGCAACCCAATTATTGGGCGGCGATCGTTGGGTCGTGAAGGCCCAGGTTCATGCCGGTGGCCGCGGCAAAGCCGGCGGTGTCAAGATTTTGGATAATGCCGAAGCGGTCAAAAATTTTGTGCATGAAATGCTCGGAACCCATCTCGTGACCTATCAAACGGATCAAAATGGTCAACCCGTGAATCAAATGTTGGTTGAAATGCCTTCTGCCATCGACAAGGAATTGTATTTGGGCGCAGTGATAGATCGCAGCCAGCGTTGCTTGGTGATCATGGCCTCTACCGAAGGCGGCGTGGAGATTGAGAAGGTCGCTGAAGAGACCCCCGAAAAAATCCATAAAATTTTTGTGGAACCCACGATTGGCGTCATGCCATTCCAAGGCCGTGAACTAGCCTTTGCTTTGGGCCTCAAAGGGGATCAGATCAAGCAGTTCGTCAATATTTACATGGGCCTGGGTAAAATGATTGTTGAGCGTGATTTGGCGCTGGTTGAAATCAACCCACTCGTGATCACCCAATCAGGGGATCTGCTTTGCCTGGACGGTAAGATTACGGTGGACGACAATGCTATGTACCGTCAGGCCGAAATCGCGGGCATGCGTGATACTTCTCAAGAAGATGATCGCGTCAATAAAGCCCACGCCTGGGAATTAAACTACGTTCCCCTCGATGGCAATATCGGTTGCATGGTAAACGGTGCTGGCTTGGCCATGGCGACCATGGACATCATTAAACTGCACGGTGGCGAGCCTGCCAATTTCTTGGACGTGGGGGGCACAGCCACGCAAGAACGTGTGCGTGAAGCCTTCAAGATTATTTTGTCCGATCAAAATGTCAAAGGCATCCTCGTGAATATTTTTGGCGGAATCGTGCGTTGCGATTTGATTGCCGATGGGATCATTGCAGCGGTGAAAGAAGTCGAAGTAAATGTCCCTGTCGTGGTTCGCCTCGAAGGCAACAACGCGGCCTTGGGTGCACAAAAACTCAAAGAAAGCGGATTGAATTTAATGGCTGCAGACGGGCTAACGAATGCTGCTGAACTAATTGTGAATGCTGTAGGAGCTCTTGCATGAGTATTTTAATTAATAAAGACACCCGCGTGATTTGCCAAGGTTTTACTGGAAAGCAGGGGACTTACCATTCGCAACAAGCACTCGATTATGGCACTCGCATGGTCGGGGGCGTGACTCCTGGAAAGGGCGGCGAAGAGCATTTGGGTCTTCCCGTTTTCAATACCGTGCGCGATGCGGTGGAACACACCCAGGCCACCGCCTCAGTGATTTATGTGCCTGCGCCTTTTTGCAAGGACTCCATCATTGAAGCCGCCGATGCGGGCATTGAGCTCATTATCTGCATCACCGAAGGCATTCCTACGGTCGACATGATGATGGTGAAAGAATACATCGACAGCCTGGGCGTTCGCATGATCGGTCCTAACTGCCCTGGCGTGATCACCCCAGGCGAGTGCAAAATTGGGATCATGCCCGGAGACATCCATTTGCCAGGCAAGGTCGGCATTGTTTCTCGTTCAGGTACTTTGACTTACGAAGCCGTGAAGCAGACCACTGATTTGCATTTCGGTCAAAGCACCTGTGTGGGTATTGGTGGAGATCCTATCCCTGGCTCGAATTTTATTGATATTTTGGCCTTGTTCGAACAAGACCCAGGCACCGAGGCCATTGTCATGGTCGGTGAAATCGGCGGTTCTGCGGAAGAAGAAGCGGCTGAATTCATCCAGTACAATATCACCAAGCCCGTCGTAGGATATATCGCCGGTGTGACAGCTCCTGCGGGTAAACGCATGGGCCATGCGGGTGCGATTATCGCTGGAGGCAAGGGAACCGCTGCGGATAAGTACGCTGCACTTGAACGTGCAGGCGTGCACACCGTTCGTTCTCCTGCGGATATCGGCAGAGCATTAGCGGAAGCTACGCCCTTAGTTCGTGTCAGATAGCTGTGCGTAGGGGCGGATTAGAGCCTGTACTCAGGCTCATCCGCCCTTTCAAAAACAGATTTTCAACCATTCACAAGGAGTGAATACACATGATCGCATGGACGCTCATCGCCATTTACGGCATTTGTTTTCTCTACGCCTGGACCCTCACCCAGCTGCGCCTGCACTCAACCCTGTTTAAAGATTCCATCCTTTACAATCATCCGAACGTCAACAGTTTTGAACAACGCAAGCCCCTCATCTTCTTCAATATCGCCACGATTTTCGCCCTGGCCATTGCCATCGGCGAGTATGTAGGGTTTATGTTCAGTTTTTCTCTGGATTTGCCTTGGTGGAATATTTTTCTGCAGGTCGTTTTCATGGCAGTGATTGACGATGTTTGGTTTTATTTTGCTCACCGATTAATGCACGAAAACAGCTGGCTATTTCGTCATGTGCACAGCATCCATCATCGTGTTCGTTCAACCTTGCCTCTGGATTATATTTACGTCCATCCTTTTGAATGGATGCTGGGCGGCTTTGGGATTATTTTGGCCTGTGCGATTTTGTATTTTAGTTTGGGCCAGATCAGCGTGTATGCCTTTTTTATCTACGCCATGTTCAAAGCCATGCATGAAATTAATATCCATTCCGGCGTGCCTTCCTGGGTTTTAGAGCGTCACCCTCTCAAATTTGTCGGCACCTCAGAACATCACGGGAATCATCATTTTAAAATCAAGGGCAATTATGCCTCTTGCTTCAAGTGGTGGGATCACTGGTTAAAAAGCAAGCTTTCTTGAAATAATGACGAATTCAGTCGAGGGTAGTAATGCGACATCCTTACGGTTGGCCTAAAGACTCACTGCCTTTAGAAAAGGTGGCAGCGACTCAGTGATCAACAAGACCTTCGGCTCAATATCCCAAGCCCCTAAAACGTAACGATGGGTGTTTTTTACCTGATGATGGAAAGGTTTGTGGGTGTGCCCATGAACCATGAACTCGCAGGCGTATTGGTTAAACCAGGCATTCACGGTTTCAGGCTTCGCATCCATAGAGGCAGGGGTTTTATTGGAATGAGCTTGCCCTGATTGTTTTCGCATGAGATTCGCAATTTTTTCTCGAACAAAGCGAGGCAGCATTAAAAAACATTTTTGAACCCAAGAAGTATGGAAGATTTGGCGCATGGTTTGATACGACGCGTCATCGGTGCACAATAAATCGCCGTGGCTGATCAAGATTTTTTTGCCTTCACAATCGATGAGAGAAGGATCGGGCAAGAGCGACATCTTGCATTGATCTGCATAAGCTTGGCCAAGTAAAAAATCACGGTTCCCGTGAATATAATAAATTTTCGTCCCCAAATCGGCCAAAGCGCTTAAGGCCTGGGCAACCCGACCTGCGGTTTCGGAAGGGTCATCATCTCCTACCCAAGCTTCGAACAAATCGCCCAAGATATACAGTGCCTGGGCTTGACTCGCCTCTGTGGCAATAAAACTCTCAAAGAGTTTGAGGGTTTCAGGATGATTATCGGATAAGTGCAGATCAGAAATAAATAAAGTGGTCATGAAGACGCCTCAGGATGTGCAGGGGACATTCACCAGTTTAGCAGAGTGAATAATGATTGGGCGACAGTCTGAGTCGATCTTGTCTATTTGTTGACACATGACCTGGTATTGCATCCGTTTGATCCGATCTTTCCCTTCAATGACCTCGCCAAAGACTGCATAGCCCTGGGGGATGTTCAGGGTCGGGTTATCACTGAGATTGATAAAAAAGGAAGAGGTGGCCGAATCAGGCACTTTTTCACGCCACATGGCCACACGCATCGAACGGTGTTTGATGCCATTGTTGGATTCGTTGACGATCGGGTCACGCAAGGGGGGTTTTAAGGTGAAATTCGCATCATAGAGACCTGCTTGAAGGACAAAGCGCCTCTCGATCTGATGCACGACCGTATTATCGTAAAATCCTTGATTGACGTAATAGACGAAATTTTCGGTCGTTATCGGTGCGTGCTGATCAAACAAGGCGATGCGAATCGGGCCCATGACGGTCTCCAGGTCAACCGCCCTGAATGCCTGTTGCCCTGGTTCGCAATAGTACTTAGGCGCAGTTCGGGCCAAGGAAAGCGAGGGGGTTAAAAGTACCATAAAAAACAATAAGATGGCTCTGGGTTGCATTTGAATTCCTTTTCGAGTCTTTCCTATGGTACCATTTCTATAAAATTGATAAGAGAGACCTCCATGAAAACCCGTTTTGCCCCCAGCCCTACCGGATATTTGCATCTGGGTAATATGCGTACAGCGCTGTTCAACGCCTTGGTTGCACGCCATGCTCAAGGGATATTTTTATTGCGTATCGAAGACACAGACGCTGCTCGCTCGGAAGATTTATTCACCGAGAGCCTCATGGAAGATCTTCAATGGCTTGGGTTGCCTTGGCAAGAAGGCGTGGAAGTCGAGGGCCCGCATGCCCCTTACCGTCAGTCCCACCGCCATGATATTTATAATGAATACTACCGACAACTCATCGATAAAAAATTAGCTTATCCCTGCTTTTGCAGCGATGAGCATCTGAAACTCAGCCGTAAACTGCAAGTCAGTTCCGGTGCACCCCCCCGCTACGATGGCCGTTGTGCTCGTTTAAGCCCTGAAGAGTTGGAGAAAAAGCTCAAGGCCGGCGAACCCCATACGCTGCGTTTTCGCATACCCTTAGGCGAAACCATTGCCTTTAATGATCTGGTTCAGGGCGATAAATTATTCAAAACGGATGACATCGGTGATTTCATTATTCGACGTGAAGACGGCTCCCCAGCCTTCATGTTTTGCAACGCCATCGACGACTCCCTCATGGGCGTGACCCATGCCATGCGCGGGGAAGATCATCTCACCAACACACCCCGTCAGTTATTGATTCTCAAGGCCTTGGGCATGCCCACTCCACATTATGGACATTTTGCCCTGATCACAGGTTCTGATGGCGGGCCTTTGTCAAAACGCAACGGCAGTCAAAGTATCCGTGATTTGCGTGAGCAGGGCGTTTGGCCTTTGGCGCTCGTAAATTACCTGGCGCGCTTGGGCCATACTTACGAAGACAATAGCTTGATGAGCATTGAAGATCTCAGTGCCAAATTTGAAATTAATAATTTAGGACGTGCTCCCGCACGCTTTGACATGAATCAACTCTTGCATTGGCAAGGCGAGGTCTTTAAAACAAAATCGATGGATGAGATTTGGGAGTGGATGGGGCCAGAGGTTCATTCGCTCGTTCCCGCAGATAAAAAACAGGCCTTTGTCGAACTGGTCGCGCCGAATGTCACTCTCAAAAAAGATGCCATACTTTGGGCGCAGCGCGCGTTCGGGCATGATATTTTGTTTGGTTTAGAAGACGACTGCAAAGCCGTGCTTTCAGAGACTGATCCGGCCTTCTTTCGACATGCGAAGCAGGCGGTGGAGGCAAATCGAGGTCAGTATGCCTTGTGGCTTGCTCAGCTGAAAGAAACCAGCCAGGCCAAAGGGAAACAATTATTTCAGCCGCTTCGTATTGCCCTCATGGGAACCCTGAATGGGCCGGAACTCGAAAAATGGGTGAATTTATTGGGTTCTGACAGTGTCGAAGAGCGTTTTGTGTCCGCCCAAGATTGGAAATAAATCATGCAACTTTACAGCAGCCTCACGCGTCAAAAACAGGAATTTAAGCCCATCCACCCTCAAAAAGTGGGGCTCTATGTCTGTGGCATCACCGTGTACGATTATTGCCATATTGGACATGCACGCACGGTCGTGGCTTTTGATGTCTTGTATCGCTATTTGCAACACCAGGGCTACGAGGTGCACTATGTGCGCAATATCACTGATATTGACGATAAAATCATCCATCGTGCTTTAGAGCAGGGCGAACCCATCGCTGAATTAACCGAGCGATTCACCGCAGCCATGCACGAAGATTTCGACGCCCTAGGCGTGCTGCGTCCCAGCGAAGAACCTCGCGCAACGGCTTATATTCATCACATGCTCGAGATGATCAAGACCTTGATCACAAAAAATCTCGCCTATGTCGCCAGCAACGGCGACGTCTATTATGCGGTGAATGAATTCAAAGATTACGGGAAATTATCCCATCGTCATTTAGACGATATGCGCGCGGGGGAGCGGGTGGAGATCAACACCGCCAAGCGTGATCCCATGGACTTTGTTTTATGGAAAATGGCTAAGCCCGACGAACCGCACTGGGATTCTCCTTGGGGCAAGGGCCGTCCGGGTTGGCACATCGAGTGTTCTGCGATGGCTGGGCATTGCCTGGGGGAAACCTTTGACATTCATGGCGGCGGTTTCGATTTGCAATTCCCTCATCATGAAAATGAAATTGCTCAAAGTGAGGGCGCGCATGGTAAAGCGTTCGCCAATACCTGGATGCATGTGGGCTTTGTGAATATCGACGATGAGAAAATGTCGAAATCCTTGCACAATTTTTTCACGATTCGCGAAGTTTTGGCGGATTATGCCCCCGAAGTCATTCGAATGTTCTTGATCTCGAGCCATTACCGCAGCGCAGTGAATTATTCCGCAGCGAATTTGAATAAAGCCCGGGGGGCCCTGGAGCGTTTATACACCGCCTTGCGTGGTCGTAATTTGATCGGTGATTTGCCCCCGCAAGATGCATTCGATGAGCGTTTCACGCGCGCGATGGAGGATGATTTAAATACTCCCGAGGCCATGGCTGTGTTGTTTGATCTGGCCCGTGAAATCAATCGTCTCAAAGAAACTCAACCCGCAGAAGCAGATTTCTTGGCAATCAAGTTAAAACACTTGGGCGGAATTTTAGGGATTCTGCACAGTGATCCCGAGGTCTTCTTGCAAGGGGCTCACGATGATGAAGATTTTGAGGCGGAACGGATTCATGCCTTGATCGTCGAGCGTAATCGTGCTCGCATGGCCAAAGATTTTAAACGCTCTGATGAAATTCGTGATCAACTTTTGGACGAAGGTATTTTATTGGAAGATGGTCCCGGCGGGACCACCTGGCGTCGGACTTACTCGTAGGAGAAAAAACGCTCATGCAACCTTTGATGAAGTTATGGAACAGTACGAAGTATTCTGTGGCAGGCTTGAGCGCCGCATGGAAGCGTGAGTTGGCCTTTCGTCTTGAAGTCTTGGTTGTGCTTTGCTTTTCACCTCTCTTATTGATTTTGACTGAGCTGTCTCGAGGGCAAAAAGTGATCATGCTCGTCATGCTCATTCTTCCTTTGATCTTGGAACTGGTCAACTCTTCGATTGAGGCGCTCTGCAATCTGATTTCTAAAGAAACGCATCCCGAAATCAAATTTATTAAAGACGCGGCCAGTGGCGCAGTTTTTCTGGCCAATATCCTTATGATCCTCACCTGGATACTGTGTTTATGGCCACTCGTTTAAACGGGGCGAACTATTGGTTGGGTTGGAGTTTTGTGACTCTGATTCTGGTCAAAATCATTCAGAGTGGCTCACTCACGAGCTGGGCACCTTGGCTCTTTCATCGACCCTTGGCGACCTTACTGAATCTTGGCATTATCCTCGCTATTTTTCTTTTCTTTCAGGCTTTATTTGCCAATCGTCGTGCGGCGATTGGGATGGGCTTATGGTTTATGATGAGTTTCGCGATTATTCATGCGCTGAAACTCCAGCATCTTCAAGACAATCTGTATTCTTGGGATTTTCTGATTATTCCTGAGATGCTCACCCTCTTGCCTTCTCTCAAGGGAGAGCTGTTCTATGCCTCACTCTTGCCACTCCTCTTCATTCCTCTGACACTCTATTTCATTGGGGTTTCATTCAGGCAAAAGAATGTGGGGTTCAAAAAACGGCTGGCCATGTTCCTGGGCTCAGTGCTTTTTTTGGGCACGGTGAGCTCAGTGATCTTAGTGCCTCGTATCGATACGCATTTAACGGGGATGATTGCTCCTCATGATTACATTCGGGATTATGAAAGAAACGGCCTTTTCTTTTCTTTCGCGCGGACAGTCAAAACGCTGTTGAACGTGGAAGCACCCGCGGATTATTCTGAAAGCAAGATCAAGCAGATCATCGAGAATCCTGTCCCTTTGGCGGCTCCATCTCATGCCCTGGTCCGACCCAATGTCATTATGATCATGAGTGAGGCCCTCTTTGATCCCACGGATCTGCCAGTCACCTACTCGAAAGACCCGCTGCAACATTTGCATGCGCTCCATGAAATACACGGGGCATCCTCGTTAATTTCCCCCTCTCATGGAGGGAATACCTGCAACACAGAATTCGAGGTGCTCACGGGCATGTCGATGAATTTCTTCCCACAGGGAAGCTTGCCCTATCAGCATTACATCCGAAGGGATCTCCCGGCTCTGCCGCGAATCTTCAAAGAAAATGGTTACACCACGCTGGCGATTCATCCTTATCGAAGAACCTTTTTCAGCCGTGAGAAAATTTATCAATACCTGGGCTTCGACGATTATCTCTCGCTTGAGGATTGGGACAATCCAGAGATTGTCGGGGAGTTTGTGTCAGACAGGGATGTGGTGCGTAAAATCATCCAAAGTGCTGAGCAGATGAAAGAGCCGTATTTTATTTTTGCGATCACCATGCAAAATCACCAACCTTTTTCAACGCCTCATGATCCTGATTTGACGGTGACCTCCCACGGGCTGAGTGAGCAATCCACCGAAAGGTTGACGGGGTATCTTGCGGGGGTTCAAGATGCGGATAAAAGTTTATTAGCCATGATTCAGGCCCTAGAACACTCTTCACGGCCCACCATTCTCGTGTATTTTGGTGATCATTTGCCAGCGATGCCCACCGTCTATGATGAAACAGCCTTTTTTGAGACCAGTGAGAATCCTTTTGCTAAATACGATGTGCCTGCTCTGATCTGGTCGAATTATAAAGTGATTCCCCCCTTGCAATCCATGAGCATCTTTTACCTGGGAGAATATGTCCTGACTCAGGCCGGGATCACGCCTCCCTTGCATTTTGAGTTTCTGGGTGAGCTCTCCGAAATCTATCCCGTCATTTCTTACGACAACACACGGGACAGGGAAGGGGCCTTGTTAACCACGCATGAATTAATTTATTCGCGCGATGAGGTTAAAAATATGATTCAACACTATTGGCTCCTTCAGCATGATCTGATCTTTGGTGAGCAGCACCTTTGGGATCACAAAGATTAACACCCCAAGCTCTTGTGAATCGTCAGAACCGCACTCGCTTCGGTCGTATTGTTTCCTTGAGTGGTTTGTAAGGCGCCACTGGGGATCTTATTCGTTGCTGAGCAAATATCATGGGTGGTCACGGGCACTTCTATCGTACAAGACCCAATCGCGGGAATCACTGCTCCTTGATTCAAGGTAATTTTATTGCCGGAGGCGGTGACAGTTCCGGCGCAGGTGGTTGTGGCGCTTCCTTTGATAATTACTCCTGTGGGAAGGTTATCTTTGAGGGGGGCTGTTAAGGTAGCGTCAGCGTTTGTGAAATTATAAAGCGTGATTTGTAGGGTCGACACTTCGCCTTTGATTATATTATTCGGTGAAAAGGATTTCGCAAGGCTGACGGGGAAGACCGGGGCGTTGAAGCTGAGATGACAATCAGCGGTGATCACACCCGTTGTATAGACATTCCCTGACCATGAACCCGCAGGGCAGGTCCCACCGACTACTCCCGCGACAAAATACCCAGGATCAGAAATGACAGTGTATTGCTGTGTGCCTCCGTAAGGCACAGTTTGGGGAGTGCTGGGGAAGATTGTTTCGTGCCCATCGCCTCCAGCGGTCACCGTTAAATCGATTTGAATATCATAATAAATGATTTGATTAGAGGTTCTCATGACCCCTGCCACAAAGGGCGGCTGTGCGACGGAATTCACCGTGGCATTCACAAGATCGGAGCTCACCTGTTGATATCCCAATAAGACTGGCGCCGTGGGGGTTGTGACATCGAAATAGCTGACATACCCTGTGCCTAATATATCTGAGGTCACCATGATAAGGTTGCTATTCAGGAATACAGTCGAGTGTCGAAGGGATGGGTATTTATTTTGCAGTTGACCCACCACATGAGCCGCTTCTGACATCGAGGGTACGGGTGCCGTTAAATTTTGTGTATCAATAATCAAAAGTTGATTTGTATTGGCTGCCGGAGTAGTGGAACTGTCGGTATTATCGGGGGTGAGGTAAAGATATCTTGAGCCATCGTAGACGACCGAGGCCCAGACAACCCTCGCACCGGCGGGACTGTTGTAGGGGGTCAAATCAAAACTCGCGAGCGTTGTGGGGGCGCTTGGATTTGAAACATCTAAGGCCCATAAGGTATTGGTTGATGAGGGTGCTGAAGGGTAGCTTGTGACAAAGAGAATGTTCCGAGAGGTATCGGGGGTGCAGCCTAAAAGAATGGTTCCCCAGTCAGGCTTAACAGGAAACGCTATAGTCATTGCCCCAACGTTATCAATATGAACAGCGTTCAAGCCCCCGCCAGGTGTGGAACCCCAGGTGTTTCCGGCATACAAGTAATCTCCCATTAAGCTTAAGCAAAATATTTGGTTGTTCACCTGGGATGGGGTCAGGGTGATTGTTTGTAAAGTCCCTGCAACACCATTGTTGTAAGGAAGCTGCCAAATTTTACCCGTGTTCCCTCCCGCATAAATATAATGGCTGTCCATGGTTTGATCTTGCGGTCCGTTATTTACAGAGGTATATGCCGTGAGCGGGTATGAGCTAAGGGAGTTACCGTATAGGACGGAAATAAAGCCAGGATTCGATTGAGAGCTCACGCTCATGGTGTAACCATCGGGGCTGAAGATGGCTCGCTGGGTTTTTGCAAGATTTGAAATGGAGCCCAAGCTGGTGGGCGGGATCGAGTTTGGAACAAGTTGGACGCTTGTTTTTTCCATTCCCTTGCTGTCAAGAAAGGGGATGAGGAGAAGTGTTATCGCTAAAGAACAAAGGAGTTTTGAGCTTGTATTCCATTTCATTGTTGGAAATTCCCTGTTGAAATTAATAATGGATGCTTAAAATGCAAAACGTAAACCAGCGAGAATCGTTTGCGAATGAATATCAAAGCTGTCGCTGATAATATTTGAGATGACAGTGCCATCTGACTCACCTTCACTCGCTAATTGAACGGCGTATAGGCTGGTATACAAATATTGCGCGGAGAGGGAAAGGGAGTCTGTGAGTGCATAATTCACGCCCCCGCCGAATTCCGATGCAAAATTCGAATCGATTTGCGTGTTGATCTTACGTGCTAACAAACATTCGTATTCATTAGAGTGGAAGCCTACCCTATTCCACGAGGGGCCAAGTCCTGCCATGGCATATATTGAGAAATTTTTCCATGAGATGAGGGTTAAAGCCAGGTCAAACATCACCCGTGTGCTTTCTAAACTGATGGTATAGTCCGTTTGGAACCCTTCCCCTGGAAGGGCGGCGAATTGGTGTAAAATGCCCTGCATGTCCCCATCCAGAAAATAGACATTCATTTGAGGTTGAATCAAGGGGAGCCATTTCAGTTCGTTTTTGCTTGTTGTATTAAGAGGGATAGCATAACCTATGCCTGCCGCGAGCGTCCAAGAAGCCCAAGAGTCCTCGTTATCTTGTACCAGCGAATCGGCGGGCAACCCTTCTCGGAATGTAAGTGAGATCTCTTCTTGATTCAGCGTCGCGATGCCTCCTAAGAACGAAAATTCCCAGTAAGGCGAGGAGGAATGGGTGGCGAAGGAGGAGGCAGTGAAATGCAAGGGACTTGCCACGAGCAGACATTTCACTTTATTCATGAGCTGGGGGGGTGAGCTAATAATTGTAGCCCTGTTTCCAGGACTATCAATCCTCAATCTAAATAATACCCAGAAACCCCTTTATCACGCAGGCGCATTTGCAGATCGGTTGAATTAATGGACTGCGGAGACCCGTAGACATAGACGGGGACCCCAGGAAAGGTGGTGTGAAGATTGCCCGTGATTTTGCGTGCTTGGCGGTGAGGAAGACTCAGTGCACCGATTTTTTTATGCTTCACTAGGGCTAATAAATCTTTTTGAGAGAGATTCGATTTGTAGTTGGTGTAAATAATTTTTTCTTTTGGGATCGCCTGGTGTATCAATAAATCGATGTCTTCAGGGCTGTAGGCTTGGAAAATAATCTGTTCTTGATTCTCGGGCCTGCGGGCAATGGCTTCGAACAGTTCTGGAAAATGATTTTTGGTGTCGGTGATCACCCAGGCATCGGGATGGGTGCTTAACCAAGTATTCAGATCGTCCAAATTCATGGCCGTGTACTGGCCTTCGATCGGCGTATCAAGAAATGCTTGTTGGGTCGGAACCTGGCCGGTGCGTTCGATCCATTTTTTCCAGTCATGAGCGAGGACCCAAGCGCCATCGCGGGTTTTTTCAAAGTCGATCTCAAACACACGACGCCCTAGGGCATAATTGGCGTCGAGGGCTTCTCTTGAATTCGTGTAAGGATGCCCATCAATCGCCCCTCCCGCATGGGCGATGACTAAGCAACAGTGATTCTCAAGGGGCGTATGGTGGAAGGAGAGGGGCTCGGGCTTCTTTGGGATAAGGGCAAAGAGGAGACCGGCCAATGCCCCAGTAACAAGCAGGCCAACTAAGAATCGGGATAAGGTTTGCCAATGACTCTGGGCGGCTCGCCAATGCAGTTTCCAGGCTTTCATGCCCAGGGTCTGGCCGCCGTGGCGCCAGCAGTAGTCAAAATACAAATAGGCCACGACCAATAAATACAGTTGATAAATCAAGGTGCCTGGAGGGATGCGCTGCCCCCCATTAAAAGGCAGGAGCAGGGCGGTCGCGAGCATGAGCAGGGCGACAAGGGCCATGAGGTCGTAGAAGAGGGCGAAGATCCAGCGCAGGACTTTAATCTTCATCAGCAGGTTCTACCACAATAAAGGGGCTTCCATAAAACCCGGAGGCTCCGCTATGGAAAGCGCAGCTCGCTAGAATAAAGCTCAATGAGGCTGCTATGATTAATTTAATCATGATGATACTCCCGTGATTCAATCGGCTGTATTATATCCTGATTTGTGATAAAATGCCGCCTTTAACGCAGGAGCTATGGCACCTTATGCCCGATAAGAAAAAACGACCCCCTCAAGATCCCCACCGTTCGCGTGAAGCTGAAAAGTACCAAAATCCCATCGTCAGTCGAGAGTATATCCTTGATTATCTTAAAGAAGAGGGAGTGCCTCGTACTTTTGCGCAAATGGCCGAGGCCTTTGCCATCCACGATGTCGAAGAAAAAATCGCCCTAGACAGGCGTTTATTCGCCATGGTGCGTGACCACCAGCTTATGCGTGCCGGACGCGATGCTTATGAGCCCCTCAATGAGGCCGATTTGATTCCCGGCCGAATCACGGCCCACAAAGACGGTTTTGGTTTTCTTATTCCCGACGATGGCAGCAAGGATTTATTCATTGCCCCGGGCGAAATGCGTGTCTGTTTCCATGGCGACCGAGTCTTGGTCCGTGAAATTGGCCTGGACAAGCGCGGGCGTCGCGAAGGTCAAATCATCAAGGTATTAGAATACAACACGAAGCAAATCGTCGGCCGTGTCTTTTTTGAACGCGACGTTTGGTTTGTCGTCCCGGACAGCAGTCATTTTACGCAAGACATTCGTTTAGAGCCTGGCAAAGCCAGTGCTAAGCCCGGTCAGTTGGTGGTCGTGGATATTACTCAGCCACCGACCCAGCGCCATGAGGCGCGCGGCATGATTGTTGAGGTCCTCGGCGATCACATGGCTCCTGGGATGGAAATCGACGTGGCCTTGCGCTCGCACAATCTCCCTCATGTTTGGCCTGAAGCCGTGCTGGCTGAAATTTCTACCTGGAAAGAAACTGTTCCGGAATCTGCCTACGAAGGCCGTAAGGATTTGCGCGATCTGCCCTTAGTCACCATCGACGGCGAAGATGCTCGCGATTTTGACGATGCCATTTTTGTAGAAAAAACCAAGGGCGGTTTTACACTGTATGTGGCGATTGCCGATGTCAGCTATTACGTGAAACCGGGTTCAGCCCTCGACGATGAAGCAAAAATGCGCGGAACCTCCGTGTATTTTCCTGCCCAAGTGATCCCCATGCTTCCCGAAGTTTTGTCCAATGGCCTTTGCTCGCTCAAGCCCAAAGTCGACAGGCTTTGCATGGTCTGCGAGATGAATATTTCCAATCTGGGCATTATCAAACACAGTACTGTCTATGAAGCGGTCATGTGTTCGAAGGCCCGATTAACCTATACCCAAGTGGCAGCGCTCTTGGCGGGTCAGGAAAATCATGGCATTGATGAAGAGTTGATTCCTCATATTCACAATGCGCATCATTTATTTGAGCAGTTTTATGCTCAGCGATTGAAGCGGGGCGCCATTGATTTTGATAGCCAAGAAACAAAAATCGTATTCGATGAACAGCGTAAAATTCAGCAAATTGTTCCTGTTTCACGCAATCAAGCCCATCGTTTGATCGAAGAGTGCATGTTGGCCGCAAACGAAACCATCGCAAAATGGCTTGATGAGAATGAAATTCCCATTTTATACCGCGTTCATGACACGCCTAATCCCGATAAAATCACGGCCCTGCGGGACTTTTTAAAGCCCTTTGGCCTGGTTTTAGGTGGGGGAGAGAAACCGACACCGAAAGACTACACCCATCTGCTTGAAAAAATTCGTCTCCGTGATGATAAGCACATGCTTGAAATGGTCTTATTGCGCAGTTTGAATCAGGCAATTTACACCCCTGAAAATATCGGTCACTTTGGCTTGTCATACGAGTCGTATACGCATTTTACCTCGCCGATTCGTCGTTACCCAGATTTGATGGTCCATCGTGCCTTAAAAGCCCTGATTTCAAAGCGGATTGATCGCGACTATTTCAATGTCAATGCGATGATGGCCCTGGGGGATCATTGCTCCATGACCGAGCGTCGCGCCGATGAGGCCGTGTGGGATGTTCTGGCCTGGCTCAAATGCGAATACATGCAAGATCGTGTGGGCGAGACCTTCGACGGAGTCATTACAGGCATCGCCGGTTTTGGTTTCTTTGTTGAGCTTAAAGAAATTTACGTGGAAGGCATGGTGCATGTCAGCAATTTAAAGGCGGATCATTTTAAACACGATCCAACTCACCATATGTTGGTGGGCGAGCGCACCGGCCAAGTCTTCCGTATTAGCGACAAAGTGCGTATTAAAGTCGCCCGTGTCGATTTAGATTCACGGAAAATCGATTTTGAATTGTTGGAACAATTATCCTCGCAGCAGATCACCCTCGGGCGTCCTGCTTCGACTTCACGCAGAGAAGAAAAGCCGGCGAAAAAGTCGAGTCGTCGTGCTCCTCGTGAAGAGAAGGGGAAGAAAACTCGGAAAAAGTAGGGATAAATACGGCTGGTACTCCAGCCAATTTATCCGCAAGCTCGCAGAGATTGTCAAAAGGATGTCAAATGCGCGCATTTGCGGACGAATTGCACGGAGTACCGTGCGGATTCGTCCCTACGCACGATTCGAGAAATGTGCGTAGGGATAAATACGGTCGTACTCGGCCAATTTATCCGCAATTCCCGCAGGGATTGTCATCATCATTAAAGTGAGAAAATAAGATGTATATATACGGTTACCACGCAGTCGTCCAATTTCTACAAACCCACCCCGATCGGGCAGTTCAACTATTCATGCAAAAAACCTGCAACGACGAAGAAATTGAATCCCTCTGCCGTGAATTAAACCTCAATATTTCAAAAGTCGGCAAGCAAAAGCTCGATGACTTTTCTAACGAGGGAAATCACCAAGGCGTGGTCCTGCATATCCGTACGGCCCCCCCAGGGGATGAAAAAGCACTCAAAGCATTTTGTGAAGATCTTCCAGGAGATGCCTTGTTTTTAGTCTTGGATGGCATTCAAGATCCCCATAATCTCGGGGCTTGCTTGCGCTCTGCAGCAGCTTTTGGTTGCACAGGGGTCATTTGGGCCAAAGACAAGCAAGCGCAAATTACCCCCGTCGTTCGCAAGGTCGCCTGCGGTGGTGTGGAAATGCTGACCCTATTCACCGTCACTAATTTGGGGCGCGCGCTTCAAATTCTTCAACAATCGGGGATCTGGGTCGTGGGCACGGTTCTTGACGCTCAGGCAAAACCCCTGAATACCATCGACCTCAAAGGACCCATCGCCATTGTCATGGGCGGAGAAGAAGAGGGCCTGCGCCACAGTACCCAAAAAATGTGTGATTTTTCCGCCTACATCCCCATTTTCGGGAGCATGCAAAGCCTCAATGTCTCTGTCGCCACGGGCATTAGCCTCTACGAGGTGGCCCGTCAGCGGGAATAGCCTTTGCTCGCTTGATTTCCCACCTTTAAGCCTGTATGATGGCCCGGTTGTCATCCTTGCCACTTCCTGAGAGTGGCTATAACCATGAGGAAATGAAATGCTTAAGCATTATGAAATCGTATTCTTAGTCCATCCTGACCAAAGCGACCAAGTCCCCAGCATGATCGAACGTTACCGCAGCTTGATTGAACAAGCCGCTGGTAAAATTCATCGTTTGGAAGATTGGGGCCGTCGTCAATTGGCTTATCCTATTGCCAAAGTTCACAAAGCGCATTACGTCATGATGAACGTCGAAGTAGACCAGCCAACGCTCGTTGAGCTTGAAAAAGCTTTCCGTTTCAATGATGCAGTGATCCGTAAGCTTGTGTTGACCCGTGACAGAGCCATCACCGAGCCCTCCATTTTGGCTAAATCCAAAGAAGAAAATCGTGAATATTCTGGCCGTTCAGAGCGTAAATTTGCGCCTCGCCCAGATGCCATCGATGATCTAGACCTTGAAGGAGCTGCAGAATGAAAGAACAGCAAGATAAAAAATCGTTCCGCTCTGGCGGACAGTCTTTCCGTAAAAAGTTTTGCAAATTCTCTGCCCCTGGCGCAGAAGCAATCGATTACAAAGACACCCAAATGCTACGCGGTTACATTACTGAAAGTGGTCAAATCGTGCCTAGCCGTATTACCGGCACCAGCGCTATTTACCAACGCCAGTTAGCCCGTTCCATTAAACAAGCGCGCTTTTTGGCCTTGTTACCGTTCACGGACTAAAATCCATGCAGGGCGCGCCACTGTTCAAGCGCTTCGTTGATAACGAGCCTTTCGGCTTAGCCATGGCATTGGGGTTGGCATTGCTTCCTCTGGCCAATTGGCTGGGAGTGGTGCTTGCCCTGATGCTTATTTTGCGGCACGGCGGGGTCCTGAGCACCCTCGGGTATGCGCTTGTTTCAGTCGCAGCCTATTTTACCCTGGCAGGGTACTCACTCAGCCTCTTGGGCAATGAGTGGGCCGCGGTACTGGTCATTTACCTGCCCCTGGGGGTGATGGCCTGGGTATTGAGGAGCCTACGCTCTTTAAGCTTGGCCATGGCCGGTGGCATTTTTGTTTTTATGGCCCTGATTCTTCTGAGCCGGCTATTTCAAGGCCCCCCCAGTCTAGATGAGTGGATGGCCTTTTTTGATTGCCGCATGAAGGCCTCAGGCATGACCCAAGCTCAGCTGATGGGCTTTCTGCCAGGCCAGGATTTCAAAGAAGCTGTCCGTGCTCTGATGTTGGGTTGGCCCCTGTCCATCGGACTGCTCCAAGTGAGCCTTCTGATGTTGGCGCGCTGGCTTCAAGCCCGGGCTTATAATCCGGGGGGCTTTCAGCTTGATTTTCACGGCCTAAAGCAACCCAAGACAGTTGCTTTTGTTTGTGCAAGCTTATTATTGGCAATGACTTTTGCCCCGGCAAGCATGACGACCTTGATTCATTTGGGCATTTTGGCCCTGGTCTTGATGGGTGTCTCAGGCCTGGGCTTTGTGCATGCTTTCCTGATGGGGAAGCGTTACAGCGTCCCTGCCTTAGTGCTGGTGTATGTCTTGATGGCACTGAACACTTGGTTCGCGCTGATGTTATTAGCGGTGGTTGCACTGTTAAATTCTGGTTTAAATTTGAGTAAATTTACGAGTAAGAGGTGAGTGATGGAAGTGATACTAATGGAAGGCATCAAGCGCTTAGGCGCTTTGGGCGATAAGGTCAATGTGAAGGCGGGTTTTGCACGCAATTTCTTGGTTCCACAAGGCAAAGCGGCTCCTGCAACGGCGGCCAATTTGGCTAAGTTCGAAGCACGCCGTGCTGAACTTGAACGCATTGAAGCCGAAAAACATGTGGCTGCTCAAGAACGTGCAGACAAACTCAATGGCATGCGCCTGACCCTTCCAGCCGCTGTCAGCGATGAAGGTAAATTATACGGTTCTATCGGCACACATGAGCTAGAAGCTGCTATTCTTTCTAAAGGCATTGAAATTCACCGCAGTGAAATCAGCATGCCAGACGGCGTGATTCGTTTTGTAGGTGAGTACGAGGTGACTATCGTCTTGCATCATGGCATTCATGCCACAGTGCATGTGGAAGTGACCCCAGAAGCAGCGCGCTAATCCAGGGACGGCTCTGTCTGCCCTGATATTTAGCAGCGATCCTGAGCCTTTTTCCCGCCCTGCGGGAAAAGGGCCAACCGTTCTAAAGGGATTTCCATGAGTCAAGCAGCCGCGTATAACGCCGACGATCTCCGCATCCCGCCCCATTCGCTTGAGGCGGAGCGCTCCATTTTGGGCGGTTTGATGCTGGACAATGCTGCCTGGGAAAAGGTCATTGAGCGCGTCAGTGAAAAAGACTTCTACCGCTACGATCACCGCTTAATTTACCGTGCGATGCAACAACTTGCCGCGCGTAACCAGCCTCTGGACGTGATCACTCTCTCTGAAGCCTTGGCTGAAATGAGCAAGCTCGATGATGCCGGTGGCCTCGCCTATTTAATTGACCTCGCCAAAAATACTCCCTCAGCCGCCAACGTCGCTGCTTACGCAGACATCGTTTATGAGCGTTCCATTCTGCGTCAGCTGATCTCGGTGGGTACTGAAATTTCTGACATTGGCTATACGCCGATGGGCAAAAAGCCGACTGAGTTACTGGACGAGGCAGAGCGCAAGGTGTTTCAAATCGCTGAAAAGGGGGCACGTTCTGCTGGCCCCAGCACGATTAAAACACTGCTGGCCAAGGCCGTTGAGCGCATCGATACCTTATTTCATGCCAGCAGCAGCATCACTGGCCTAGCCACCGGTTACACCGATTTTGATGAAATGACCGCAGGTCTTCAGCCCGCTGATTTGCTGATCATCGCCGGTCGTCCCTCCATGGGTAAAACCACCTTTGCGATGAACCTCGTCGAGAATGCGATCATCAAAGAAAAAAAACCCGTGTTGGTCTTCAGTCTGGAAATGCCTGGCGATCAATTGGTGATGAGGATGTTAGCTTCTTTGGGGCAGATCGAGCAACACCGTTTACGTACGGGTAAATTGCAGGACGACGATTGGCCCCGCTTCAGTTCGGCTGTTTCTATTCTGTCTGAAACACAGTTATTGGTTGATGATACGCCCGGCATGGGCCCCGTTGAAATTCGCGCACGGGCGCGACGTGCCACGCGCGAGCATGGCGACTTAGGTTTAATCGTGATCGACTATTTGCAGCTGATGTCTGTGACTGGCAGTAAAGAAAATCGTACCACTGAAATTTCAGAAATCTCTCGCTCACTCAAGTTATTGGCCAAAGAGCTGCGTGTGCCTGTGATTGCCTTGTCTCAGCTCAATCGTGAACTGGAACATCGTCCGAACAAACGTCCCATCATGTCTGATTTGCGTGAATCGGGCGCTATTGAGCAAGACGCGGATCTTATTATCTTTATTTACCGAGACGAAGTTTACAACAAAGAGTCGCCTGAGAAGGGAACCGCTGAAATCATCATCGCTAAGCAACGTAACGGCCCGACAGGCACCTTGCGTTTAACCTTCCGCGGCGAATATTGCCGTTTTGAAAACTTTGCCGGCGGGCAAGGAGAGGGGTACTACTGATGTACGGGCCTTATGTTGAAATTGATCTGAACGCCCTGCGCCATAATTTGGCGCAAGTGAAGCGTTATGCGCCACATTCTAAAGTATTGGCCATGCTGAAAGCGAATGCCTATGGTCATGGTCAAACGGTATGTGCGCTTGCCCTGAAGGACGCCGATGCTTTCGGCGTGGCTCGTATCGAGGAAGCGATTGCCTTGCGTCAGGCGCATATTCCTCAGCCTATTGTTCTCATGGGCGGGATCACTTCTTTAGAAGAATTAGAAATTGCTCAAAGTTATGATTTGGATTTCGTGGTGCACGACATGACTCAAATCGAATTGTTGAATGCTTATCAGGGCACACATCAATTTTCTGTCTGGATGAAAATTGATACAGGCCTACGTCGTTTAGGGTTCAGCCCAGAGCAAGCGCCTAAAATTTACGATCAACTCAAGCATCATCCGCATGTCAAACAACCGTTCAAAATCATGACTCATCTGATTGCGCCTGAAAAATGTGAGCAAACCTTTACGCAAGAGCAGTTTAATTTGTTTGAGCGCGTTGCTGGGACATGGCCTGAAGAAAAAAGCATTGCCAAATCAGCAGCGATCATGGCCTGGCCTCAAACCCATCAAGATTGGGTTCGTCCCGGGATTATGTTGTACGGTATCTCTCCTTTCATTGAAAAATCTGGCCATGATTTGGGTTTAAAACCTGTCATGACCCTCAAAACACAGATCATCCGCATCAATCCCTGCAAACAAGGGGATAATCTGGGTTATGGCGGTCATTGGCGCTGTCCGCGCGATATGCGCGTGGCCATCATTGCTGCGGGCTATGCCGACGGCTACCCTCGGCATATCCAAGATTATGCCCCTGCCATGGTCAATGGGCAACGTTGTGCGGTGGTGGGCCGAGTCGCCATGGACCTCATGATGCTGGACTTAACTCATGCTCCAGATGCAGTTGTGGGCGATATTGTGACGCTTTGGGGCAATGGTCTGCCGATTGAGCAAGTGGCCCTTGCTGCGCAAACCATCTCCTATACCCTCACCACGGCGGTCAGTGGACGCGTGAAGCGAATGATCATCGATGAGGCGGAGAATATGCTTGCTTCGGTTAACTCGGCTCAGTAGGGTTGCTGGCGGTTGACTCAAGCCAGGTTGTCGGCTTATAATGGCGCAGTTTATTTTGATCGGTGGGGGTCAGTCCAATGAGATTAATTGATATATTTCAATTGGTTAAGTCGGGGGCATACCAGTCTTATTTTGATTTTGATGGCACCTTAGCCCCCTTTACTTCGAATCCCGCCGATGCCCGACCTCAGGGCGATATTGCACTCCATTTAGCCACCCTCGACAAAGAGCTTCGTGTACAAGGCTTCACAGGTATCCTTTTTGTCACGGGTCGTCAATGTTCTGAGATGGGCGCCTTATTGGGTAATAAACTGCCTGTTCGGGGCGGTTTTGAACATGGGGCCAAACTCGTGTTAGATCAACGAGCCCTGAGTTGTTCGCTCACGGAGAGTCAAACTCGTCATTTGAACGAAGTCTATGAATCCGCTTCCAAGTACTGTTCTATCCTCAGCTCACGTTACCCTGGTTTTGATTTTACTCAGCTCATTGAGCGTAAAACTTATTCTCTGGCCCTGCATTGGCGCGCCTTGGAAGCAGCAAACCTTCCCGGGGTGGATGTGCTTGAGATCAGCAAAAAATTTCACCAGCTTCTCTCGGAGAACCAAAACCGCTCACAAGAATTTAAAGTGCTCGACGGGGACATGAATTACGAACTGCACCTGAACATCATCGATAAAGGAAAAATCATCAATCAACTGAGTAAAATCATCAACAAACCTAATCAACGCCCAGTATTCTTTGGCGATGATTTTGTCGGGACCGATGGCTCTGCTGCCAATGCGGTTTGGGCACTGGGTGGTTTTGTTGTTATGGTCGATAATGGAAAAGGGCGGGTCGATCAATTTTTAGCAAACCATCCCAAAGCAGCCTCTCTAAAAG
The DNA here is from genome assembly GCA_964389615.1 of uncultured Gammaproteobacteria bacterium. GTDB lineage: Bacteria > Pseudomonadota > Gammaproteobacteria > JABCZS01 > JABCZS01 > CAYMDW01. Next base: position 10,570 of record CAYMDW010000006.1, on the reverse strand, counting down.
AAGGGGTGGATTATCTTATTCTAAGTGGCCCAGAACCACAAAAGCAGATAGACGGGGCTCTAAAGCAGGTTCTTGCTCCCACGGCTGTCGAGAAGCCCTATCTTATTCTTCAGCAGTCTAACCAAGGCGTTAATGCTTTCGCATTGACCTCATATTCTGTTGAAAACCCCGCTCTTTCTCTAAATGCGCTCTAAGGCTCTTGCATCGGGGCGGGTAATATGAGATGGTTGTCACTTCGCCAAAATAATACATAACAGGGAGATGACCCTCATGGAATTTCTTGAACACAGTGTTGAGCTGGTCGCGAGTTTCGCCAGAAGTTATCCATTCATCCTACTTCTCCTGGGTTCAGCCATTTTTCTTACCTTTCGACTGCGCGCGATTCAGTTTCGCAAAGTCAAATTAGCCTTTCATTATTTAGTTAAACGCTCTGATGACCAAGAAGGTCGCGGTGAGGTCAGTAATTTTGGCGCCATGGCCACGGTTTTATCTGGCACGATTGGCACCGGGAATATTGCAGGCGTAGCGACTGCAGTCACGCTGGGCGGGCCAGGGGCTATTTTTTGGATGTGGGTGACGGCACTGTTCGGCATGGCGCTTAAATACACTTCATGTACCTTGGCGCATCATTATCGTCGCGTGGACAGTCACGGTGAAATTTCTGGGGGGCCTATGTACACCCTGAAATATGGCCTGAATATGCCCAAGTTGGCGATGCTATTCGCCTTTTGCACCCTGCTGGCCTCGTTTACGACCGGGGGCATGGTCCAAGCGAATTCGGTCGTGGACGGTCTTGTCTATGTTTTTCCTGATGCCTTTGAGTACCAACTGCATATTGCTGTTCTTATTTGTATCAGCGTCGCTGTGGTTATTTTAGGGGGCGTGAAGCGAATCGCCCACGTGGCGACTGTCGTCGTGCCGATCATGGCTTTCGCTTACTGTGCTGCAGCCATCACTATCCTCGTGTTTCATGCCGATCAAGTGCCCGCTGCCTTTGGTACGATTTTTCATTACGCACTGAACCCTGAGGCCGCTGGTGCCGGGGCCTTGGGCGCAGCGATTCAATTCGGGGTGGCGCGTGCCTTGTTTGCCTCTGAAACAGGTTTGGGCACGGCCCCGATTGCGCTCGCTGCGACGAAAACAAATTATTCTGTCCGTGCCGGTTTAATTGGCATGATCGGCCCCTGGTTCGACACGATGCTCATCTGCACGATGACAGCCTTGGTGATTGTTGTCACAGGCCACTGGGGAGAGACTCTGCCTGCAGGACTCCAAGGGGCGGGTTTATCTGCCTCCGCCTTTGAAACGGGTTTAGCCGCCGGTTTTGGCGATATGGCCGGGACCTTGGGCGCCATTGTTGTGGGCGTGGGCTTGGTCTTCTTTGCTTACACTACGATTATTGCTTGGGCTTACTACGGTGACAGAGCAATTCAATTCATGTTTGGTGATAAGGCTATTCTCCCTTACCGCGTTGTGTTTATCGCATTAATTTTAATTGGTGCGCTTGGGCCTTTGCATATGGTCTGGAGCATGGCGGATATCGCAAACGTGTTGATGGCGATTCCCAATATTCTTTCTCTGCTCTTACTCTCGACCATGGTGAAGAAAATCACTGACGAATATTTTTCTGATAAGACCCATAAAATTCCTGAAGAAGTGGCCATCGACCCACCGCATGAAGATACCGAAACTCATTGATCCTTGAAAGGGGCCCGAGGGATACCACAGGCCCGAGCCCCTTGATCTTCAAGAAAAAATAAAAAAAAATCACCTAATTCTTATTTGACCAGCGATCAATCATCACTTTGCTATACTTCCAACATAAGCGATTATGCAGGAGTATTTTCTATGAGTTATTTTAACGAACAGGTGAGGGCTTGCCTCGCCACAGAGGGCATCCAGCTCTCAGCCCAAGAGACAATCTCTTACAGTCTGATCTGTGATAGAGCAAAAAAAATACCCTTTGAATATAAAACAAAAAAAGATCTGAAGAAAGGGATACGATTTTCGCTTTGGCATATTTATGAGTCAGATACAAATTCGACGATGACGCATTGGCTTGTTTTACCTGGACATAAGAGCTGGAAATCTAAAGGGAAAGAAGTCGCCACTAAGCTTGTGGTGAATATTGTGACAGGGCAAAAAATGTTTTTAAAAATTCGTCGCCCAACTAACGTTCTGGCAATAGATCACCTTATTTCTTCAAGGCAAGAAGCGGCGAATAACCGGCTACTCAATTCGCCGGTCCAGCACATGACACGATGCAGCCTGGGAGTGGGGACAAAAGCTTACTTGTTCCAGAGTTACCGAGGCAATCATTCCTTGCAAACTATTATCGATGATCCTTCGTCTGCTCCTCAAAAAATTGTGAATCTCTTATTAGCAAGTGGACAAGCACTGAGTGCAATGCATGCCAGAGGGTATTTGCATGTCGATTTCAAACCTCGGAATATCGTATTTAACAGTGCCACTTACAATCTTTCTTTAGTCGATTTGGAGTTTATGATCTCAATGGACGCTGGGGCTGCAGGGGTGCGTCACATCGCAGGGACTCCGGGCTTCCAACATGATGATTGGCTAAAACAAAGTATTCGAGATTTTCACAGCGGTCTTGGGGTGAAATACACGCCGAAGAATGATCTCTATGCTTTTCTTGTGACGGCAGATCTGTGCTTGGGCACAGCCTACTCTCATGCAGACGAGGGGTTCAGACAAATACTGACGCCTGCCTGGGTGCGTATTCGCCAATGGAAAGATTTGCCCTATGACCAGTTGCCTACTTTATCCGAGGTCCTGAGTAGCTTAAATCAATCCTTTTCCCATAAGCCTGCGAATATCATTTCGACAGAGCCTGTAGGCAAATATTACACTAGGCCTTCTTTTCGAATGAAATAATCTCTTTTCCCCTACATTTTCGATCTTGCATGCCGATAACGAAAAGGTGGGGGAGTTCTTATGGACCAAAGAAATGACATTTTAGGCATACTGAGTGTGGTGCTCATCATCGCGATGTTGGCTCAGTTTGGCGTGGATTATTTACGAACCCATGGCCTTGAGGCAAAACTCATCCGTGACCACGTAATCCAGGGTGACATCCCAGGGTTGGGGGCCCGTGTCATGGACCTGCTGAAAACGGTAGGCAAGCCCACATAAGAGGGGCTTTGGAGGCCGAGGGCTCTTTTGTAAAAAAGCAAAGGTCCGATCATAAAATCCTGCACCCATTCCCACGCGATGACATCGTGCATCGAAGGCCACGAGCGGGGTGATCACAAGATCAAGATCCTGAGGTGGGAAAAGTCGATCCAGATCAAGCTCGGGCTCAGGGATTCCATAACGATTATTTGTTAAAACAGTGTCTGGATGAAAGGGCATGAACCAGAGATGATCAGACTTATCTTGGGCTAAAACGGGCAAATAGCAGCGTTTACCCAGCCCTTGAGCCGCTTCCATGAGGGGATGCGGTGAAACCTCGCCTTTGATGGGCCAGTAAAAGGCAATGTCTTGGCTTTCTTGAAAGAAACTTTGTGCGAGGACTTGGGCCGCAATGGCCTGAGCAGATTGCGCTTGAAAGGCTGGAGAGAGGGCAAGGCGCCTTGCTTTGAGGGTGGTTCTATCCAATGTCTAAGCCTCTCACAGCAGAATAGGATGGTGCATCCAATTTTAGGAACCCCACTTATGCCTTGAACCCAAGGGTTCAGGGGGAAGTTCTTGTATTGCATCAGGCTTCCCAAACAAGTTGGGCATGCACAACAGCAACAGACGATAGAACCTCCAGTGTTTCAGAGTATCGGCTCAAGACACTCAGCAGAGCCCCATAAAAAGGGACACACCAAATTTAATCGTTTTCGCGACGCAGCTCCAGAGGGGCTAGGATCATCGCTTCGTCTAGTGACTCGGTCAGGTGACGCATTTTCATTTCTAGCGTCTGTTTATATTCGACTGCTTGACCATGTTCTGTCAATAGTTCATGGGCAATATTCAGAGCAGCCATTACCGCAATTCGATCTAAGCCAACCACTCGGCGAGTTTCGCGAATTTCGCGCATTTTGCCATCCACATAATGGGCCGATTGGATTAAGGCTTCGACCTGGTCGTCAGGACAGGCCACGCTGTAACGTTTGCCTAGGATTTCGACAGTGATCGCGGTTTTTTCATATTTCATGTTCGGGGCTCAATTCCATTGATTTAAGTTGTTCCACTATTTTTTCGAGTTTGGCTCGAGCTGCGAGTTGTTTTTCACGCAGGTCTTCACATTCTAGCTCAAGTTCGTCGTTTGCTTCTTTCAAAAAGTGGTTATCTTTACGCAGCTGTTGGCAAGCTTTCACGAGAGATTCAATGCGGGTTTCGAGATCATGAAATAATGTATCTGACATAATATGAATTCCAAAAAAAATGGGGGTGAATAACTTAAGCCCATGATATCTCGAGTACTGACTCGCGTCAATTGCGTTATGATGCAACTTCTTGAAAAAAGGAGAATGATTATGTTCCTGACGAAATACAAAATTCCGGCCTTGGTGATTTCAGGCCTGGGCTTGGTGAATCTTGGACTGGAGGTCTATTTTAACCAGCAGTATCCCAAAACAGCAAACCCTCCCACCGTGCCAGACAAGGGAGTGAGCCCCATGCGCGCTCAACCTCAGAAGGAAAGATACATAAGAATCAGATAGTTGCCGAATTCTGATTTATAGCGCTACTTATAATGCGGATATAGGTAGCGCTATCTTTATGTTTTTTGATTTATAGCGCTACTTATAGTAGCATTATAAGTAGCGCTATCTTTGGGAGGGGGATCATGTCAAATTTGGTAGGAAGACTTGAGGAGTGTGAGCTTCTTGAGGCCATGTTGCAGAGTGGGCAGGCTGAATTTTTGGCCCTCTATGGTCGTAGACGCATTGGAAAAACATACCTCATTCAAAATTTCTTTGGAAATAAAAAAATCCCATTTTTTCGTGTCACAGGTCAAAAAAATGGAACCATGGCTGAGCAGATCCGTGGCTTTACCATAACCATCGGTCAAGTTTTTTATCAGGGTGCAGAACTCAAAGAAAAAGAAAACTGGTTTGACACCTTTGAGATATTGCGGCAAGCAATCAATTTGCACGTTAAATCAGGTCAGCCTGTGGTCTTGTTTTTTGATGAGTTCCCCTGGATGGTAGGCAGAAAATCTCGTTTGCTTGAAACACTCGAATATTATTGGAATCAATATTGGTCCACTGATCCGCGTATCAAATTAATTATTTGTGGCTCCTCTGCCGCTTGGATTATTCGGAAAATAATTAATCAGAAGGGAGGATTGCATAATCGAATTACACGAAAAATTCAACTCAAACCCTTTAAATTGAAAGAAATGAAACTTTTTTTGTCAAGCAAGGGTGCCAAGCTCAAGCATAAACAAATCACCGAAATATACATGGCAACAGGGGGAATTCCTTATTATGTCGCTTCTATCATGAAAGGACAAACGGCCACGCAACTGATTGAGTCTCTGGCATTTCGCGAGAATGGCCTCCTGTTCAAAGAGTTTGATAATTTATTCAGTTCGTTGTTTGAAGATTCTAAAGGATATATTGATATATTAAGGGTGGTCTCAACACATCGATACGGTATCGAGCAAAGCGAATTAATACAAAAATCCGAGCAAATTCAGAATGGCGGAACGGCGATTAAGAAGCTAAATGAACTTGTCGAAACAGGCTTTCTCATCAAGTTTAAACCGCACTTCAATAAGAAAAAGGGTATTTATTATAGATTGATCGATGAATATACTCATTTTTATTTAAGCTGGATAGAACCCATTAAAGATACCCTGCTGAATGAATCGATGGACCCAGGCTATTGGGAGCATCTGCGAGGAACTCCCGCTTGGCATGCTTGGGCCTGTTATGCTTTTGAATCTATTTGTTACCAGCATTTATCCGAAATACGAAAAGCGCTAAAATTAAACCCTACTGCCATCCCAGATACCTGGCGTTATGCTCCTAGAAAAGGTGAGATAAACAGTGGGGCGCAAATTGATCTGTTATTTGATCGCAGGGATGGCGCGATAAATCTGTGTGAAATAAAATACACTGAACAGCCCTATATTTTAGACAAAGCGGAGGCTGCGAATTTACAACGAAAATCTGATGTTTTTGTCAAAAAAACGGGAACCCAGAAGCAAATATTTTTAACCTTCATTTCTGCGAGTGGAATGAAACAAACACTCTATTCAGAGGAAATGATCGCTCAGCTCGTCACCCTGGATGATTTATTTTGAGCGCCGTTAGCAGTAACTCTGCACCCCAGCCGCCTATGTCCTATGATAGAATGACGAGTCTAAACCAGCAAGGCCAGTTAGATGTCTAATATAAAACAGCTCCCCCATTACGACGAAGTCGCCAACATGTTTGCGAGCGTGATGCTCGATGTGCACCCCAGCTTTGCCCATGGCTGCTGGATGGGCCTGATTGTCGGCGGCCGCCACTACTCCCCCAAGCAGTGGGTCGATTTTTTAACCCAAAAACCAGACAGTTGGGCCACACTGGATATTCGCCTTCAACACATGTTTTTGTCGATCGCCGAGGCAAGCGTTGAACAGCTCGGTGACCCTCATTACATTCTTCAGCTATTATTGCCTGACGATGAAGATGGCCTGGAAGACAGGGTCCATGCGGTCAGCGAATGGTGTCTGGGTTTTATCCGCGCGATCAAGGGCGGTAAAATTGATCCGCTGCCTTTTTTACAGACCGATGCTCAAGAGGCCATGGCCGACATGGAGGATATCACCGAGGTGAGCATTGACGTTGAAAATGACCCCTACGGTGAAGACAATTATGCCGAAGTGGTTGAGTATCTTCGTATTGCGGTGACCTTAATTCACCAAGATATTTTAGCCGGGCGCACACAAACAGGACAGCATTCCCCTTATTTACATTAGGATAATTCATGATAAGCCGACAAGAATACGCCGATCGTCAAAAGCGTCTGATGAGCCAGCTGCCCAAAGATGCCATCGTCGTGATTTCCTCGGCCCCTGTGGTCATGCGGACTGAAAGCGCAGAATATCCATATCGCCAAGCGAACAATTTTGCTTATCTATGCGGCTTCCCTGAACCCCAGGCAACCCTGGTCTTAACCCAGGGCAAATCCATGTTATTTTGCCAAGAAAAAAATCCCGAAAAAGAAATTTGGACTGGGCGTATTATTGGTCAAGAGCAAGCGCGTCAAGCATACGGTTTCGATGAGGTGTTTTCGAATCAAATACTGGAAGCGGAACTCCTTCGATTCAAAAATGGCAAAACAGAAAAAACCAAAGAAGCCGAAGCCTTGCTCACCGAACAACGCTTGATTAAATCCGAAGCTGAAATTGCCCTGATGAAAAAAGCCGCTTCTATTTCCGCTCAGGCACACAAAAAAGCAATGAACTATGTGAAGCCTGGGATGAATGAATGCGAGCTCGCTGCTTTTTATGAATTCGAATTCAAAAAAAATGGGGCCAATGGCCTGGCCTACGAATCAATCGTCGGCGGCGGTGAAAATGCCTGCATCTTGCATTACCGTGAAAACAATCAAGTGCTCAAGGACGGCGATTTAGTGCTGGTGGATGCGGCTTGTGAATACGGTTTATATGCGGCAGATATCACTCGCACTTTTCCCGTCAACGGCAAATTTTCTGAGCCGCAGCGTCAGATTTATCAAGTGGTTTTACATGCACAAGAAAATGCCATTCGAATGATCAAACCGGGCATCCCCTGGGAATCTGTCCAAGAGCAGGTCGCTCGTGACATCACTCAAGGATTACTTGAGCTGGGATTACTCCAGGGAGATTTCAATCAGCTGATTGAAACGAAAGCTTACCGCCGATTTTACATGCATTCCTGTGGGCACTGGCTCGGTTTGGATGTGCATGATGTCGGGGCTTATAAAGTGAATGACGAGCCACGCAAATTAGAACCCAACATGGTGGTCACGGTGGAGCCAGGGATTTATATCGCGCCTGCAGACGATGTAGACCCACGCTGGCACAATATCGGCATTCGCATTGAGGACGATGTGCAGGTCACGGACAATGGCGCTTATGTGCTTTCTCACGAGGCGCCCAAGAGTATTGAAGAAGTTGAGGCTTGCTGTGCATGAGATCGCCATCATCGGGGGCGGCCTGATGGGTTACACAACTGCGCTCGCCTTTGCGCGTGCAGGCTTTTCTATTGTTCTTCTCGAGGCAAAAAAACCTGATCTGACAGAATTTCTCAAGTCCGAGGGGAGGGCGATTGTGCTCGCCCACACCTCCTGTATTTTATTTCGCTCCCTAGATTTATGGTCTGATTTACTGCCCCATGCAACTCCGATCCGAAAAATTTTAATTTCCGAGCAACACAGTTTTGGCAAATGTCGAATGGATGCCCAGGATTATCAACTGGACGCCTTAGGTCATGTGGTGCCTGCCACCGCCCTGGCGCGTTGTTTATTTGAGGCAGTCGAAGCCCATCCCAAGATTCAAATTCTTGCTCCTTTCAGCGTCAACAGCATCGAAACCGGGGAAGATCAGGCCTGCATTAATGGAGAGATCTTTGCGAAATTAATCCTGGCCTGCGATGGCACCGATTCTTTTGCCCGTGATTATTTTAATTTACAGGTCACTCAAAAAGATTATCAACAACAGGCCATTGTCGCGAATCTCACCCTTACCTCAGAGGCCGAACAAGTCGCCATTCAGCGTTTCACGGACCACGGGGTCTTGGCCTTGTTGCCCTTAGGTAAGGGTCGTATGACGAGCGTACTGACGGTCGACAAAGAACACTTTGATGATTTGATAAACGAATCATCCGAACAGTATATTCAAATGCTTCAAAATATTCTCGGCAAGCGCCAAGGTCTGCTCTCAGATCTGGGAAAGCGATTTTCTTACCCACTCACCTGGATGCAGGCGAATGAAACTGTCGCGGGACGCACCGTATTAATGGGCAATGCGGCCCATACCATCAGTCCCATTGCAGCTCAGGGCTTAAATATTGCCTTGCGTGATCTGGCCATGTTGTATGATCGCGTGATCGCGCATCGACAAGATCTGGGTGATCCTTTCGTCTTAGCAGAGTATGCCCAAGCCAGTGCAGCCGCTCAATCGCAGGTCATGCAATGGACGGATCAATTAAACGAATGGGTGAAACCGCGCTCATTAAGATGTTTTCGCAGCGCAGGATTATTTGCGCTGGATCATCTCAGCTTTTTTAAACATGCACTGGCCAGATCATTCATGGGTTTATCGAGCCATGGCGGTAGTTTAATGCGGGAGGAAAATCATGCCCCCTAAAGTGACTATTGTCGGCGCGGGCCTGGTCGGCGCAACCACTGCTTTAGCCTTGGCCAATCGGGATATCTCTGTACATTTAATCGATGCACTGCCCGCGCTCGTGCCGAGTGAAAAGCCTGATTTACGGGTGGTTGCATTAAATGGTGAATCCATCCATTGGCTTAAATTTTCGGGAGTTTGGTCTGATCTTAATCCCAAGCGCATGGGCGTTTTCGAAACTTTATGCGTTGAAGATCAGGGGCAATCTTTATGTTTTAATGCGGCAGATCAGGGCTTATCAACATTGGGCGTGATTGCTGAAAATAATCATATTATCGCCACTGCCCAGCAAGCCTGTTTAAATCACCCGAATATCCATGCTGAGTTTTCAAGCAAATTCGTCTACGAGGCACAGGACCGCCATCTTGTTATTGCCGCCGATGGGCTGCACTCGCAGCTGCGCCAGGCCTTGAATATCCCGACTTTTACCCACGATTACAAACAAACTGCCTGGGTCACCACAGTGAAGCTTGAAAACCCTCACCATCACCAAGCCTGGCAGATTTTTTTGCCCACCGGGCCTTTGGCATTTTTGCCTTTGCCTGATCCGCATCAGGCTTCGATCGTATGGACTCGGCCCAGTGACGCAGCTGAATTTACGGCTGAGGAATTGATGCAGGCTTCTGGATACCATTACGGTGCTATCGTGATGAATTCCCCTTTGGCCAAATTTCCGCTCAAAATTCAAGTGGCCGATCAGTATTTTAAAAAAAATGTGGTTTTCTTGGGCGATGCGATTCACAGCATTCATCCTTTGGCGGGGCAGGGCGTTAATCTGGGATTCGCAGACGCACAGTGTCTGACCAGTCTCTTATTGCAGCATTCCCCCCTTTACTGGACGAATTCGCTTTTGCTCAAAAAATACCAGCGACGTCGTAAGCTTCCGAATACTTTCATGGCTCATGGCATGTCCTGCATTAATGCATTATTTGCTCAAGAAAATCCTTGGTTGATCAGTGCAAGAAAGACGGGCTTGAAAACCTTTTCTCAGTCTTCAATTTTAAAAAATATTGCAATCTCACTCGCGTGATTCGTCTCAGATCTTCTGGCGCAATTGTGCGCGGTCGTGGTCGAGCGATATTGAACGCTAGGGGAGTACCCCTGTGGGCACATCATTTACTTCGCGGGCGACTGGCTGGTAGGTCCTGCTGCATATTTTGGACGGCTTTCTGGAGTTCACTCATGCGATATAAGGCACTTGTCGCAGCTGTGCTGTTTTGGATTTTAGGCAAGGTTTCG
>CAYMDW010000005.1:33116-51331 GCA_964389615.1 uncultured Gammaproteobacteria bacterium | reverse complement strand
CTGGTACTCCAGCCAATTAGCCCGCTAACGCGCAGCGTTTGACATTGTTTTACAAGCCCTACGGGCTTGCGGGCTAATTGGCTGGAGTACCAGCCGTATTAGCCCCTACGCGGATCTTTGGAGGTTAGGGTGAGGGCAAAAAGAAAACTTTACAGATTTAATAACATCAAGATCTACTGTGAAGGCTGCGTTGTCCCCCTCTACAGCGAATTAAACGAACACAAAGATCGTCTGAAAATAAAAAAACAGCATATCAATGTGCAGCAAAAAACCCTCACCGTCTGGCTCGATAAAAGCAACGCCTTACCCGAACAAAAAGCACGAGAAGAACTTCGCAGAATCGTCGAAGATTGGCTGCCCACGGAAACGGATCCCATTCAAAATTTTATTCCCCCCAACGACGAAATTCTTGAAATACTTCCTCCCTCACAAGAAATCAAAGCCACCCCCTTCATTCCCCAAGAAAACCACTACTACTGGCAGCAAGCCGCGCTAGGCAGTATTTCTGGGGCGGGCTTGATGTTATTAATGCTGATGAACATTGCCATTCCCAACTGGGCCCACTTTACGATGATTTTTGGCGGTGCAGCGCTGACAGGGGTCCTCGGGGCAAACTCTTTTAAAAATGCCTGGGAAGGACTCCGACCGAAAGGACAGCAGAATAAATCCTCGCTGAACATGGATTTCTTATTCAGTTTGAGTGCCATCGCAGCGATCGCCGTCAGTATTCTTCATCTATTTTTCCCCATCATGCCCATGATGATCGAAGCAGCGTTGATGATTTTCGGTTTCAGACGCGCAGGACAATGGCTCGAAGCATCCTTTGAAAAAAACAAGGGCAATCCCCCAAAATTTGTTGATCGAACCCGGGCCCAGCGCTATCGCGATGATAAAAAACCGGTGATAGGATCCTTCATCAAAGTGCCTCGCGGTGCTTGCGTGCCCTTGAATGGCATTCTCTTGAGTCCAAATGCAGATCTTTCGTTTACCGTCCACACAGGCAAGATTGAACCCATTTCAATGAAAGCCGGAGATGAACTCTGCGCAGGCATGGAAGTCGCTTCTGAAGAAATCCTCATGGAAGTCACGGATCTCGAAGAAGATTCTTACCTGGCCTATCGGGACGAATGTTTTGAGCTTGCACAAGCAGAGACCGCCCCTATCCAACAGTTCACACAGAAGGTCATGGATAAATTCATTCCTGCGTTGTTGATAACTGCGATGGGTGTTGGGATTATCGCGAGCCTGTTTTTCGGTCCTGTGCTGGGGATCAGAGCTGCCTTGTATTTATTAGTCTGTGCCTGTCCTTGCACCCTGGGCTTTATCACCTCCTTGGCAGTGAAATTCGGCTTGAAGAAAATTGAAAATCAGGGCCTCACTTTCAATACAGCCAAAGGCCTGGAAGCCGCCTCCACGGTCGATACGGTTGTTTTTGATTTGAATGGGACGCTGACACGCAATGAGCCCAGAGTACTCAGCTGGAAGGCGAATCCAAAATACCTTGCGATCATTGCGGCCATGGAAGCCCAATCCGATCATGTGATTGCCAAAGAAATTCTCAAGGCGGTCGGAACGCCGAGTGAAAAAATTGTTTTTGATCACATCAAGCCATCGCATCATGGCATCGAGGTCGTGATTGGCAAGGATGTTTATAAAATCGGCAACAGTGCCTTCACTCAGCCTTCATGCAAAGTCGTTGACACGCTTGATGCCAATCATGTGATTTATTTCACCAAAAATGGACAGGTGCGGGCGCATTTTTTGATGAAAGACCCCTTGCGCGATGATGCAAAAACAGTGATTCAAACGCTGCTCCAACAGAAAAAAAGCCTGCGAATTTTAACCGGGGCCAATCGCGAGACCGCCAAACAATATGCGCATGAACTCGGCTTAGATCATTCTCACTTCATCACCGATTGCGAACCCGAGGATAAAGAAGATTTCATCCAAGCATTACGCGACAATGGCAAACAAGTGGCGATGTTCGGTGATTCGGGCAACGATGCCGAAGCCATCACACGCGCCAATTTAGGCGTGGTGATCAGCTCACCTGCGACCGATCCGATGTCTGAACAAACGGCGGACATCACCTTAACAAACACCTCCCTCATGCCTATTTTGCAAATCTTTGCGGTGGGCAAGCAAACCATGAGGTCTATCAAACAGAATCTGGGGATCAGTTTTGCCTATAATTTTTTATCACTTGGTTTTGTTGCCCTGGCGATCTTTGCCTTTCCAGGTTTTTTGAATCCGGCTTTTGGTGCTGGGTTGATGGTTGTGCAAAGTGCCTGCGTGATGGCGAATGCCTATCGCATTAAATCTCAGGGGACGGGGATCGTTTTTCCCGAGCAACGGACCTTGTCCTCCGAACCCTTGGGCTTGAAAACTTCAGATCAACCCAATGCCAAGCAACACGGCGGCTTCAACCCGCTTTACAACAGTCAAACACAGGCTAAAACGCCCGACACTACGCCGTCAAACTCACACTGTCAGAGGCTTGATCAAAAGCTTGCTTGAAATGTTTTCTGCACATCGAGACATATTTATCATTGCCGCCGATTTCCACCTGCTGACCTAGTTTGACCACCTGGCCCGCTTCATTTAAACGGACCACATGATTGGCTTTACGACCGCAGTGACAGACGGTTTTCACTTCGGTTAATTCATCCGCCCAGGTGAGTAAATAAATACTGCCCTCAAATGGTTCTGCCTGAAAATCATTGCGCAAGCCATAACAGATCACAGGGATATTGAGAATATCCACAACGTCGCTGAGCTCATTCACCTGTTGCTTATTTAAAAACTGAGCTTCATCGACAAAAATACATGAAAGTGCAGACTCCTCATGACGGACGTTGATCAGATCATATAAATTATCTTTCCCCTCAAAGCCTAGGGCGGGCGATTTCAAGCCAATACGGGAATGGACATGATTCTCTTCAAATCGCGTATCAATTTTAGGGGTTAGGATGAGCGTTTTCATCCCACGTTCTTGATAATTATGATTCGACTGGAGTAATAAGGTCGATTTACCCGCGTTCATGGTGGAGTAGTAAAAGTAGAGTTTGGCCATCTTGAGATCCTTCTGTAAACCTAGCCGGGGAAACAACCCCACACGCTCAGCGCCTTATTGAAACCTAACTCGGCCCCTTCAAAGGGGCATGAGGATCGCACAATCTAGATTTTCAGATCCTCATGCCCCTTTGAAGGGGCCGAGCTGAGTTCAGATTGAGCGCTGAGAGTGCGGGGTTGTTTCACTTCTTGCGATTGAGCCGCATCATAATCACGCTGCAAAGAATCGCCATAGTAGTCACGATGGTGATCATCAATGTAGCCAAAGCGTTAATTTTGGGATTAACGCCCATACGAACGCTAGAATAGACCAGCATGGGCAGTGTGGTGGAATCGGGGCCAGAAACAAAACTGGCGATCACGAGATCATCAAAGGAGAGGGTGAAGGCCAAAAGCCAACCACTGATCAGGGCAGGCGCAATAAAGGGCAGGGTGATGCGGGTGAAGGCAACTAAAGGAGTTGCGCCCAAATCGGTGGCTGCCAGCAATAAACTTTTATCCATTTCTTGTAAGCGTGCCGCGATCACAATCGTGACATAGGCCAGGGCCAGGGTGGTGTGCGCGATCCAAATGGTCAGCATGCCCCGCCCTTGGGGGAATCCAAAAATTTGCTGCATGGCAACAAACAAGAGTAATAAGGAGAAACCCATGATCACTTCAGGCATGACCAGCGGGGTGCGGATCAAGACGTTGAATAAAGCGCCGCTTTTGCGCAGACGATAACGCGTGAGGGCATAAGCTGCCAGTGTTCCTAAGATCGTAGCACTGGTCGCGGTGGCCAGAGCAATGCGTAAACTGGTCCAGGCAGCATTCAGTAAACGCGTGTCTTCAAAGAGCGCACTGTACCATTTGGTTGAAAACCCAGACCAAACGGTCACGAGACGCGACTCATTGAAGGAATAAATAATGAGCAAAAAAATCGGCGCATACAAGAAGATCAACCCAAGCACGGTTGAGAATTGGACGAATTTTGATTGCTTAAACATTTCAGCCCTCGCTTTGTTGTTTTTGCTCGACACGGGAGAAAATATAAATCGGAACGAGCAGAAGAAGCAGCATGACTGTCGCCAAGGCTGCAGACAAAGGCCAATCGCGGTTTGAGAAAAACTCTTGCCACATCACACGACCAATCATGTTCGAGCTTGAGCCCCCCAATAAATCGGGGATCACAAATTCACCGACTGCAGGAATAAAGACCAATAAGCTACCACTGATGATTCCTCGCGAGGTCAGGGGCAGAGTGATTCGACGAAAGGCCTGCCAAGGACGCGCCCCTAAATCGGCTGCCGCATTGAGCAAGGTCCAATCCATTTTTGAAACAGAAACATAGACCGGCAGAACCATGAAAGGCAGGTAAGCGTAAATAATGCCTAAGTAAATGGCAAAAGAGGTGTACATGAACTGAATCGGGGTTTCGATGAGGCCAAGGTACATCAAAAACTGATTAATCAGACCGTTGTCTTGCAAAATACCCATCCAGGCATAAACGCGGAGCAAGAATGAAATCCAGGAGGGCAAGACCACGAGCATTAATAATAGGGAGCGCAGGCTGCCTTCCACGCGAGCGATGCAATAAGCCATCGGATAACCGATCAAAAGACAACCCAGTGTCGCAATCACAGCGACCTTGATCGAGTTAAGATAAGCAGCTGCATAATAGCCATCAAAAAAGACTGCGAAATAATTATTAAAATTGATGTGCAAATTGACAATGAGATCGTTGATCGTCAAGAAGGGCGTGTACGGAGGCAAACCGATGGTCATTTCGCTGAAGCTCAGCTTGAAAATCATCACAAAGGGCACGACCAGGAAGAGAATCAACCAAAAATAAGGGATTCCGAGTACCCAGGTGCGCCCCGTGGCTAAGCTTGCTTTTACACGTTTTACGCTCATCATCCTTGCAACACCACCGCACTTTCAGGCTCAAAATGAATGTAGACTTCATCTTCCCAGGTAATCGGCTCTGTAATGAAACGATCGCTGTGGTAAACATTGGTCATGATTTTTTTACCCGACTCAAGTTTCACGTGATAAATAGAATGACTTCCCATGTAGGCGATGTCATAGACCTTGCCTTTGGCCACGTTGAATGTTTCTTGTGGACGCTCCAGGGTTAAAATGATTTTCTCGGGGCGCACTGCCACCCAAACCTGTAAGCCCTCTGGCAGAGACAGATCACGCATCATGCTGACCTGGCCTTGCAACTCCGGCACATCAATCACGGTGTTTTCGCCTTGAGCTGAATCGATTTTGCCTTCAAAGCAATTCACTGATCCGAGGAATTCTGCGCTGAAGGTGCAATTCGGATATTCGTACACTTCATTGGGTGTGCCGATTTGAACGATTTCACCCTTGTCCATGATGCCGATGCGGGCCGACATGGTCATGGCTTCGTCTTGATCGTGAGTCACGAGTAAACAGGTGGCCCCGAGTTTTTCGAGAATGCCAACCACTTCGAGCTGCATGCGATCGCGAAGCTTTTTATCCAGCGCGCCCATGGGCTCATCGAGCAGCAATAATTTTGGCCGCTTCGCCAAGCTGCGACCGAGGGCCACGCGTTGGCGCTGTCCACCGGACAAGGTGTGAGGCATTGCATCCGCGTAATCTTTGAGACGCATGATCTCAAGCATTTCATCGACACGGTTGTAAATTTCAGATTTAGGAAGTTTGTCTTGCTGCAATCCGAAGGCAATATTTTTCCAGATACTCATGTGTGGAAATAAGGCATAGGATTGAAACATCATGTTGATAGGGCGCTTATGAGGCGGCATTTTGGACATGTCTTCGCCGTCAACGAAAATACGACCTTTCGTCGGAGTTTCCAGGCCAGCAAGAATTTGCAAAAGCGTTGACTTGCCGCAACCAGAGCTGCCCATCAATCCAAATATTTCACCTTCTTGAATCAATAGATCAACGTTGTCTACTGCGGTGACACGGTCGTAACGTTTGCTCACGCCTTCAATGCGTATGTAATCTTCTTTTTTTGCCATTTATTGGTTACTCACCCTCATTTTTGCCCAATCGCGATTAATGCGCTTTTCCAATGCCAAAGGAAGCTCTGTTGGCGCAAAAAAATGCGCCATGGTGGCTTCACTTGGAAATATAGCCGGATCAGCGAGTATCTCTTTTTTCATGTATTGACGTGAAGCATGTACAGGATTGGGATAACTGATGTTATTCGTTAAATCAGCCATCTCTTTAGGTTGCAAAATAAAGTTCATGAATTTCTGTGCTGACTCTACGTTTTTGGCAGTGGCAGGAATCGCCATCACGTCGTAGAGAAAGAGCGAGCCCTCTTTGGGGTTCATGTAACGAATATTGATTTTATTCCCAGATTCTTTCGCTCGATTGCGCGCCATCACGAGATCGCCAGACCAACCCACGGCCACGCAGATATTGCCATTGGCCAGATCATTTAAATATTGGGAATCATGGAAGTACACAATATAAGGACGAATGGCTGTCATGATTTCTGTGGCGCGTTGAAAATCAGCATAATCTTGGCTGTCATGCTTTAAACCCAAGTAGTTCAAAATAATCGGATACAGATAAATGGGGCTGTCTAAAAAAGCCACCTTGCAGCCAGCTAATTTTTTCATGTTATCGGGATCAAGCACGAAAGCCCAGGAATCGCTGGGAGGGTGGCCCCCAAAGATTTTATTGATTTTGTCTTGATCGTAAGCGATCCCCACGGTATTCCATAAATAAGGCACCCCCATTAATTTATCATCGATCACAAGCGGTTTGCTCAAGGCGGGATCCACGCCTGCTAATGCAGGAACAGCTTTGGGGTCAATCGGCTGATAAATACCCACATGGACCTGACGATAAAAATAAGGATAATTGGTAGGGAAGACCAGATCATAACCGGTGTTGCCTGCATAAAGCTTGGCTTCAAGAATTTGGTTGCTGTCGTAGACGTCGTAGACGACTTCGATGCCCGTTTCTTTTTCAAAACGTGAAATCGTGTCGGGGGCAAAATAATCGGACCAATTATAAATGTAGAGCTTTTCCGCAAGCACGGCCGAGCTGAAGCTTATCGCAGCGAGTATTAATAGAGTACAGAGTCGCATATCGTTTGAAGCCCCTATGAGCAATAGCTCACCCCGAACAAAGAACCGGCATTATCCCAAAAATTGTAGCTCAATGGTAATGTTTTTTTCTGTATAATGGCCTTTTTTGCAGGAGCAAGAACATGGACAAATCCTCTCCTCTCGTCGGCGTAGTCATGGGGTCACAAAGTGACTGGCAAACCATGGAGCAGGCGGTTAATGTACTGAAAAACTTGGAAATTCCCTATCATGCTCAGGTGGTTTCTGCCCATCGCACCCCTGATTTGTTGATGGACTATGCCACCCATGCGGCCTCGAAGGGCTTAAAGGTCATTATTGCAGGCGCCGGGGGTGCCGCGCACCTGCCAGGCATGATAGCCTCAAAAACACATTTACCTGTTTTAGGGGTTCCGATCGAAAGCAAAGCACTCGGAGGTCTTGACTCCCTGCTCTCGATCGTTCAAATGCCCGGTGGCATTCCTGTCGCCACCCTCGCCATTGGCGAAGCAGGGGCCAAAAATGCTGCCTTACTCGCGGCCAGTATTTTGGCCGTTTCAGACAAAGCCCTTGAACAACGCCTCATTGCGCATCGTCAGGCGCAAACCCAGGCCGTACTTGATAACTTAACGCTCGAATAGGATCCGCTATGACCATGACCGTCGGTATTTTAGGCGCAGGCCAATTAGCACAAATGCTCTGCATCGCAGCGCACAGCATGCATCTCTCCACCCTATGCCTTGCGAAAAATGAAAATGATTGCGCCGGTCTTGTCTCTGATCTGCTGGTCGATGCACATAACGATGCCAACCTCTGGCACAGCTTTTGTGGCCGCGTCGAACTGATCACCCTCGAAACGGAAAATATTCCCCTGGACATGGCCGAATTCATCCATGAGAAAAAACCGCTGATCCCCAATCTCAATACTCTGGCCATCAGCCAAGATCGGGGGCATGAAAAGGCGACCTTTCGTTTGCTCGAGATCCCCACGGCCGATTATCGCCTCATCGATTCACGCCTGGATCTTAGCCATGCTGTCAACGAGCTCGGGCTTCCCGCGGTACTCAAAACACGACGTTTTGGCTATGATGGCAAGGGCCAATACGTTCTGCGTACGGAAGACGATGTCAACACCGCCTGGGAGGCCTTGAAAAATCAGCCTCTCATTCTTGAGGCCTTTGTCCCCTTTGAAACAGAAGTCTCCCTCGTGGGAGCCCGCAGCATTCACGGCGAAACCGTCTTTTACCCGCTGGTTGAAAACACCCATCACCAGGGCATTCTGCATCAGACCATCGCCCCCTACTGGAATGAAGCCCTGACTGAATCGGCAAAAACCACTATGCTGAATCTCATGAATCATCTCGACTACCATGGGGTCATGGCGATTGAGTTCTTTGTGAAAGACGGCCAATTAATTGCCAATGAAATGGCCCCGCGTGTCCACAACACCGGGCACTGGACCATCGAAGGCGCCAGCGTCTCCCAGTTTGAGCAACACTTACGCGCCATCACGGGACTCCCCCTCAAACCCGTGCACCTGAAAGGGACGAGCGTCATGATCAACTGCATCGGCAACCTGCCCGATAAGCAGGCCGTCGCCAAGATTCCCCATACCTTTTTTCACACCTACGGAAAGTCTATCCAGCCCCAGCGGAAGGTCGGCCACATCACCGTGGTTCACCCCAATCGAACAGAAGCTCTCAAACTAGCTGAACAAATCAAGGACTTATAGATTTGGTCGATTGACTAAATCTGTTTAATTCCTGTACAGTATCTCCTTTTACGAAGAGGAGAAAACTCCCCATGCACCATCCCAAATTTCAGTTCCTCCTGCTCTCTTTAGTGAGCCTGGTATTTCTCAGCTGCCTTCCAGCCAAGGCCCTGGCTGTTGATACCCAAAAAGCGGCCGCCTTAGCCTCCAAGGCACCCAGCCTCGACCCGAAGGTCCTCGAATTAGCACTCACCGCCCATGAAAAAGCCCAAGCCAAGGGGCTCGTCTCCAAACCCGTACTCACGGTCATCGATTATTCTAAAAAATCGACTGAAAAACGCCTCTGGGTATTTGACTTGGCCAAAGAGAAACTGTTGCTGGAAACCCACGTCACCCACGGGGAAAAAAGCGGCAAAGAAATGGCCACGAAGTTTTCTAATATCGACGGCTCACACCAATCCAGCCTGGGCGTCTTTACGACCGCCGAAACCTATCATGGTCAGCATGGCTATTCCCTGAGAATTGACGGACATGAGGCAGGGATTAATGATAAAGCTCGCAAGCGCGCGATTGTTGTGCACGGAGCCGATTATGCCAGCGAAAAATACATTAAACGCACCGGCAGATTGGGGTTGAGTTGGGCTTGTCCCGCAGTTGATACGAAAATTTCACGCAAACTCATCGACACCATTAAAAATGGCTCCATGATTTTTGCGTATTATCCCGATAAACGTTGGTTGAAAAGCTCATCGTTTTTGAGTCAATAATTGGGACAAAGCAAATTGAGCAGTTGCGGCGACCACAATCGAAGGACCCGCAGGTGTGTCAAAGGCCCAGGAAGAGGCTAGACCCACCATCACCGAAACAATGCTCACCCCTATCGCAATGATCACCATTTGCTCGGGTGTTTTGCTCAGTGAGCGCGCCGTGACAGGCGGAATAATCAACATAGCCGTGATCAACAAGACCCCTAAAATTTTCATGGCGACGGCAATCACCACAGCCAAGATCACCACAAATAAAGTTTTTAAGGCATGAACAGGCACGCCTTCGACTGCTGCCAATTCTTCATGAATCGTCAGGGCCAATAATTGTTGCCAATACCGCAGAAGTATCCCCAGAGCACCGACCACGACACAGCCTAAAACAATCAAATCCTGAGGGCCCACCGCTAAAATATCGCCAAATAAATACGCGAACAAATCACCCCGGAAATTTGGCATCGAGGCGACCACAATCACGCCCAGAGCCAATGACGCCGGAGATAAAATGCCTAAAATACTGTCTGAAGCCAATTGAGGACGATGTTCCAGCACGAGCAATAATAATGCAATGCCCAAACAGGTGAACACGATCGCCACGACTGGGTGAGACAATTGGAACAAAAACCCAAGGGCCACGCCTAATAAAGCCGCATGAGAAAGCGTATCACCGAAATAAGCCATTCGTCGCCAAACCACAAAAGTACCCAAAGGCGCTGTGACCAAGGTGAGGCCGATGCCTGCAAGGGCGGCGTAGATCAGAAAGTTATACATGCGTGTCGTCCCCAAGGTCGTGTGTATGATCATGGCTATGACTGTAAAGCGCCAAAGAAGCCGCTGATTTTCCAAACATATGAATAAAAGCGGGGTCTTGTGCGACCATCTCCGGACTGCCCGAACAACAGATGTGTTGATTCAAACAAATGACCCTATCCGTCTTGGCCATGACCAAATGCAGATCATGAGAAACCATTAAAACACTGGCCTGCAATTCTTCGCTCATTTGTGCAATCAACTGATACAACTGCCCCTGTCCAATCACATCCACGCCCTGAACAGGCTCGTCCAGTACCAGGAAATTGGGTTTACGAAGCAAAGCCCGTGCTAATAAAACGCGTTGCATTTCACCGCCCGATAAATGCTGCATGGCGGTCGATAATAAACCGCAGACATGAAGACGATGCAAAAGGGGCTCGTCCAATCTCACATTGCCTAAAGTCAAAAACCGTTTCACAGTGAGTGGCAGCGTGGGGTCGATTTGCAAACGTTGTGGCATGTAGCCAATACGCAAATCAGGCGGCCGAATGATCGTGCCTTTATAAAGGGGAATCAATCCTAAAATGGCGCGCACTAAGGTGGTTTTTCCTGAGCCATTGGGCCCGACCAAGGTCACGACCTCGCCTGGGGCAATGCTCAAGCTGATGTGTTCCAAGACCCAGCGATCTTGAAATTGGATGGATAGATCTTGGACGGTGATCATTGCTTTAGTTATCCCAAGGGTTAATGATTTCAAGACTTTCGATTCCGTGAAAATCTTTTGTATTTCTCGTCACGAGTTTTAGATTATGCACTAGGGCAGAAGCAGCGATCAAACAATCAACCGCTGGAAAATGACCTAGGGAAGAAAGATAGCCCCATTTATCGGCTATCTCCGCATCAATGGTGATGATTCTTCCATGAAAACGCTCGATTAAATCGATCTCGAGCCATTGAGTAATTTTGGGCTTTTTAGAGTGATCTTGGATTTTCTCCACGCCTTTACGAATTTCTCCCAAAGTTAATACGCTCAGAAAAAAATGATTCCCATCGATGGCCGATAGCCAATCAATCACATTTTTATTGGGATTTTTTTTAATTGTTTCAGAGATAACATTTGTATCAAGTAAATACATTAAAGATCAACCTCGCGAGAACCCGATTTATCTCTTTCCAAGTCGAGATCAAGACCATAGAGAGGGGATTTTTGAAAAAAAGAAACAATGTTTTCTTTTTTGCCCAAAAGCTTTTCATACTGTTCTAGGCTCAGAACGATCATTTCATTGACCCCATGCCGAGAAACAATTTGTGGCTCAACCTTCGCTTCATTAAAAAGCTGGGTTAATTTTGCCTTTGCTTCATGAAATTGCCAAATGTGCATGAGCCGCCCCTTATAACTAGTCACACTAGTCATTATATCAAAAAAAGGGCATAAGTAAAGCCGCCCTATCCTATTGAATATTATCAAATAATAGAATTTGAATGGATTGCCATCATTTGTGACGACTGGCCTCTTTAAGAATGGCCTGATTCATTTCTACAAGAGTCTTTTTCAGACCTTGGTATGGAAGGCAGCCTTGGGCCTCCTTGATAGGTTGAGGTATAGCAATTGGACCTTTGTTTTTTAACTGTGTTTTTTTCAATACAAAAATCCAAAAAGCCAGAGAGGTATTTTCTGCTGATACCCTTGCTCAATATCATCCAGCGCTAAGTACGCATGAGAAATATTTTTGATTTGCCCAAGGTCTTTATTTTTCCCACCCACCTCTATCGTGTATTTTTTATCAATCAAAAAGTCACCGATTTGTGGCAGATGCACCTCGTAATGTGCTTTGAGCATGGAAATGAAAAATACTTCGCGCAACGTCCCTTTATCTACGGATTGATTCGCGCTGAGCGCGTAAAGCTGACAGGTGTTATCAGGATAAATTTTATCTGCTTTTTTAAGACCACTCATTTTTTTATCATTTTTATGCAGTAAAGAAATAATGCCAGCTTCTTCAATGATGTTCATGTATTGCTTGAGTGTGCGTTCGTCAGCAATATCAAGAATATTTTTCAATTCTTTTAAATCGACGGTGAAGGGAACGTGAGTGCTTAAAAACCCGAGTAATCGTTTCATTTTATCGACACTGGCCCCAGAGAGTGTCGGATGAATAGCCGGTAAATCACTTTCTAAGACGGTATGTAAATTTTGCTCCACTGTGAGGTAAAAAACAGTTTTATCTGGGAACTCAAGGGAATAGGGATAATAACCATATTTTAAATAATCAGAGAAAACTGATAACACATTGAGTGAAGCTTTATGGAGTGCTTGCACAATTTCACGGGAAAAAATCTCATGCTGAGACAACAAAGCCTCAAATTCGATCGGAGGAAGTTCAAGCCCATGATGAATTTCCAAATATTCTCTAAAAGACATGCCTTGGAGTGTATAGATAACGGCCCGCCGCGAGAGGTCGTGCGAGCCGCGATGAATCGCGAAAGCAGAACTGCCCGACGCGAAAACATGCAATTGAGGAAAGGTATCGTAAATGCTTTTAAGTTCTTGTGACCAATTAGAATATTTATGAATTTCATCAAAACCCAGGTATAAACCACCTTGCAAAGCAAAGGCCTCTGCAATTTCATAAAGTGAATAATTTTTGACTAGAAAATGGTCCACTGGGACATAGAGTATCTTGCGCTCAGGCAGGTCCAATTGACACAATAATTGGGCAACCACCGTAGACTTTCCGACCCCTCGTTGACCCCGAATAATCGTGATTCTGTGTTCAAAGCTATGTTTTTTAATGAAATAGCGAGCATAGGGCCTGTACAGGACCCCCAGGAGTTGCTCGCTAAGAGGAAAAAGGACATCTAACATAAGAGCACCATAATAGGATTGCATTACTATTATAGCTCAGAAAAATAGGATTGCAATCCTATTTTATCCAGAATAATGCCTCAAACAGTGATCCATCATCACCAAAGCGGCCATGGCATCGACGATGGGCACGGCGCGCGGGAGTACGCAGGGATCGTGTCGACCCTGGGCTTCGAGCGTGATGGATTGATGATCACGGTTGAGGGTGGATTGGGGTTGGCTAATGGTTGCCACCGGCTTGAATGCCACGCGAAAAACAATGTCTTCGCCCGTGGATATTCCACCCAAGACACCGCCCGCATGATTGGATGAGGTTCGCACTTTTCCCTCGATCAGTTCAAAGGGATCATTGTGCTCACTGCCCAACAGGCCAACCGAATCAAAGCCCGCGCCAATATCAAATCCCTTCACCGCATTAATGCTGAGCATGGCCTTGCCCAGATCCGCATGCAATTTATCAAAGACTGGTTCGCCTAATCCTGCCGGCGCATGGCGGATGACACCTCTGATAATGCCGCCGATCGAATCACCCTGTGCTTGCACATCTTCGATGCGGCGTATCATTTGATCAGCAATCATTTGATCAGGACAACGAATCAGATTATTTTCGATCAACTCGGGAGTCACTGAATGATGCGAAATATCCGTTTTGATCTGCCCGACCTGTTCGACATAAGATAAAATTTCAATGCCGAGTTTTTCTTTCAAATATTTTTTAGCAATGGCGCCTGCAGCCACACGCGCTAAGGTTTCACGCGCACTGGCCCGGCCACTGCCGCGAAAATCGCGGATCCCGTATTTTAGCTCATAGGTATAATCCGCATGAGAAGGGCGGTACACCTCTTTGAGATGCGCATAATCTTCAGGTCGCATGTCTTGATTATAGGCTAACAATAAAATCGGCGTTCCCGTGGTTTTGCCTTCGAACACCCCGGAGAGAATATGAATCGTGTCATGTTCCTTGCGCGGACTCGTGATCCGACTTTGCCCCGGTTTACGGCGATCGAGTTCCTGTTGAATTTCTTCCTGTGTGATGGCTAAGCCGGAAGGACAACCATCGATGATCACAGCCAGCGCCCCTCCGTGTGATTCACCGCAGGTCGTGATTTTAAAACTCTGTCCGAAAGAATTACCGGCCATGGCACACCTCGTGTAATGCAGTGATGATTTCAGCGTCTTCAACAAGATGCGTGAATTGCTGTTTGTGTTGATACACTTTTCCAAGCCCATTGAGCAAGACCATGCGACAGGCATTATTTTTCGACTTTTTATCCTGACGCGTTGCCTTGAGCACTTTTGAAAATGAATATTTCAAAAGTGCTTGAGGGTTGATGCCCAAATCGCGAAATGCTGTGCTGATCAAATCATAAGCATTCGCATCGATCAGGCCTCGATTTAACGAAATTCGCGCTTCGATCAAGAGGCCATAAGCCACCGCATAGCCATGTAAGAGTTGATAATCAGAAACCGTTTCAAGGGCATGCCCCAGGGTATGACCAAAATTCAAAATCGCACGCAGATTCAGTTCCTTAGGATCTTGCGCCACGATTTGCGCTTTTAAGGCCACGGCCTTACGAATCAAAACCCGCGAAGGCCCTCCGGCTTTGACCGCTCTTTTGAACAGATCCGCGTCGGTGATCATAAAAATTTTGAGGGCTTCGACCCAACCATTAATTGTTTGTTTGGGGGGCAATGTCGTTAAACAATCCAGATCAGCGACGACAAGACGGGGCGGATGGAAAGCGCCAATGAGATTTTTCCCTTCCGGTGTGTTCACTGCAGTTTTACCGCCGACCGAACTGTCGACCATGGCTAATAAGGTGGTAGGCACTTGAATGTATGGAATCCCTCGCATGTAAGTCGCGGCCACAAAACCAGCCATATCACCCACGACGCCACCGCCCAAAGCAATGATGCAGGTATCTCGCCCGAATTTTTTCTTTAAAAGAGCGGATTCAAGCTTGGCCTTGGTTTCACGCGTTTTACTGCGCTCGCCTTCAGGAAAGGAAATCAAATCAACCTCGTATTCCCAAAGCGATTCGAGCAAAAGATTTCCATAGAGTTTTTTCACCCTATTATCCGTGATGATCACAAAACGATGATCACGTAAATTCTTAGGAAGGATCTTCGCAAATTGTTTTAACAATCCTTGTTGAATCAAAATCGTATTCATTTTCGTAAACGCTCCGCGAGATTGCGCAATAATTTTTCGCTGGCTTCCCAATCCAAACAAGGATCGGTGATGGACAGGCCTGTGCGATCGATCGTTTCAGGACGATTGAGATCCACCAGTTGGTTTCCATCTTTGATGAAACTCTCGACCATAAATCCCTTAATCAGCTTTTTCAGATCGGGGCGTGACTCAACCGAATCGAGCACCTTGAAAATGACCTCCGATTGACGTCGATGATCCTTCTTCCCGTCAAATAAACAATTATCATGACTCGCATCAATCATGAGGGCAGGGTTGTTGATACGATTCGCTGTCATGAGGCTCGCAACTTCTTCTAAATAATGCAATCCATAATTCGGCGAACCATTGCCGCCTCGCAGCACCAAATGCGCGTGGGCATTGCCATGGGTTTGCACCTCGTGTCCATCAAAGACCGCTACGTGCGAATGTTGAGCCGCAATGATCCCATTCACTCCGATGGCCAGGGATCCGTGTGTTGGATTTTTAAGACCGACCGCGCAATCAATACTGGAAGCAAAAATCCGATGTTCCTGATCTTCCGCACTGCGCGCACCGATCGCGACCCAGGACAATAATTCCATAAAACCTTTTGCGTTGTGGGTGAATAAAGCTTCATCGGCAATTGGAAGCCCCATGGAAACAATCTGAACCATTAATTGACGGACATAGCGAATGCCTGTTTCAATGTCCGGCCCACTCAGCGGGTTCGGCTGATTCACTGGACCCGTCCATCCTTTCGTGGTACGAGGTTTTTGTATGTAAACGCGCATGACGATTTTCAAGACGTCTGACAATTCAAGATTAAGCCTTTGCAATTTTTTTGCATACTCGAGCACAGCCTGAGAGGGCCAGGCAGAACAAGGGCCGATGATCATCAGCATGCGCGAGTCTTCCCCTGAAATTATTTTTTTAATCTCGCGTCGATCTCGACTGATTTTTTCATAGCCCTCGTCTTCGAGGGGAATTTCTTGCAGCAAGGTTTCGATGGGCGGTAATTTTTTGATGACCGTATAGCTCATGACAGCGCTCCATAGGCCAGTTCCATTTGTTTTTTCGCTTGTGCGATCAACATGATCTTGCCCGAAATAGTCCGAGCACCTGCCTCGCTGGCTTCGCGTAGCAATCGTGTTTGTTCTGGCGTATAAACCATGTCGAACACAATTTGATTTTTCAGGAACCGATAGCCCGGAAGCGGGGTCGCGTCAGCGTTCATTCCCACAGGCGTACAATGAATGATAAGATCCATCGTCAGTGCAGACAACTCATGTTCATCAATCACACGACCGCCGAATTCCTTTGAAAGAATGCGCGCATGCTCTTGATTGCGATTAAAATAAAAAAGTTCATGGTCCTTGAGGCAGTAAGCAGCGGCGCGGGCCGCACCGCCTGCACCTAAGATCAAGATTTTTTTCCCCTGCAGATCACTCCCTGACAAGGCGGCTCTGATCCCAGCAATATCCGTATTATAAGCATGGATTTTCCCTTTCTCGAGGATCAGCGTATTGGCTGCACCCAGGGCTTGCACCTCATCACTCTGAACATCAACGTAGGGGAGAATTTCAGTTTTATAGGGGAGTGTGACTGCAGTCAATCGTATTCTTAAGTTTTTAATACTGGCCGTCAATTCAGCGAGAGAAGGATTTTCGATGGCAAGCGTCACTGCATTGATCTTTCGTTCTTGATACAAATCTTGATGCAAGGCCGGACTTTGGCTGTGCCTGATCGGATGACCAATCACTAGATTTAATTGCGTGTACGCATCAATCTTCATCCGCTAGAGTCTCCGCAAAATAATCGATGGCCTCAACATAGCCCTGAAACTTTTTCCCCGAAATGCTTAACACACAGGCCGGTGCGATCACCGAGTGAGCGCGCCAAGGTTCCCGTGACTGGATATGAGAAAGATGCACCTCGACCGCGGGAAGTTTGCTATCAAGGATCGCATCGTGCAAGGCATAGCTGTAGTGCGTCAAGGCCCCTGGATTAATGATCATTCCTGCTGCCGTTGCTGACTCTCCTTGAATAAAATCGATCAAAGCGCCTTCGTGATTTGATTGAAGGGCAAGCATCTCCATTCCGAATAATTTCGCTTTTTCTTCGAGACTCAGCTCCAATTCACGCAAAGTCATCTCGCCATAGAGTGCGGGATCACGCTCTCCAAGTTTATTGAGATTCGGACCATGGATTAACAATAGCTTTTTCATGCGAATTCTTTTACCTCCAGTGCTTGAATGATTTTTTGCACGCCTTCCTCAACTGAACCACTGTTTTCTATTTCCATGTCTGCCAATCGATGATACACAGGCTCTCGTTCATTCCAAATGCGTGTAAAAGCTTCATAAGCTTCTTCTCCCTCAGGAAAAAAAGCAGGACGGCCGGTGATCATGATTCTTTCAAACACCATGCCTTTGCGTGCTTTGATTTGAATCACGGTGCCCTCGGTGATGAGATCCTGATTTTCAGCAGTCAGCGGGGTTCCCCCTCCCACAGCCAACACACCCCGACATTTCTCCATGACTTCTTTGAGAGTTTTCGATTCTAATGCTCTGAAATATTCGATGCCCTGTTGATGGACGATTCGTCGGCAATTCAATTTTTCTGAGGTGAGTTCACCATAACGCGCTTCGATGACCGCGTCTAAATCGGTGAAGTCTAGACCCAATCGTTGGGCCAGGGCCCTGCCGAGACAACTTTTTCCCACGTGCTTGAATCCGATGAGAATGATCGGCCGTTTAATCTCCCTCATGAATTAAATCTCCCCCTAATTTTTGCATTTCCCCGATAAAGCCCGGGTATGTTTTATTAA
>CAYMDW010000005.1:0-33106 GCA_964389615.1 uncultured Gammaproteobacteria bacterium | reverse complement strand
TCTGTGTTTCTCCCTCAGCCAGCATTCCCGCGAGGGTGAGGGCCATCACCGTGCGATGGTCACCATAGCCCTTGACAATCCCGCCGGTTAAAGAGGAAGACTCAAGGATCATCCCATCAGGCTTTTCTTGAATTGAGGCACCCAATGCCCTCAGTCCTTGGGTCATCGAATGGATACGATCCGTTTCTTTCAGTCTTGCTTGAGGCACATTATAAATTTCTGTTCGTCCTTCAGCCACCGCACCGATCACTGCGAGGGTCGGCAGTAGATCTGGAATCTCTTTGGCATCAATGGCGATTCCCTTCAACGACCGACCTCCGCGCACAATCAGCCGAGACGATTCAGAGAGGATCTCTGCCCCCATCGCGCGAAGGATATCAATGAGTTGTTTATCGCCTTGGGCATCGTTCAAATTCAGACCTTCTATCACAATCTCACCCGGAAAAAGTGCTCCCGCTGCAATAAAATAAGAAGCACTGGAAAAATCCCCGGGAATAAAGGTATTCATGGCAAAATACTGCTGCCCACCAGGAATCATAAAGATCTCTTCCAATCCCTCTTGACGATGTTCGAATCGAATTCCCTGACGCCTTAACCACGCCAAGGTCAGATCCACATAAGGCCGCTCATGCAAATCATGCACACGAATTTCACTGGCCTGTGGGGCCAAGGGCAGAGCAATCAATAATGAAGACAAATATTGCGAGCTGATCCCGGAGACCCGGGTCTTGCCCCCCGTGAGATTCCCTCTGACTTCGATAGGCAAGGCATCGGCTTGACCTAAGCAGTTTATCTCAAGCCCCAAATTCTTCAAAGCATCGATCAGAGGAGCCATGGGCCTGGCTCGCATCTGCTCACCACAATTCAATCGTATGGGGGTCTGAGTATCCTCACGCAGACCCAACAAGGGAAGAAGAAAACGAGTCGTGATCCCTGAATTCCCGGTATAAATCGTCTTGCTCAAGGGGGCAAGCGGAAGTCCCAAGGATCTTAAGCGCAACAAATCCCCGGTCTGGAAAATTTCGCAGCCCATCTCCCTGCAAACAGTGATCGCATGCCTGAGGTCATCGCCGGGCGGAAGATTCGAAATCATACTTTCGCCCGGGGAAAGCATCGCAAAAATTAAAGCACGCACCGCTTCCGACTTGGAGCCGGGAGGAGTGATAACCCCATGAAGTGATTCAGTTTTTCGAACTCGAAGACGCATAGCTAATTTCCAGAAAAACGACTCGTAATGATCTCTCGTAATGATGCCATGATATCGCATTACATCATTACATCCATCCACCTAAGGACACCATTATGACATCTTAGAGTGTCACAATGAATCAAATTGATCGCGTTTTTAGGAGAGTCTTGACATGACCTATCTCTATGCATAGAATTGACGAACCAATCAATAAGGACGATGACATGTTTTCAAATTCAAATAATAAGACAATAGATCCACTCAAAGATTGCTACGACCAAATAGCCACACTGCCTAATCGATTTTCGCTGACAGACAATCAATCTGCCGTCAAAGCGGTCAATGCCTCTCTCATAGAATTTAATGATCTCAATCACATCAACACCATCATTTTTGGCTCAAGAAAAACAGCCTTAAGTCTCGCCCAATCCTACGCTGAAATTGTTACCAAATTATCTGAGCAACCGGAAGAAACGGATTTTTTCAGTTTCATCAACGCCTTTAAATCTGCCCTCAGCGAATTAAGTGATCGTAGCTTATTCACCCGTCTCAACACCCAATTAGAGATGCTCAGCACAGAACACAAAAAACGAGTCGATGAAGAAGCACGTCAGCAACGTATTCGCGCTCATCAAAATTTTGCCGTCAGATGTCTCACCGTTGTTGCTTACGGATTGTACATTGACACGATTTCTGGGATGGTTCCCATGAGTCCTGTCCGAGTTCCCGGATCCGCGATCTATCTCGCTCTCATAGGCGCCACATTTTCACACCTCACGGCCGGATACAAATCAAAAGAAGAAGACTGGAACGGTATGTTAACCGTGGGTGATCGCCTTTTAAGCAGTTCAGGCCTACGCTACTGCTATGAAACCATCCCCGCTGCAGTTGAAAAGCTCGCACTGACAGTTGCAGGGAATGTACACAGGGGCACCCATACCTTGGTGAATGCCCTGCCGAATGGGAATCAGCCTATTCAAGCTCTCCCTGCATCGAACGAAACACCCAAAATCACGAAGTCGTAACCATGCCACCTCTGGTTATTATCACGGAAAATCATGGAGTTAGCCTGAGGTGAGGGGGATAAACTTTTGAATATTTTCTGATTTTATGTTATACATAAGCGGTAGTATTCACTCGGAAGTTGTTTATGCCCCGTCCCACAAAATCATCCTCGCTCAGCGACATCGCTGCTGACCTCAACAAAACAATTTATTCGCACCCTTATAAAAATACTGATCTAAGTGCGATCCCCGTAAAACGCACCTGGCACGGGATGGATCATGTCTCTCGTGCAAGCATTTTTGGCTCAATCGCCTTCAATTTAATGATTCTTTGCAATAGCCACGAGATGGCGACCTTGAGTGCAGCTCAGCAACGGGCTGAACGGAGATTAGTGCAACTGGCACTCCTTCTTCATGATTCAGCGCGTGAAGGCGAGGGCGAGGATTTATGGGACCTTGAAAGCGGGATTCAACTGTATCATTACCTCATTAAGCCTTTAGGCTATGAACCAACGGTAGCCAAACGTGTGGCGGAGGCGATGATCAATAAGGATTGGGCACCGAGCACCGATGAAGGGAAATACATCGAAATTTACCCTCCTACAGATGGATCTGGCTCAATTACTGCATCCTTCACTCGAAAATTATCACTGCCCCTAGAAACAGAGCGATTACGTCTTGCCATTCAATTCGGTGACTGTGTCGACATCTTCCGGCTACCCAAGAAAATATTCGACTGGAGATACCTTGAGCTTTACCAAAAAACTCAAGATCCAGAGATGAGAAAAATCATTGAACGCATTCTGCCTGAATGCTTTAAGCTGATACAAAACTTCCTCATCAATAAAAAAAGAAAAATTGACGCATTCGTAATCGGGCATTTAATATTCGATGGATTGATCGATGACTTGGAAAACTACCCGCTGCTCCAAAATTTATATGAATACGAAAGCGATCAAGAGGATGAACTCAAAGCCTCTCAACTTCTCAGCTCTGGCGATCCAATCACTGACAGCTATATTGAAATGAATCTCCTCTTTCGAGGGGTCACCGCCGGCTCATCGCCCTTTATCCGCTCTAAGGAACGCACGCCCAAAGAATATCCCAAATACTATTCAGGCGCGAGCCAAGAAGTGCGAAAAACATTGCGTCGCCCTGATATACCCACCTCCGCTCGAACTGAATCAAAACGCTTAGAGAAAGAAGGAAACCCCTCGCGCTCCATGTCGCTGATCGGACAGGGAGGGCAAGTCTACACCGGTGTCGGCGCCGGAATTATTCTCAAAAAACAACACTTAATTTCTGCTCACCTAAACAATATAGCCAGCGGATTCGGGGCAAAATCTCATCTTTCATTCGCCCCGCGCGGAAGTGCATCCCTTGATGAAGAACTCGCCGCCATCCGCCAATCTCTACGCTCAGGAGAAGGGGCGAAAAAACACAATGAAATCTTGGGGGATATTTCCGAATGGGATTGTATTTTGTATTCTGCAGACGACATTGATAAAGACAAACGCACCTCCGATTTGCGTTTTCTCGAAGCAGTTTTTTTGGCCAATGCTTATGCCGAACAACACCCCAAAAAACCCGTCCTCCCCATTTACGAATTTTCTAATAAACTGGGGACCTGCATCCCTATCGAAGTCACGAATGAACTGCTGTTAATAAAATACAACTCTTTATTAATTCAGTACATCAAGCCCCGCCTCGAAGACAGCGACACGCTTTCCTCTTATGAGGATATTGTCAAACTACTCGAAACTCAATCGATTATCACTCAGATCAGTCCGAGCCAAGAGATTCCACTCAATCATCACTATGATCAGAGTCTATCCCATGAGATCGAACAATTTCTCTCGCAGCAATTAAAGACACAGCACACCAGCTGCTGTAAGTCATATTGCCGTGATTTTATCCAAAAATACACCTTTGAAAACATCCCACTGAATGATCTTAATCGAAATCTGATTCTCTTGAATAAGCAAATCGCCTTGGGTGTAAATGCCACACCATCTGCCGTTGAATTTTTCACACGCGTTGTCAAATTAACTGTCGAATTTATTGGCAGCGCTCTCGTTAGCCTGCGTTTGGACCTGATGATCATCATCGCTCAAAAACAACCCTTTACTAAAATCATGAATGATGCCATCACTTATTTTCTGAATCAAAATTCAGTGATTCCTCTCAAGGCCACCGATGACTACCTTAAAATTGCCTATTTGATTTTTCCCGAATCGACAGCAAGAAACAAGTTGTTTTCCATGATCGTTAAAAATGTTGAAAACTTTATCGATTTCGCCCTTCTTAGAGCCAAGCCCTCATTTCTTGAACTTGAGAACTATACTTTCCCGGATATTCTTGAGCTCTCTGGTCCAGTCAAGTTTGGCAATCATTACACACCTGAAATTCACCAAGAATTCATCAGTCAACTCAACAGCAATCGAGAAAAGTTGCTCTCTCTACCACTCAAGAATCATATCGATTCTTATTTATTTACGAATGATCCTAAAGACTTACACAAGGGCATCGATATTTTTCACGCCATGCTCCACAAAAATATTTTTACGTCTTCCGCCTCAAATTTATTTGAAGCCTATTTCCGTTCCCTGTTGAATAATACCATTCAAATTCTCATGACGACGCACCCCCTGCCTCCTCAATACTCGGGGCTGATCTCCATTTATATCGCGCAATTCATCTCAAAAGTGAATCTCAACAGGTCATTCATTCCGACGCAGCCTTTATCGCACGCTAACACATTCATCGGCATGATTTCACATCATACCCAAGGTCTTACTGAAGAAAAAATTCTCGAATTACTCTTCAATCTCATGAAGCGCAGCATCCCCCTACGGGTCGCTCAACTGCTCCAACACGATGAGCCCATGATCAAAAAGATCTGCGAAATGTCTTTGAATCAATTCATTGCGAACGAGATGGGAGGAGTGGAACTGGGTGAGTTCTACACAGCCCAACTCCACGATACGCTTCTCAATAAACTTGAATGCATTCGATCTTCACTGATCCTAGAGCCCATCTGCACCCATCTCGATTCCTATTATTTCGATAACGACAAAAGCTCGCTTAAAAAACAACTCGAAATTTTAGCTTTTTTGATTGACGAAGATCTCCCCCTCAGAAAAATCCACGACTTAATCAGCACCGCCATCACTGAAATCATTTTCTCCGGAAAAACCAATCATGCGATCGATTCTAATACCGATCTTCTTCAACAGGTGAACACCCTGATTCATTTGGCCGAAAAAAAGCCAGAGTATAAATCACAAATCTGCGCGGATATGTCTCGCTGGTTAAATCAAGAGAATTTTTCTATTACGCTTAATCAATTGCATCTTTGCAATATCGAGTCTTTTATCAGGTTTTTCGAGCATTTTGTACCGACAGAAAAGCAAACCTTTATCATGGAAACTGTCGTGGAGTCTCTCGTGGACGCTCCCGAGATCCTCGCCTTCTACAAAAAATACAGCCCACGCCAACCCGAACTTCTTCCCTTGTTGCTTGACCAAGTGCTCGCGCGTGCTTCGACTTCACCGTACACTCCCAAATTATTTTTTACAAACCATCGATACCTTCTGCGTCCTCTTTTCGAGGCCCTCGAGCCCCCCTCTACAGGCTCTCCCTCAAACCAACTTCGCGCCTATCACAAGAAGACCTTCACCATCGACCAGATGATCAATGATATTATTTCAGCGCCTTCTAAAGACATCTCTATGCAACATTTCAGACAACTGCGAGATCACCTCACGAAGCTCTATGGTAAATTCCCTGGCACACCCACCTCTAAACCTAGCAATCATCTCTAAGGTCTATTTGTGGCTGCCTTGTCTTTTCCCTCAGAGTTCTATAAGATACGGCCATGAATCCCAAACACCTAGGTCAACACTCTGGTTACATCAGCCAGTACACCCCCGAGCTTCTCGAGGCTTTTCCTCGTCTTGCTAAGCGCAATGAAATCGGGGTTCCCACCACGCTGCCTTTTTATGGGGAAGACATCTGGAATGCCTATGAAATTTCCTGGCTCAATCCTCAAGGCAAGCCCGTGGTCGCTCTGGGTGAATTTAGGTTTTCCTGCCATAGCCCGCGATTAATCGAATCAAAATCACTGAAACTCTATTTAAATAGTTTTAATCAAAGTATTTTTCCTGGCCTGACCGAGGTCGCTCAGATCATTTCCAAAGATCTGGCTCATGCCTCCGGGCTTCCTGTGGCGGTCATTTTGACCGAACCCAAAGATTTAATTGACTCCCTTTATCCCGGGTTACCCGGTGAACTCATCGATGGCTTGACTATCGATTGCGTGGATTATCAACCTTCAGCGGATCTTTTAGAGTGCAATCCCAATACTCTCGTGTCCGAAATATTAACTTCTGATTTACTCAAATCGAATTGTTTGGTCACGGGCCAGCCTGATTGGGGCAGCGTTCAAATTACTTACACGGGCCCACAAATCCATCGCGAATCATTATTGCGTTACCTTGTTTCATTCCGTGAGCACAATGAATTTCACGAACAATGCGTTGAGCGCATTTTCATGGACCTACAGCGCCGCTGTGCGCCTAACGAATTAACCGTCTATGCCCGTTACACACGTCGGGGGGGCTTGGACATCAACCCTTATCGCAGCACCGCCAGAGCAGCGGTCTGTCCGAATATTCGGTTGGTGCGCCAATGAGATTACTTCAACGGGTATGTCTCCTCGCGAGCATGGGACTCTTATTTTGCCTTCCCCTTCAGGCCTCCCCCCAGGTCGTCGTCAGCATCAAACCCCTCCATGATATTACGCTTGCCGTCATGGAAGGCGTGGGAACAGCCACCTTGCTGGTGCCCTCCGGTGCAAGCCCTCACACCTACGCCTTGGCCCCGAGCCAGGCAAAAGCTCTTTATGAGGCCGACCTGATTGTTTGGATCGGCCCCAGCCTTGAAACTTTTTTAATTCAACCCTTGGAAAGACGCAAGTCAGGCTCAAGGCTGTTAACTCTGCTCGAAATGCCGGGCATGACCCTTTACCCCGCTCAAAACACCCAAGATCATCAGCACGGCCCCCTGGATCCTCATTTATGGCTCGATCCCCTCAATATGATCGATTATGCCAACCAATTGGCAAAGGCCTTAGGGGAGCTCGATCCGGAGAATAAACAGCGTTATAGCCATAATGCCAAGCAAACAAATGAAAGATTAATCCTTTTAGATCAGTCGCTTAAGAAAAAGCTTGCGCCCATCCAATCAAGCCCGATCATGGTCTTTCATGATGCTTATCAATACTTTCAAAAACGTTACCAGCTCAATGTCGTGGGCACGATCCTCCTGCGTCCCGATGTTCTGCCCAGCGTCTCCCGCCTATTAGAAATTCAACAAACATTGAAATCCGAGAAAGTTCAGTGTATATTCAGCGAACCGCAGTTTAAACCTGCGATCGTTGAGCGACTTATCGCCAACACCCAGGTGAAACATGGGGTCATGGATCCCCTCGGCCCTCCCAGCCCCGTGGGTTTACCCGGGTATGAGGGCTTGCTAAATCAACTGGCTAACAGTATCCTTGGCTGTATTGTTTCTTAGTAACCTCGACAGGTAGTAATATCATGATGAAGTCTATCCTCACTCTTACTCTTACCCTCAGTCTTGCTGTCGGTTGCGCAGGCCCCACCACGGCCATTCAAAAACGCAATCTTGATGTCGAAAATAAAATGTCTTCTACTATTTTTCTGGAACCCTCTTCTCCAGAAGAGCGCACGATTTACGTGCAAGTGCGTAACACCAGCGATAACAGTGCGTTCAACATTGAAAACAATATCGTTCAAGCCTTACGCTCCAAAGGGTATTTAGTCACCAATGACCCTAAAAAAGCGAACTATATGTTGCAAGCCAACGTGCTCTCTGTCGGTCAAATCGATAAAGCCACACGTGAACAAATGTCCGAACAAGGTTTTGGCGGGGCTCTCGGCGGTGGTTTAGTCGGCGGGGGCATCGGCGCCCTGGCCAGCGGACATTCTGACGCGATCATCCTCGGCGGCATCGCAGGGGCAGCCATCGGCACGGTGTTGAATTCTTCGTTCCAAGACGTGACATACAGCGTGATCACCGACGTTCAAGTGTCTGAACGCATCAAAAACAAAGTGACCAGCAGAACAACCAGCACCTTGAATCAAGGCAGCAGCAGCCAAACGAAAAGCACGGTCACAAAAACATCCGAATGGGAACGTTACCAAACGCGTGTTGTCAGTACCGCTAACAAGTCTAACCTGAAGTTGGAAGAAGCGACCCCAGCCTTGGTAGACGGAGTTTCTGCTGCAGTGGCAGGGATATTCTAAGTTTTAAGCGAGCAGTTTGAGCGGGCAAATTGCGTGGAGTACCACGCGGATTTGCCCCTACGGCTCACAGTTCTAAACTCATCCGTAAAGCCTCCAATGCCTTATCACACTCTTCACGAAATTCCGGATCTAAAAAATCATTCAGCGATAAGCGATCACGGTAATGTTGATTGACCCAGGTTTCAAGCAAGCCAAGCTTATGCTCATCCACTAAATAACGAGGATTCATCGCTTGCAATTCGCGCTCATTCAGCACCACACGTAAACGCAAGCAGGCAGGGCCTCCGCCATTGTGCATGCTTTGGCGGCAATCAATAAATTCTGCACGCGTAATCGGATTATTATCATTCAAGAGTCGTTGCACCACCGCGTGAGCACGCGCGGATTCTTCGCACTCGGTGGGTAAAATCATGGCCATGGTCTGATCACGCAAGGTCACTAGTTGGCTATTGAATAAATAAGTTGAGACGGCTTCGTGCAAACTTAGGTCTTTATCTTTGATCTGAATGATTTTTAGATCAAAATCAGTGGCCTTCTCGATGCGAGACAAAGACTCACTGTCTTGATAGGCAAATTCATGGCATAAAAAAACCGATTCATTGCCCACGGCAATCACATCGTTGTGAAAAACGCCCGCATCGACGGCCCGCGCATTTTGTTGTAAAAACAATCCTGGCGTCGCTAAACGATGAGTCCGTGCGATTGTCTCACTGGCTTCCAAGCTTTGGCGAGCGGGGAATTTCACTGGGGCAGGCCTTTCTCCTGAAAAAGCAGAGCGACCGTAGGTAAACAAATGCAAACCCGGATCTGCATGCCTCGCACATAAGCGCGTATGATTCGCAGCCCCTTCATCGCTCAATTGAACGCCATAAGGCAAGGGACGATGCACCTCAAATAAAGGGCTCGCGAATATTTCCTGAAATTGACGAAAATGATGCTCGGCTTCAATCGCTCGATGAAAATGGCTCGACAAATTTGCCGGCGTGATATGCACTTTTTGATCCGCCGAAT
Source organism: uncultured Gammaproteobacteria bacterium (assembly GCA_964389615.1). GTDB lineage: Bacteria > Pseudomonadota > Gammaproteobacteria > JABCZS01 > JABCZS01 > CAYMDW01. Next base: position 23,573 of record CAYMDW010000005.1, on the reverse strand, counting down.
CTGAACTGGGCGTCACCGTTGCTGCATTAGCGGCCCACATAGCAGAGCCAGAGAACAAGGCTGAAAAAAGATGGACATCGGTTTTAAATAATGCCTCGAGCATAGTCTGCCCGTTCCCCAAAAAACCCAGCTGATGCAAGACATCCATCGGGGGGCGAGGGGGTGGAAGTAAAATACCCTGCTTTAATCCCATGCCTACCATCAAACGCATCTTGGCTAGCCCTTGCAGGGCCGCGGCCTTGGGATTCGAGATTTTATTGGCATTCTCCATCGAGGCTTTATTGCCGTAAGACAAACCCGCATAATGATGCGTCGGTCCGGCTAAACCATCAAAATTAATTTCAACCACTTCGCTCATAAATCAATTCCCTGAGGCAGGATTTCAGGCAATGTGAGTGAAGAAGATTCCGTGCTCACACAGGGGTAGGCGGAATAATCAGCGGCATAATAGGCCGAAGGCCGATGATTTCCGCTGTGGCCCACGCCACCAAAAGGCGCAAGCCCTGAGGACCCGGTGGTGGGCTTATTCCAATTCACCAAACCGGCATGAATGTTTGAATAAAACTGATCGTAATGTTTTTTCTCATCAGTGATGATGCCCGAGGTCAAACCGTATTGCGTATGATTGGCTTCACGGAGGGCCTCGTCGAAATCATTGACCCGAATTATCTTTAAAAAAGGTCCAAAAATTTCTTCATCCGGGCAGTTCAGTCCTGTCACGTCCATGAGACCCGGAGAGACAATCGCAGGATTATTGAATAAACTTTTCGATAAGACAATCGGTTTCCCACCCATGCCAATCAACTCTTGTTGCTTTGCCAACACATGTTCGCCTGCCTGGGCTGAGATCAACGTACTGATGAAAGGTTCAGGCTCAGAAGCGGGAATATTCACGGATATCCGTGGAATGGTGATAGCCAAACGCTCGATTAATTGATCACCCCAGGCCCCCTTCGGAACAATCAATCGACGCGCGCAAGTGCAACGCTGGCCTGCCGAAATATAGGCGGATTGAATAATCGTTAAAATCGCAGCTTTAACATCCTGAACCTCATCCACCACCAGCGGATTATTTCCGCCCATTTCTAATGCCAGTATTTTTTCAGGAAATCCGGCAAATTGTTCGTGGATTTTTTTACCGGTGGCATAGCTTCCCGTAAACAATAAACCATTCAATTCAGGATGAGCGACTAAAGCCTTACCCGTTTCACCGGCACCTTGAATGATATTCAACACGCCTTCGGGCAAACCGGCTTCTAAAAACAAATCATAAATCAATTCGCCCACATAAGGCGTGAATTCGCTGGGCTTGAACACCACCGTGTTACCGGCCAGTAAACTCGGGATAATATGACCCGTGGGCAAATGTCCTGGAAAATTGAAAGGCCCAATCACCCCCATGACTCCGTGAGGACGATGGCGAGTGATTAATTTGGCCCCCGCGAGATCACGTTGACGCACCGGCGTTCGATCTTTGTACGCCTCCACGGCGATGGCCAATTTGGCTAACATGGTGGTCACTTCCGTTTTAGCTTCCCAGCGCGGCTTTCCCACCTCATTGCTGATGGCCATTGCCATTTTTTCTTGATCACGTTCTAATAATTTTTGATACTGATTTAAAATATCGAGACGATCCTCGAAGCTTGTGTAGGCCCAATCAGAAAAAGCTGCACGCGCTTTTAATACCGCTTGATGCACTTCTTCAGCATTGGCTGCCTTGCCCTCCCAAAGAACTTCATGGGTTGCAGGATTGGTTGAATGAAATGGAGTCAAAATATCACCCTTTAATCAATAATATAACGTACTGTATCGCCGACTTTACATCCCAAGATCTCTGCAAGAGAAGCAGGAATTTCAACTTTCCCCCCTTCCTGACACACCACTTCACCGAGGGCAACGCGGTAATCTTCGCCTTGAAAACTCATCATGCAGTGGACGCCAGAAGGAAGTGCATCAATGGAAGAAACGATTGCGCGTTGACTTTGCGCAACGGTTTTCACATGCTTCAAGACGGATTCAAGCGTCGGGCCGCCATCGAAAATATCAATGTAATGTGAATATTCAAACCCTTCACTCATCAGCACCGCGACTGCTGCGGCCGTATCAGGATGTGCCTTCCCCATGGCCTTTTGCGCTGATTTTGATAAGAGCGCGACAGGAATGGGCGTATGCGGAAGCAATTCGGGAATAAAATGTTTTTTATTGGCTGCCGTTAAATAATCGGCTTCTTTGAAGTTTAACCCTATAAATCGGCTTCCAATGGCATCCCAAAAAATAGATTTTCCCCAAAGGTCGATCACGCCCCGCATCTCAGCAATAATATGCGCATGGAAACGTTCGAGATGATCAGCCAAAAACAAATAACGCGAGCGCGATAAAAATTTACCCAGCCCTTTTTTTCGATAGTGTTTACTAATCAATAACAGGCCCAATTCGCTGACATGGTTATAATCATTGACCAATTGGAGATAATGATTTTCTCGCCTAATATTCAACGAGGGAGAGGAGGCCAGTTCACGGGAAATTTTGAAACTGTAAAATTCATCGCCGACCTCTGAAAAAATTCCGCAAGTGCCGATGATCTTCTTGGTTTTCATTGCTTCTAACACAAAAAAATACAGTTCATGATCGGGAGCCTTCAGATCTTTCTTAAAACTTTCCAAGGACCAACGAATATTTTTTTCAATCAAAGCTCTGTCGGGCAAGAGATTGGTTAAACCCGGATTGGATTTTTCAGCCAAGGCCAAAACCGCGGGAAGATCCGCTTCTCTCACAGGTCGAATCACAAAGGCTTCATGCATGAGTAAAACTCCATAGTCCTGCAGCGTAGCGCATGAGGAGTAAGGCCGTTAATTGGGCCCGTGTGACCAAACTTTCAGTTAACATAAATTCACTCTCACTGTGCAAGCCTCCGCCCAATACGCCCAGCGTGTCTACATTGACCAAGCCAGCCGAAGCTAAAATATTGCCATCACAAACGCCACCCGAAGGTTTCGTCGTGATCGTCTGATTCAAGGCCTGACCGGTAATAATGATTTGATCCAATAATTCTTGAGTTTTAGGATTCAGATTTTTCGGATCACGGGTAAAAATAGGTTCCACTTGAATCGAGGCTTTGTGCGTACTTTTCCAAAGACTCAATGCCTCTTCTAAATGGGCCATGAGCCATGCGCGATCATTGACGTCTTCGTATCGAATGTCGAGCCTGGCCACCGCATGTTCGGGCACCACATTTTCTGCAATGCCTCCAATGAATTTCCCGACATTGAGGGTAAAGCCCTCACGTTGCCCATTGAGCTTATCCATTTGCAAAATAAAATCCGCCAGTCCCGTGATTGCATTCACACCCTTGTGAAAATCGCGTCCTGCATGGGCGGCAACCCCTGTCACGGCGACCGCAATTTTTCCGCTGCCTTTACGTTTATCCACCACACAGCCGTGCTCGTCCATCGCGGGTTCAAAAATCAATCCAAAATCTTTTCCTTGTGCCGCCTCGCGCAAATACGGGGCGGAGCCCAGGGATCCAATTTCTTCGTCCGGATTAAAAATAATTTCCCAGCCGATCTGATCCGCAAAAGGGCTTTGCTCCAAAGCCATTAATGCTGCATACATCACTAAAATTCCGCCCTTCATGTCCACCACCCCTGGGCCGAATAATTTATCGCCCTCTAAACGCGCTGTTTGAAAAGGGGAGTCCTCGGGAAAGACGGTGTCCATGTGCCCGGTCAGTAAAATTTGTTTGGGCGCATTCGGACGTTTCGTGTATTTGAGCAGGGGACCGATGGGAAAATGATTGAGCTGGGCTTGATCACTCAAGGTGCTGAGTGGCTCGAGTGAAAAGGTCTGAAGATCCGCCCCTAGATGGCTGAATAAGGCTTTTATCGCCTCGGCCTGTGCCTTGATCCCTTCTACATGGAAACTGCCACTATTAATATTTGACCAACGAATCAGTGTTTCAATTAAGTTGGGTTTCTGGTCTTTTATCCATTGAAGTGCGGGTTCATGGCCTTGCATGCTAAAACTCCTCGTAAGTCATAGGAGAATAGCATAAAATACCCTTTCTACAGGGGGAGTCATTATGAACGCCATCAACTACACCATCGCCCGCGACAACATGGTCAATCAACAATTACGCACCTGGGACGTCTTTGACCCGCGTGTTTTAGATTTATTCGCCACCTTGCCGCGCGAGGCTTTTGTCCCTGAACGTTTTAAACACCTGGCCTATGCAGACACGCCTCTTCCCCTAGACAATGGCCTTGAGCTCGCCCCTCCGCGTGAACAAGCACGTGTTTTGCAAGCCTTGGCAATCCAGGCGACCGACCGAGTGCTTGAAGTGGGCAAGGGCAGGGAGTTCATGACCCAGTGCTTATCGAAACTGTCGCAATCCGTTGAAACCCTCGATTTCACCGAGGCGCTGAAGCAAAAGGGCCCTTATGAGGTCATTTGCATCCACGGCTCAGTTAAAAAACTCCCTGAGAAATTTGCTGAACTTCTTTCGGTAGGCGGACGCTTATTCGCTATAATTGGCGATGCCCCAGCCATGTCGGCGACATTGCTCACCCGAGTCAATGAAACGGACAAGCGGGCACAGATCCTTTTCGAAACCTATGCTCCACGCTTGGAACAAGGTGAACCTAAACCAGAGTTTGAGTTTTGAAGCCATGAAACGCATTGTTAGCACATTGTTCTTACTGTCATCTTTTCATCTCGCACAGGCGAAAGACTTATTGACGGTTTATGAATTGGCCCTGGATCGCGATCCCACGCTCAAACAAGCCTTGGCACAACGCAATGCAGTTCGGCAAAACCGCCCCTTGGCGATCTCGCAACTCTTACCCAACATCAACGCCACTGCGACCTCAAGCAGTGTTGATAACATCATTTTGAGTAACACGGAATTCGATGTGGCCGATGCGGGCGTGATTCGTTCCTACGGTTACAGCTTGAATGCACAACAATCCATTATCGATCTGGGCAAGTGGTTCACCCTCAATGAAGCAGACTACACTGTCACCAGTGCGGATGCAGCCTATGTCGCCAGTGAACAAGCCTTGATCATCCGCGTGGCCCAAAGCTATTTTGAAGTCTTGAATGCTGCTGATGTGCTGACTTTTACCCAGGCTGAAAAAAATTCACTCGAACAACAATTGCGTCAAGTCCAGGAAAAATTCAATGTTGGTCTCGTGGCCATCACGGATTTAAACGATTTTCGGGCCAAATTCGATGAAAGTGTTGCAAATGAATTAACGGCTCAAAATGCGCTTGATGATGCGAAAGAACGTCTCAAAATTATCATCGGCCAAACGAATATTGACTTGGCTCCTTTAAAAACTGAGCTGCCCTTGCAACCGCCGAGCCCGAGTGACATGGAACGCTGGGTGGAGTTTGCCCAAATCAACAATCCCGTTTTAACCTCAGCCGAAGCAGAAATGAATGCTAAAAAAAATACGGTCAGCGTCGAGCGTTCTCAGCATCTTCCCAGTGTTTATGCCACAGGCAGTTTTGGGGAAGGGGAAACGGGTCTATGGTTAAGCCCTGAAGGCAACACAGACTCCGGTTGGTCCTTCGCCATCAATGCTCAAATGAACCTCTTTGCAGGCGGCGGGATCGAAGCGGCTGTTCGTAAAGCCCAATACAATTACGAAGACTCTCGTGAAGCCTTCGAAGAAACCCGTCGCACCACGATCAGCAACGCACGGATCGCCTATCGTGGCGTACTCACCGCCATGAGTCAGGTTCAGGCCTTCACTCAAGCCGTGATTTCTGCGCAAAGCGCCTTGCAAGCCAACGAAGCCTCGTACGAAGTCGGCGTTAAAACCTCCATCGATGTGCTCAACAGCTTGTCACGCCTCTACGATCAACAACGTAATTTAGCCGCTTCCCGCTACAGTTATATTTTAGAAATGCTCAAACTCAAACAAGCGGCGGGGACCCTGAACATGGAAGACGTTCGCCTGGTCAACCAATGGCTGGCGGAGCTTCCTGCATGAGCTCCATCCTATCCATTCAATCTCACGTAGCTTATGGGTATGTGGGCAATCGAGCCGCTGTCTTTCCCTTACAACGTTTGGGTTTTGATGTCACCGCCATCAATACCGTGCAATTTTCCAACCACACCGGTTACCCTCAGTGGGAAGGCGATATTTTTTCCGCAGATCAACTGCGTAAGATCATCGAGGGTCTTCGCACACTGGGTGTTTTTCCGCAGTTGAAAGCCTTGCTGACGGGGTATCTGGGAAATCCTGAAATTGCGCGGGTGATCATGGATCTGGTACGCGAACTGAAACAGGTCAATCCGAACCTCATTTACTGCTGTGATCCTGTGATGGGCGATGCCGAAGGCGGCTGCTATGTGCACCCTGAGGTGCGTGACAATTTTAAACATCATTTGGCTAAAATTGCTGATATTCTCACCCCCAATCAATTTGAATTAAATTACCTGAGCGATAAACCCGTCACTACCCTTGCCGAGGCACAGGCAGCCTGCGAAGCCTTAATTCAACAGGGGCCCAAAACGATTTTGGTGACGAGTCTTGTCACCCAGGACACTCCTCAGGATAAGATGCAAATGCTCTTGCATCAAGCCGATGGCAGCTGGTTAATCGAAACCCCACGCCTCCATCCCGCTTCTCCACCCAATGGAGCCGGCGATCTCACCGCCGCCTTGATGTTGGCAAACACCCTAGAAAACCTGCCACCCCAAGAAGTTTTACAAAAAACAGCCGCGAGTGTTTTTGGCATTTATCAAGCCACCGCGCTTTCGGGCAAACGGGAATTGCAGGTGGTCGCGGCACAAAACGAACTGATTTCTCCTTCACAACATTTTAAGGCGATCACACTATGACGACTTGGGCATGGATGCCTCTGTTTCACGTTTTTCTCGGCATGTTCACCCTCATGACCCTTTTATGGATTTACCAACTCATTAAACAGGATGCGACGATCGTCGATGTGGGTTGGTCTTTGGGCATGGGAATTTCTGCGTCCTATCTCGCTTGGGCGATTGACGGGAACCCAGGGCGCCAGCTTTTAGCGGCTACCTTAATTGTGCTGTGGTCCCTACGTTTGGGCGGTTATTTATTTTACACGCGCCTCATTCACGGCCATGGGGAAGATCCACGCTATCGTGCCATGCGCGAAGGCATGGGCCAGCATGCCTCGTTAAGCTTCTTTGCTATTTTTCAGGCACAAACATTATTTGTTGTTTTGTTCATGTGTCCTTTTATTGCTGTCTTGGTCGATCAAGAACCTTTATGGCAATGGCATGATTTTGTCGCGATCGGGTTTTGGTTGATTGCTGTGCTGGGCGAAAGCATCGCGGACAACCAGTTACATGCCTTCAAGTCCAACCCCGATCACCGGGGAAAAACCTGTCAAATGGGCCTTTGGCGCTATTCTCGTCATCCCAATTATTTTTTTGAATGGCTTCACTGGTTCGCCTATCCCTTCATCGCCTGGGGAAGTTTTTATGGCGGCTGGGCCTGGATCATGCCGGCCATGATGCTTTTATTTTTGGTGAAATTCACAGGGATCCCTTATTCAGAAGCCCAAGCCTTAAAACATCGCAAGGATTATGCGGAATATCAGAAAAAAACCTCCCAATTTTTCCCACGCCCGCCGCGCAGCGGACTATAATTTTTTTACCTCCTATTCTATAAGGACATAGAAACATGCATTATCCTCGCACCGTGGCTGCGATTGCCGCAGCAAGTTTACTGGCAGCCTTCGCTGCTCAAGCCAATAAAGGCGCCAAATACGAAGCCCCGAAAGCTGAACCCGAGTTTCCTCGATTCACCTTAACGGGTGGGGTTACCTACTTACAACCGAGCATGGATGGCTTGGATTACATGGACACGACCACTGGTACACCAAACGCTGCAGAGCAATACCTGAGTACAGAGACGTATAATCTTGACCCAGGCTTTGATTTTGGATACTTTCTTGGTTTTGGCTACATGATCAGCGACCGCTACGATGTGCAAGCCACCTGGACCCAGTTGAATTCAAATGACAATGAGTCTGCCTCGCTTCTCATCATCGATCACCTTCAGGTCCCACAATTTCTTCAATCCAGTTCTGGGACTGTTGCTCCTGTGAGTGAGCTCCTTCAAACTGATGATCTCGTTATTGCTGGCAGCGAAGAAAGCCTGGACTATCAAATGGCGGATGCCACCCTGGGGCAATACCATAAATTGACCGAAAACCTCATGACTCGCGTCTTCGCCGGTATCTATTACGCGAAAATTAACAGCGATGTGAGTAATACCTACTCAGTCGAATTGGGTGACTTTATCCCCCTGTTGATGGCTGAGAACCCCGTTTTAGGAACGGAAAGCTACAACTCCAGTTTCTGGGGCGTAGGACCCGAACTGGGTCTTGATCTGGAATACGACATTTATAAAGGCTTTGATGTGGTCGGGCATTTTGCTGCCGCCTTTTTAATAGGTGAACTGCAGACAGAATCACAGTCTTATTACAATCTCCCCAATTCAACACAAGAAAATGTAGCCGGCCCGGCTATATTCCATATCTCTGCTGAGTCAGAAGAAGAAACACAGTTTGTTCCCGCGCTGAATGCAAAACTTGGCCTAAGTTACAACAAGCCTTACAGCAACAACAAATACCGTTTCGGAGTCGAAGCAGGTTACCAAGCAGCTTATTACTTTAACGCGGTCGACCAAGTGCAGCAAACGGCGACAAACGTTGTTGCTGGATCACAAGGTAAAGGTCTTGAGACCACCCATCATTACACCGATGTCGGCATCATGGGACCCTACCTCAATTTCAGTGCAAGCTTCTAAAAAAACGGAAAAGGTTAGACCTCGTGCCAACGAGGTCTAACTTTCCAAAGTGTTTTAGTCAACATTAAAATCCACCATCAGCGTACTTCCCACCACGTAGGGCATATAGCAATACTCGTGATTGATTTGCTCTGAATTGTCTTTAATCACACCGCAAATATGAAATTTCGGCGCATCCGGCTCATCAAACCCCATGTTGGCTTGCCACATGAATTTCATGGGTTCGCCATCGATGAGGGCATTGACCCCGCCGGTGATGGGTTCTTTGTCAAAAGAGGTCACAAAAATAAGACGCTCTTCTGAGGTCATGGGATCAACCGATGCCTTACTGAAGCTGGTGTTCGCAAGAATGCGGTCGGAATCAAAGCTGACAAATTCGATAGGATAGTTCGTGTTGTTATGAAAATTAACCATGACCTTATTGATCGCAGGATCGGCAAGTGCACAAAGGCTGGTCGCAGCAAGAAAAGAGAGGAGCAATGGATGTTTCATGATCGTTCCTTGATTAAAAGGTGAGGGATGAATTGAGGAGAAAAAAGCAATCCAGGATAGGTCCTGGATTGCTTCGAGAAGGAAAGGCGATTAGCTCGATGCTCTTCCTGCCGATTTACGCTCGTTTTCTTTCAAAAACTTTTTGCGCAAACGTAGGCTGACAGGAGTGATTTCGACTAATTCATCGTCCTCAATAAAGCTCAAGAACTGCTCGAGCGAATATTTAAGCGGCGGGGTTAAGATGATATTTTCATCCGTTCCTGAAGCACGCATATTCGTGAGCTGTTTTGCTTTAGAGGCATTCACAGTCAAGTCGTTGTCGCGTGAATGAATACCGATGATCATGCCTTCGTAGATATCGACCCCGGGGCCAATAAACATCCGGCCACGTTCTTGCAGATTAAACAAGGCAAACCCGACAGAAACGCCGAGACCATTGGCAATCAAGACCCCATTACGACGCTTGGGCGCCGCGCCTTTTTGCACTGGGCCGTACTTTTCAAAGGAGTGGTACAACAAGCCGGTGCCGGAGGTCATGGTCATGAAGTCGGTGTGAAAGCCGATCAAACCGCGTGAAGGAATCACGTAATCTAAACGAACGCGACCTTTTCCATCCGGAACCATGTTTTTCAACTCCCCTTTACGAGAGCCCAAGGTTTCCATGATGCTGCCTTGATGCACTTCTTCGACGTCGAGGGTCATGTTTTCATAGGGCTCAACTAATTCACCGTCGATTTCTTTGATAATTACCTCGGGCTTAGATACGGCCAATTCATAGCCTTCGCGACGCATGGTTTCAATCAACACGGATAAATGCAATTCACCGCGACCCGAGACACGCAAACGATCAGGGCTGTCGGTGTCTTCAACACGTAAGGCCACGTTATGGATCAGCTCTTTGTTGAGGCGATCACGAATTTGCCGTGAGGTCACAAACTTTCCTTCTTTACCCGCAAAAGGCGAGGTGTTGACTTGGAAGGTCATGCTGACCGTGGGTTCGTCTACCGTCAAGGGGGGCAGGGCTTCGACGTTGTTCACGTCGCAGAGCGTGTCAGAAATGCGTGGACTTTCAATCCCTGTGACGCAAACGATGTCGCCGGCTTCCGCTTCTGGCACTTCCAAACGATCCAGCCCGTGGTAACCCAAAATTTGATTAATGCGGGCGTTGGAAACTTTACCCTCACGATCAATCACTTTCACTTGGGTGTTGGTTTTGATTTTGCCGCGCTTGATGCGACCGATCCCAATGGCGCCTACAAAGTTATTGTAATCAAGTGAAGACAATTGCATTTGGAAGGGGCCCTCAACATCCGTATCGGGCGGAGGAGCATGGGTGATAATGGCTTCGAATAAGGGGGTCATGTCCGCAGCGGGCTGCTTATAATCCAAGGCTGCATAGCCTTGCAAAGCAGAAGCATAGACGATGGGGAAATCGAGCTGTTCGTCGGTTGCGCCCAGGCGATCAAAGAGTTCAAAGACCTGATCAACCACCCAGTCAGGGCGAGCGCCGTCGCGGTCGATTTTATTGATGACCACAATCGGGCGTAAACCATGAGCGAAGGCTTTTTGGGTCACAAAACGGGTTTGTGGCATGGGGCCATCCACCGCATCGACCAATAACAGAACCGAATCGACCATGGAAAGGACGCGTTCGACTTCGCCACCGAAGTCAGCGTGTCCAGGGGTATCCACGATGTTAATGCGGTAACCGTTCCAGGTCACGGCGGTATTTTTCGCCAAAATGGTAATGCCGCGTTCTTTTTCTTGGGCATTGGAATCCATCACGCACTCGACTTGGGGACCGCGCGTATCCAAGGTGCCTGACTGACGCAATAATTTGTCCACCAGGGTGGTTTTACCGTGGTCAACGTGAGCAATAATCGCAATATTTCGTAATTTTTTCATGATATCAAGGGGCCTCATAAAGAAGCGACCATCATACCAGAGCCTGGGCCAACAAGCCATTCACCTCAACCTATTATTTCGTGCTCTGGTATAATCGGCCCACACCCCCACTGGAGAACACCCCATGACACAGATCACTTCACGGTACGAAGGCCAGCTACGCACCCTCTGCACCCACGAAGAGTCTGGCCAAACCCTGCGCACCGACGCCCCCAAGGACAATCAAGGAAAGGGCGAGTTTTTCTCCCCCACGGACCTGGTGGCCACGGCCCTAGGCTCCTGCTTACTGACCATCATGGGGATCGCTGCACAAAAAATAGGGGTGGACCTCACCGGCACTCACGCGCAGGTCGAAAAAATCATGACCTCGACCCCCCCACGCAAAATCAAGGCCCTCCATGCCCTGATTACCTGCCCGCATTCCTTCGAACCCAAGGTACAAGAACAATTAGAACGGGCGGCTCTGGGTTGCCCCGTGCACGCGAGCCTGCATCCAGAGATCGAACAACGTATTGAATTTATTTGGGGAAGTACAGCCCATGCTTAGTTATCGTCATCATTTTCACGCCGGCAATTACAGCGATGTGTTCAAGCACATCAGCTTAATCCTCATTTTAAATGCCATGAAGCGCAAAAACACGCCCATGCTCTACCTGGACACCCATTCAGGGGCGGGCCTCTACGATTTACTTAGCCCCGAGGCTCAAAAAATCGGGGAACATCAGCAGGGCGTCTTGAAGGTCTGGAATCGTGAAGATCTTCCCGCCGTCATTCAACCCTATGCCGAGCTGCTCCATCGGATGAACCCCTCGGGCACCCTGAGCCTCTACCCGGGCTCTCCTTGGATCGCCCATCATCTTCTCGATCAAAACGATCGCATCGTCTTGAACGAATTGCATTCCTCAGACATGCCCATACTCACCGATTTGGTTCGTCCTTTTCGGAATATGCGGGTTTATCATCAAGACGGCTTGCAACAAGTGAATGCCTTACTTCCCCCACCTGAAAAACGTGGCCTGATTTTCATCGACCCTTCTTACGAGATCAAATCCGATTATGAAAGCGTCGCCCAAACCCTCATCAAAGTCCATAAAAAATTTGCCCATGGGGTCTATGCCATTTGGTATCCGCTCTTAAAATCAGGGATTCAAAATAATTTGCTCGATCCTTTGAAACATTCGGGAATTGAGCACCAGTGCATTATCGAATGCAAGGCCAATGTCGATAAAGAGGCCCGGATGTACGGTTCCGGCATGTTGATCATCAACCCTCCCTACCAGGTCGATACCCAAATCAAAGAAGCGGTGAAGTGGTTGCAGAAGGTGATCTAAAAAAATCAGGTATACTTGGTTTTTTATTGAAATTTGATAATAAATCAGATATACTTGATTTATTAAAAAGAGAGTCTGTAGGCCATGGAAATTCAACCTATTGATATTGTTAGAAAATATAATTACTGGGACAATATCCCTCTCGAACAGGGATATCCCCGACTCGAATATTTAAAAAATTTAAGCGATCTTCTGGGCAATCATTTGGTCAAAGTCATACTAGGCCAACGCCGTTCGGGTAAAAGTCATTTAATGCGGGCCTTACTTACCCAGCTCATCCAAAGCCAGCAAATCACTCCAGAGCAATGCCTTTACATTAATATGGAACTGCATGATTTTAGCTTCATAAAAAATGCTGATGATTTAATGAAGCTCATTGCCACTTACCGAGAATCGTTGAAGGTCCAAGGAAAAATTTACATTTTTTTAGACGAGGTTCAGGAAATTGAAGGTTGGGAAAAGGCCGTTAATTCACTTTCTCAAAATCACCTTGAACCCGCTGAAGTGATCATCACCGGCTCTAATGCAAATTTGCTGTCCGGTGAATTAGCCACCTATTTAAGCGGACGGTATCTCACTCTGACCGTGTATCCCTTTAGCTATGAAGAATATTTGCAAGTCATTGGTCAACCGCGCAATAAATCCAGTTTAATTCAATATTTGAATGAGGGGGGCTTGCCCGAACTTTACTCCCTGCCGAATCCAGAAACAAAATTTAACTACGTGCAAAGCTTGCTTGACTCCATCGTTTTGCGTGACATTGTCCAACGCAACCAGATCAGAGAGGTGGATTTACTCAAAAAAATCATTCATTTTGCAACTGATTCAGTTGGAAGTATGCTTTCAATTCCATCCCTAGTGAAGATACTTAAATCTCAGGGTTATAAAACCAATCCTGAGACCTTGGCAAATTATTTACATTATTGTATGAATGCATTTTATTTGCATGACTGCGCTCGCTACGATATCCGCGGAAAACAGATTTTAACGGGCGAGAAAAAATATTACCTGAATGATCTGGCCTTCAATCGAATCGCACACACCGGCTTTGATTCACGCACGCATCGTTTTCTTGAAAATGCAGTGTATTTATCTTTATTGCGCCAAGGTTATCAAGTTCATGTGGGACGCATAGACAACAAAGAAATTGATTTTATCGCCGAAAAACAGAATGAAAAAATATACATTCAAGTGGCGTATTTGCTTCCGGATAAACGCGTCATTGAGCGTGAATTCGGCAATCTTTTGCTTATTCACGATAATTATCCCAAATGGGTAGTAAGCATGGACGAGGATCCGATTGGCAACATTGAAGGCATCCTACATCAACCTGCCTGGAAAATAATAACCTAATTTTTGTATGGACTGTGCGTACTGCTGCGCCCAATACTGATAGGGGTGCTACTCATACTCTGAGTCGAAAAAGGACTGAAAACATCGTGAGGTAAAGATTCTTTGAGAGTCTGGGTCTCATCATAAATCAGTTTCATGAGCGCTTCTTGGGGCTTCCACAAATCATCTGGGGCAGTGCTGTAATCATAACTTTGATATGCATTCGACTGAATGATCTCAAAACCCTCGTCTTCGTCCGCTGGGATCTGAATATCGCCACGTTTCAAAGACGCTTCCTCTTGTATCACCATTTCATCAGTAATCTCTAACTCAAGTTTGATGACCTCAAGCACACGAGCACCGGCTCTAGAGGGTAAAAAATCCGCTCTTTTCTCGATAAATTTGAGAATATGATCGCAATCCTCTCGCGTGATTTGATTCGGAAGTTTATTTCCAGGATCAACCACATTGAAGGCACTGGTCAATAACTCGCTGCGTCTAGAGGCAATCCCTCCGATCAATGAGTCGCTGCTGAGCGCATAAGCGAGCTCTTCCTCGTTATAAACCAACCTAAATAAACGTGCAATCTCACGCGCTCGTTCAATCCCGGCTTTCCCCCCTCCACCGCTTCCTGTGGCCTGATACTGTTGAGGTGTTGTTCCATAGGGACTGACCGAAACCGCAGCAGTCGCAGGCTTCGACCAAAAATAGGTATAGGAGGCTGAAAGAGCAGAAGTCACCGTCCCCAGGGCTTGTTGGGCCATATCAAGGGTATGAGAAAGGTCGAGCGTGGTCGGATTATCTTCTGTCAGATAGTCCGTCAGGCTGCGTGCGAGTTTTTCAGCGAATTTAGATATTGGCATAAGTAAGTTATAACCCATCTTTGCACCCTTTTGCAAATTTAGGCATAATGCTCCTCATGAATGACGATTTACCCATCCCCAGCCCAGAAGCTCAAGCCCACTCTGAAACACTCAGAGCTCGACTCATTGAGCTGATGCAAGGCAAAAGCCTTTCCTTTGCAGATTTTATGCAAGCCTGCCTCTATGAGCCGGGTTTAGGCTATTACGGAGCTGGCAGCCGCAAGTTCGGAGCCGAGGGCGACTTTATCACAGCTCCCCTAGTCTCACCTTTATTTGCTTATACGCTTGCTTTGGCAACCTACCCCCTCATTCAAAAAACCCAAGGCGCTTATTTAGAGCTGGGGGCGGGGAACGGCCAAATGGCCTACGATATCTTGCGCTGGCTCTGCGAGCAGGGCGATCAGACCACCCCTTATTTTATCCTTGAAATCAGCCCGGATTGCCGTGCTCAACAGGCAGAAAAACTGGGGGAGTATGGCGATCGCGTGCAATGGCTGGACTCACTGCCCAAACAATTCGAGGGAGTCATCCTGGCCAATGAGGTCCTGGATGCCTTGCCAGTTCACGTCTTTCATTATAAACATCAACTATTATTCGAACGCCAAGTGGCTTGGGATAAGAATCAGTTCACCTGGGTCGATATTCCCGCGCAAGATCCTCTGATCCTTTCAGCCCTGCAACAGCTGAATGTGCCCACCTCCCTGCGCGAGTATTATCTTTCTGAAATTCACCCCACCCTGCCCATGTTCATTCAGTCTCTGATCAAAAGCATGAAAACTGGGCAATTAGTCTTTTTGGACTATGGGTTTTTAAGAGATACTTATTATCACCCGGACAGGAACATGGGAACCCTCATGTGCCATTACCGTCATCATGCCCACACGGATCCGTTCTTATATCCTGGCTTGCAAGACATCACAGCACACGTCGATTTCACTGCCGTTGGGCTGGCCGCCCAAGCCCTGGGCGCTCAGGTAGTGCTGTATTCTCAAGCGGAATTTTTATTAAGTCATGGCCTGCTCGAGCTCTTCCAAACAGCCTTTGACAATCTCGGCGATGAGGCTCACGCCGAACGCGCACGCCTTTCACAAGACATTCAAAAATTAGTGCAGCCTCATGAAATGGGTGAATTATTCAAGGTCATGGTGATTGAGGTATGAACATCGAAAAATATTTTAAAAATGCGCTCGAGTGTCAAAAAAACGAACAACCCGAGATGGCCATCACCTTGTACAAAGAAATTTTATCGCAAGATCCCAAGCACTTGGCGAGCTTATACAATCTTGCAACCCTCTACGGCGAACGCGGGGATTTTGCACAAGCCCAGCATTATTACGACACCGTTATCGCACTCGAACCCGATTATGTCCGGGCCTATTTCAACAGTGCGGTATGCCAACTTCAACAAAAAAACGTGGCTGCGGCGGAGCCCCTGTTAAAACAAGCCGTGGCCCTCGTCCCTGAATATGCGGCCGCTCAACATTTATTGGGCTCACTCCTATTCAAACAGGGTCACTACCAAGAAGCCAAAGAACATTTACTCTTGGCCCTTCAACAAGAAAATGAAAACGGCGAGATTTTAAATCATCTGGGCATGGCCTGTTTGCACCTGGGGGAACTCAAGGAGGCTGAACAGTATTTGAACCAATCCATCGCTCAGATGCCTTATTTGGCTGAGGCGCAGTACCATTTAGGGGTGATCCACTTAAAGCGCGGAGAATACGAAGCCGCTCAACAAAGATTTCAAGGAGCCAGCGATCGCGACCCGAATCATTTTGGCGCCTGGTACAATTTGGGCTTGCTTTACAAACAACAAAATTTTTTAAAGCTCGCCGACGAATGTTTTGCAAAAGCCCAAGCCATCCAACCCGATTCTGAAATCATTGCATTTTTACGCGCCGCCGTAACTCATTCAAATACTCCCGAGCAACCACCGGAAGGCTTTGTGCAAGAATTATTTGATCGCTACGCAGGTTACTACGATGCACAAATGCGTGAAGGCATCGATTACCAAGTGCCCGTTCAACTCCACCGCTGCTTTAAAGACCATGCCGATTATTCACCCAAGAGTTTAACCCTGATTGATTTAGGCTGTGGAACAGGCTTGGCAGGCGAATTATTTCGAGCCGAAGCAAAGCAGTTGAGGGGCATTGATCTCTCCTCTGAAATGCTCGCACTGGCAGCTCAAAAAAACATTTACGACGATCTTCATCATGGCGATATTGTCGATGCGCTTGAAGAATTAACCCCCTCAAGCATTGATGCCTTTGTGGCGGCAGATGTGTTAGGCTACCTTGGAGATTTAGCGCCCCTGTTCGAAAAAGTAAAGTCTACCTTAAAACCCGAAGGTTTCTGGGTGTTTTCGATTGAACCCGGACAAAAAGATTATGAACTCTCCGAGCAAATCCGGTACACGCACAGCGCTGGTTATATTCACCAATTATGTGAACAATTCCATTTTACGGTGATTCATCAAGAAAGCACATTCCTTCGCAAAGAAGTCGAAGGAATGATTTTTTTGATTAAAAAATGTGACTAGTTCGGTGTTGAGCGGGGCTTTTCTTCTTGTGTCGCTTCAAGACCTTGCGTTGCAGAAGAACTGTCACGAAACAAATACAGCGGCCGCTGAGTTTGTGAAGCAATCTTGTTCTCATCAAAGCCCTTCTTTTTGCGCAAGATGAAATCGCGGATCGTGCTCCGCCGAAACAACTCCTTCATATCCACCGCTTCACATAATCTTGCAATAAAATCAACAGGATCGCGAATCAAATGATCCCTTCCCATGACTGGGGCTTCACTGTCTTTAATCGTTTCTTCCAGCACCTTGAACATTTTATCGTCGGTAAGAAATAATTTTAATTGATCACTGCTCAGCCGTGGAAGAAGTCGCATGATCACTTTCTGATCAATAGTCTCACGGTGTGCTAATACTTCCTCGAACATCCTTTGGCGTTGCCCTGGATAAGTATCAAAAATAAGATTCAAATCCGAATAGAAATTCTTACTCAACACTGAAAAGGTCAGATCCTGTCTTGAAAGCAATTCGCACACTTGTTTTTGATACGAAGAAGTCCACAGGAACCTGTAAACCTCGTGAGGATTGTCATTAAGGTAAGAAACGAAATGAGGGGTGAAATAGAGTAATGTTTCATCCAATCCATAGAATCTCACCATCTTCTCGAAGAAATCACGGAAATAATGAGACGGTAGATAACGCGATGAGGAATGTTGGAGAGCGAATGTAGGGCAATCTTCGTTGTCACAGCGCAATAAACGATCCAGTTCTTTCTTAAAATAATTGAAATAGCCTGAGAGATCCACCCTCGATTTTTCGTCGTCTAAAGCAAAGTCAAGCAAATAATACAAATAAACGAAATCGGGTACTTGATCAAAGTCTTGGTTTGCTAAAGAGGGATCCGGACGCGTGAACTCCGGAAATTTTTCTTTCAAAAGAGTCTTTTGCTCGCGATGGAGCATCGAAGCCACTTTGATATAATCATTATATGTCTGAATAAAACCAAGCTCATCGCAATACAATTCAAATACCAAGGAATGAGCCAGCCCCTCTTTCTTATCTTTTATCCTTGCCATTTCTCTGAGAATAGTATAATACACATCGACATTCAAAAAATGAGGCTCATGCGGCTTCAGCCACTTCTTCAGCTCATTTTTCATAGCCTCAGTGGGGGAGCTGTATCGAAAATTGATGAAGATTTCCAAAAATTTTTCATGGGATGCCTGATAATTTCTTCTGCGCAAGAGATCAAAGGCGTTTATCCAGAATGGCGGAGTATCCGAAGTCACAAAATCATAAATGCGTTCTGAGGTTAATATTCCTTCAATCTTTTGTCTCACTCCTGGAATTTCATCGAAGGTTCCGATCAAGATAAACATATCACTTATCTCTTCGTCGCGTTTAAAATCGACATCCGGCAATATCCATTCGTCTATCAACATGTCGATCAATTCCTTGATTTGTTGAGTCACCACAGGTTTTTTCAAATCGTGGGTTTCCCTAAAGACCAACGCCTTAATGATATTATCCTTCACTAATTTTCTGAATTCACGTGAGCTTAAATCGTAAATATCATGAATCTTGGATTTAATACTAGAAATTTGTTTTTGATATTGTGTCTGTCCTTCAAATGGAATTTTCATCAGGGCATTGATCTCCTTCAACGCCTTATTATTTTGCTTTAGAAAATAATAGAGTTGCAGGAAATCAAAATATTCAAAATATAACATTTTGGTCAAAGCGCTGCTCATCAAATTGAAACGATTATTCAGACTCTCATCCAGCACCTTCTCGCGTTGATTTTTGTCTAGTTGTGGAAGATCCATTAACTCCAGCAGTTTCAATTCGTAAATCACAGCCTCTATGCTTTCTCGTTCAAGCAATTTATCCTCTGTAAAGAGGGCGCCTAATACAAGCTTGATGAACCGAGTCCCTAAACCCATGTCGTTGATCTGATACACGGTATTAAATAATTTTTTATGCTTACAAGCGGCCCCTTCCAAGAGAGGGCGATAAAGATCAGACAAGACACTTAACGCTAATCCCAGAGCTTCATGTTGTTTGATAAGCTCAATGAGTGAATCCTCTGACAGGGCGCCTAATTGGCCCGTGTGCTCGGGCAGATAAAACAGTGCATCATGGCCTTCGATCAGCACATCGTCTTTTTTAAGCAAGGCGATACTTTTAGGCGCGAATTTAACCTCTGAAAGGACTTCTTGCACCTTCTTTTTCGCCAATAATGTTCTCAAACTCTGGCTATTCGACGCAAAACAACTTAGGTTGATACGAGCAGTCAACTTTGTGTTTATTATCTCACCCGCGACATTGTTCAGTATCTCAGGTAACAGATCAATCGACCTGAATAATGCTTTGAGTGCTGGAGGCGCATTCAAGATGACTTCTTGATAGGCGCGAAAATCGAGCATGGCCTGAAGTCCTTCTGGGCTGCTTCCAATATCATCTTCCCAACCATTCTCGTTTGTGGCTTTATACGCATCCATAAAGTCACGCATGCTCTCGAAGAATTCGTAATAATTACTAAATTCAGTTTTAAAAACAAGCTTGCTTTCGGGGTGATTGGAGGAACCGTTTTTTCTGCGAGTCACCACTTTTAACCAATAATCACGATGCGCTGGGCAAAAGCCACTGACCTTGGTCTCCTCAATCAGTTCAATTGGCGCTGTTTCAGCCTTTTTCCAAAGCTGTCGGTAATTTAAAATCGGTCCGGGTGTTTTCTGCGCAAGAGACTCACTCAAAATCGCTTCGCCGTAGCGGGGCCACAGTGTATTGGAATCACCGTCTACTACGCCGGTAATCTCCGGATATAAAATTTTCCAAAACTTTTCTTGCGAGCTCGGCTCGCAGGCCCAGGCGATTTGGGCGAGCATGGCATTCACTTCAGAGTAAGGCTCCCCTGTGAAGCCGACTCGAGAAAATCGATGGGGGAGATTTTGTATAAATCGAATAAATTCATCTTTGGATTGGGGCTTCTCTTTTTTGTAAGCCTCGACAACAGCACACGCACTCATTTTTTTCGCATGCGTGTTCAGATTCTTTAAACCCGTTTCATCTTTATCTTCTTGCATCGAGGTGCTTTCAAGCGCGGCCATTGCCGCCGGAACATCTTCTAGTTTTTTGATTTTCGGAATCGTAGAATTCGCAGCGCGTGGCATTTTCACAATCGTCGGATTCGCATCCTCCATGTAAACATAATAATCCCCGTTCAAAAATTCGTCTTCGCTTAGGTTTGTCTGCCCGTAGATTTCAGGCACGCGTGGGTATAATTCTTTAAATGCGGTGGTGACGCGTTGGTAGTGATTAGGTTGGATTAATTCGAGGGCGATGCATCGTGCGAGGGGGGCGAGTTGTTCTTTGTCCTGGGGTTTTGCTTGGTTATAGTCATTGCGGAGCCAGGCTTTGAGGCGGGGGGCCGGGTCGGGTTGATTGAGGGCAGGGCCCAAGGGGGAAATGAGGGGGTGCTCATTACTGTTAAATTGATTTAGAGCATTTTCAATTGCTATCTTATTGATTTCAAGCATAATATACCTGGCGATTAATTCGCTTAGTATACCAGCTTAATCAGATAAAAGGAAGTATTTTGAGCGGGCAAATCTTGATTCGTGCGCCGTAGGGATAAATACGGCTGGTACTCCAGCCAATTTATCCGCAAGCCCGCAGGGATTGTCAAATGCGCGCATTTGCGGGCAAATTGCGTGGAGTACCACGCGGATTTGCCCCTACGCACGATTCATGAATCGTGCCGCAGGGATTGTCACATTCACCCTAATCTGGAGAAGAGCGTTTCATGGACTCTGTCTCTGCGTGTAAATCCGTTTGATCCTGACTTCCTCTCTGTGATTGAGAAAGCATCAACGGACGTCGAGTGTGTGTTGAATTCATTGAAGAAAATTTAGGATGAAGCTTAAGATTTTGACCTGAAAGAAAGTCAAAAACCTGATCTCTGTATTGCGATTGAATCATAAAACTCATGCTCTTGGATGGATTTTCAAGCAGATAAGAAACAAAAAGTCGAGAGAGATGTTTCATGGTTTCGTCAAATCCATAGATTTTGACGATTTTATCGAAGAGTAGCATAAAAATATTCTCCGGCTTATAACCGCGAGAGGAATAGGGGTCGAAAAGTACAGAATAGTCGACGTTCTCACATCGCATTAAACGAGCCAATTCGTTCTTGAAATAGAGGCAATAGTCTGCGAGCGTATCCCTCGATTTTTCATGATCCAAGGCGAAATCGAGTAAATAATACAAAGGGATCACTTCAGTGACGCAATCTAAGTCTTGGTGCAATAAAGGATCCGCCGGGCGTATGAACTCAGAGGTTTTTACTGTCAAAAGCCTTCTTTGCTGTTCACTGAGAATCGCACTCACCTTGATATAATCGTTGTATGTCTTAATAAAATGAAGTTCATTTGAAAATAAATCAAAGAGGAATGAATCGACCACACAATGGTACAAAAGATTGTAACGGATAGTTTGCAAAAGGACTTTAAAAAATTCATCAGAATTCATTACGTAATTTTCGCGCTGCTTCAACCATGAGATGAAGTCATTTTTCATGGGTTCGTCAGGGTCTGAATTATGAAATTGTTTCACCATTTTAGAAATTTTTTCATGCGTGTCAAAATAATTTCGTTTACGCAAAATATTAAAAGCGAGCCACCAGTGGTTTAAATTGCCCGAAGCCAGGTATCGATAAATTCGGTCTGAATATAATTGGTTTTCTATCATTTGCCTAATGTTGGGTACTTTTTCGTATTTTTCGACCAATCCTAGAATAGAAAAAAAGAAAAAATTCCCTTCTAGGTTTTTATTGGTTAGAATCCATTTGCCGATTAACATGCCCATCAATACCTCGTGTTGACGAGTGGCTTTTCGATCGTTTAAATGGGGAAGCGGACTTTTAATAATTGCACTGATAACATCTTCCCTTACCCGATTTAGAAAATCGAAATAATTCAGCTGACCGCAGAACTTATTCAGTTTCGATTTTAAAAGAGAGACTTTTTGCTGAAAATTTTCGAGCCCATGAAATCTTCTCTTTATCAAAGCATTCATCTCATTCATTCGCTTATCATGTTTTTCAAGAAAACAAATAAGCAGTGGAACAGTGAAGGAGTTCATCACCACGAGCTGACTCGACATTTCACTCAATTCATCGAGAATTTTACTGATAAACAGACGTAGATCTTCCGCCAGTTTTGATTTTTCCGATTCAGGAGCATCTAAAAAATCAATCAGCTTTAATCCATAAATTCCTTCTTCCATATCCTCGCCTTGAATAAAGTTATTGAAATTCAGAGGTTGACCTATGGCGAGGCGGATAAACTCTGACCTTATTTTCATGTCATAGATCTGATACACAAGATTGAATAATTTTTTAGCTGGATGGGCCGATGCAGCCAACGCCGGACGACAGAGTTCCACCAGCACATTCAACGCTAACCCATGAGCCTCGTGTCGTTTGATGAGTTCAATCAGTGAATCCTCTGATAAGGCGCCTAATTGTTCAGCGTGCTCCGGCAGATACAATAGGGCATCATGGCCTATGAGCGGCGCATATTTTTTCTCTGGAGGAGCGATACTTTTGGGTGCAAAATGAATCTCGGAAAGAACTTTCTGAACCTCATTCTTCTCCAATATATTTTTTAAGGCCAAACCATTTGCGTGAAAACAGCTTTGACCGATATTTGCAGAAAATCTGCCATTAGAAATCTCGCCCACAACATTAGACAACACCGCAGGTAACTGATCAATCGACTTAAAAATTTCGCGTAGGGTTTTAGGCGCATTCAAGACGATTTCTTGATAGGCGCGAAAATCAAGCAAGACCTGAATGCCTTCCGAGGTGGTAGCGAAACTAGCGTCCCATTTTGTGTTTTTTTGCGAATTATATTTTTCCATAAATGCGCGCATGCTGTCGAAAAATTCGTAATAATTACTAAATTCAGTTTTAAAAACAAGCTTGCTTTCGGGGTGATTGGAGGAACCGTTTTTTCTGCGAGTCACCACTTTTAACCAATAATCACGATGCGCTGGGCAAAAGCCACTGACCTTGGTCTCCTCAATCAGTTCAATTGGCGCTGTTTCAGCCTTTTTCCAAAGCTGTCGGTAATTTAAAATCGGTCCGGGTGTTTTCTGCGCAAGAGACTCACTCAAAATCGCTTCGCCGTAGCGGGGCCACAGTGTATTGGAATCACCGTCTACTACGCCGGTAATCTCCGGATATAAAATTTTCCAAAACTTTTCTTGCGAGCTCGGCTCGCAGGCCCAGGCGATTTGGGCGAGCATGGCATTCACTTCAGAGTAAGGC
>CAYMDW010000004.1:0-76040 GCA_964389615.1 uncultured Gammaproteobacteria bacterium | reverse complement strand
AATCTCTGCGAGCTTGCGGACAAATTGCCGGAGTACCGGCGTATTTGTCCCTACGCCGTGAGGTTCCAGAAATGTGCGCCGTAGGGACAAATACGCCGGTACTCCGGCAATTTGTCCGCAAATGCCCCGCATTTGAAGAACAGTGACAATTCAATTCAAGAGGCATTTTGAATCAAAAGCTTAGTATCCTCATGTTCCAATAAACGTTGCATCGAGAGCAAAACACGTTTGAGGTAGCTGGGCCATTCTTTTTGCTCACATTTCAGCGCTGTTTCAAGCTTTGCAATGTCATTGTGCAGGGCAGGGACCCCACAATAGCAGCAGGCGCCATGAATTTTGTGGGTGAGGGTTTTAAGCGTGTCTAAGTCTCTGTTTTTACCAGCTTTTAACAAATCCATTTGATTTTGGGGCAGTTCTTTGATCAACAGACCAAAGAGCTCCTTGGCGAGCTCCTGGTTATGATTCGCTCGCTGATTGGCGAGAGTCCAGTCCAGGACCTTATTATGATTCATGGCTTCAATGGCTACCTGATCATGGGTCGAATAGGCTTGCGATACCTGCAAGCCTAATACCTTGGCTAAAGTCTTACGTAAGCTGTCTTCACTGACGGGCTTGGTTAAAAATGCCTGGAAACCTTGTTCTTGTATATGAGTGAACTCGTCCATGCTGGCATGGGCTGTGAGGGCGATGATCGGCAAATCGGGTTTTAAGCCTAAAATTTTGCGCGTGGTTTCAATGCCGTCCATCCCAGGCATATGGATGTCCATCAATATAATATCAACCGGTGTGGATTGGCAAGCAG
The DNA here is from genome assembly GCA_964389615.1 of uncultured Gammaproteobacteria bacterium. Classification (GTDB taxonomy): domain Bacteria; phylum Pseudomonadota; class Gammaproteobacteria; order JABCZS01; family JABCZS01; genus CAYMDW01. The sequence continues at coordinate 75,238 of CAYMDW010000004.1, read as the reverse complement.
TGATTGCATCGTAGCCGCTGCTCAGCGAAACGACCTGGCAGCCGATCCCCTCCAAAAGCACGGTGACCAGGCGTAGATTGGCCGCATTGTCGTCCACCGCCATCACTCGAATGCTTGAAAAACGATTGGAAGTAGGTTCAAGCAGAGTGGTTTCGCTGAGATGTTGAGAAAGGTGTTGCAGTAATTTGACAGATTCCACGGGTTTGACCAAGCAGAGATCGGCCCCCGCTCTTTCCACGATTTTACGTTGATTCATGTCGTCGCTGTTCAGAAGCACTAATAAATTGATTTGGGGATGGGTTTGTTTGATTTCCTGGATCAGAGGAATCAATTCAGGGTGGTTTGGAACACAAGAGGCGCCAATCAGCGCAAAATCATAATTGTATTGACTCAAATGCGTACTTAAGCTGCGCAGTGATTTGCACAATGTGACACGCATGTGTTCATTGTTAAGCAAGTGAAACAGTGCCTTGGCCTGGAGTGGGTTCGACTCGTAAAGGGCGACTCGACGTAAGTAAAGCGGCGAGGCATGGGGATCGGGTTTATCGGCTTGCTCGCAAGGCGGAGTAGAAAAAGTGAACCAAAAGGTGGAGCCCGCATTTTCTTCACTTTCCAGACCAATTTCCCCTTTCATTTGCTCGATGATTTTTTGGCAAATCACGAGTCCAAGCCCGGTTCCTCCATGGCGACGGGCAGTGGTGGTGTCGGCCTGCATAAAAGCGTGGAAGATCTTCGATTGAGTTTCTGGGTCGATTCCGATCCCCGTGTCGGTGATGCTGATTTTCAGCAGAATTTCCTGATCGTCTTTGTGCTCAGACATCACACGCACCACCACATGTCCATGATCAGTGAATTTAATGGCATTGGAAATCAAATTGGTCATGACCTGGCGCAGACGCAACGGGTCAGCGTAAATTTTTTCAGGAACATCCTGGTAAATAAATTGAATGAGCTCAATGTTTTTTTCATGGGCGAGGGGAGAGAGAATGCTGAAGGTCTCTTCGAGCAGTTCTCTGATAAAAAAGGCCTCGGGTTCGAGTTTGAGTTTTCCTGCTTCGAGCTTAGAAAAATCAAGGACATCATTTAAAATTTGGAGCAAATTTTTGGCCGATTTATGGATGGTACTCAAATAGTCCTGTTGCATCTGAGTGAGCTTGGTTTTCAGGAGTAAATTCGAAAAACCAATGATTCCATTCATCGGCGTGCGAATCTCATGACTCATGTTCGCCAAAAATTCTGATTTCACCTTACTGGCTTTGAGGGCCTCGCTGCGAGCCTCTTCGAGGGCCTTATTTTGTTCTTCAATTTTTTCGAGGGATTGACGCAGTTCCGCAGTGGCCTGCCGAACGTTCTCGCGCATGCGATCATGGGATGCTGCCAAAGACTCTGCCATGGCATTGATCCCTTCTTTGAGGACGTTTAACTCGTTTTTAGCGTCGATTTCGATGCGGGTATGCAATTCGCCTTGACGAATCCGGTGCACGGCTTCTGCCATACGATGAATCGGGCCGGTGACATCACGGCTGATCCCAATTGCGAAGAGCCCACTGATGAAAAGACCTAAAGTGACAATCACGATGCAGGTCATGATCACTGAAAATTGTTTCTCACTGGTATTTTGATGTCCTATTTCGACGGCAGCCCATCCGATGGAGTGGGGCTTTTGATCGGTCATTTCATTTGAGTAAATTGGAACAAGACTGATGATATTTTTATCGGCTCGTCCCAAGGCATGGCCCGTGCGTTGAAGACTGGCGATCAGGTCATCGGAAATCGAACCCCGGGAGGCCAGTCTAACGAATTGCGTATCGTAAAGCGCGATGCCTTCGATATCAGGGTCGTTGAAGGTGCTGTTAATCACCTTTTTGAGTCGCTCCGGGTCGCGGGAAGCGACACCGTTGGCTGCCTGATAACTGACCGCCTGAGCCTCAGCCTGTGCCTGCCTTTCAAGAGCCGCCTCTAAATCATCAAAACGCACTGTCGTATAGAAGAGAGCGACGAGAATGGGCAAAATAATCGCCGGAATCAACGCGAGCATGAGCAAGCGATTTTTGAGGCGCCATTGGGTTTGGGGGGGGGTGAAATTGCTAATGTCCATCTTCTCTCATGCTCTATCCCTGACTCATCCTTATAATATAACAAAAGGGTCAGACTTTGCGTAGGAGATTGATTTGACACAGCAAAGAGCGGTTAGCTGATTGACACAGCCTCTCAGCTTATTATAAAATCACACGCCATGAACCAACACGACCTCATTCGAAAAGTCAATCTCGTGAAAAGATCATCAATCACTCTAAAGGAAGAAAAATGCTTCATGATGCAGTTTCCGTAAACAATGTGAAAGTCACGCAAATGCTCATTGATTTAAAACTTGATGTTAATCTCAAAAATATTTCAGGAAGAGCCCCGTTACATGTAGCCGTCCAATTGAGGTATCTTGAGTCAATTGAACTCCTGCTTAAAAATAATGCTGATGTCAATGTGCTTGATAACGAAGGTATGACGCCTTTACACTTGGCAGTGGTCAGGAACAACCTTCCAGCCGTTGAGATGCTCCTAAAATATAATGCAGATATCAATATTCTCGATAATAGTTACAAGTCATCACTTCATTATGCGATTGAGAGTAAAAACCTCGACGTAATTAGAGCATTATGCAATCAAGCGACAATTAATTTTAAAATTCAAAGCAAATCAAGTTCTAACGCGATATTTTCTGGTATGAAAAATCATGAGGGAAAATCAATGCTTCATGAAGCAGTTCCCCTGAACAATGTGGAAATCACGAAAATACTTTTTTATACCAAACTTGCTCTTAATATCAGAAATTTCTGCCGATTACATGTAGCTGCCGAATTTGGATTTCTTGAGTCAATTGAACTCCTGCTTAAAAATAATGCTAATGCTAATGTCAATGTGCAGGATAACGAAGGCAGGACACCTTTGCACTTGGCAGTGCTCGGGAAAAACCTTCCAGCCGTTGAGATACTCTTAAAATATAATGCAGATATCAATATTCTCGATAAAAGTGATAAGTCAGCACTTCATTATGCGATTGAGAAAAAGAACCTCGAGGTAATTAAAGTATTATGCAATCAAGCGAAAATTAATTTCAAAATTCAAAATAAATCAAGTTCTGACGGGATATTTTCTGCTATGAAAGGCCATGAAGGAAAAACAATACTTCAACAGGCAGTTTCCGTAAACAATGTGAATGTCACGCAAATTCTCCTCGATTGCAAACCCGATCTTAATCTCAAAGATAATTCCGGAAGAGCCCCATTACATTTAGCCGCCGAATTTAAATTTCTTGAGTCAATTGAACTCCTGCTTGAAAACAATGCTGATGTCAATGTGCTGGATAACGAAGGTATGACGCCTTTACACTTGGCAGTGCTCAGGAAAAACCTTCCAGCCGTTGAGATGCTCCTAAAATACAAAGCAGATGTCAATCTTATTGATAATGGTAATAACTCTGCAGTTCATTATGCGATTCGTAATGAGAATCTCGCGGTGATTAAACTATTATGCAAACAATCGACAATTAATTTCAAAATTCAAAAAAAATCATGTCCTAACCGGTTTAGTCATATAATAAACCATGAAGGAAAAACAATACTTCATGTCGCAGTTTCCATAAACAATGAGGAAATCACGCAAATACTCCTTGATCTCAAGCCTGATCTTAATCTCAAAGATTATTCCGGAAGAGCCCCGTTACATTTAGCCTGCGAATTGATGCATCTTAAGTCAATTGAACTCTTGCTTAAAAATAATGCTGATGCCAATGTGCTGGATAACGCAGGTATGACGCCTTTACACTTGGCAGTGCGCAAGGGAGACCTTCCCGCCGTTGAGATGCTCCTAAAATATAATGCAGATGTCAATATTCTTGATAATTGTGATAAGTCAGCACTTCATTATGCGATTGAGAAAAAGGACCTCGACGTAATAGGAACATTATGCGATCAACCGAAAATTAACTTCCGAGGTTTTGATGATCTTGTTAATAAATGCCTCCCGGAAATTAAAAAAATTCTGGTTGAAGCTTGGCAAAAAAAAGGCGGAAACAACCCTCCTCAACAGGGCTTGCTGATTTTCACTAAGTCAGCTTATGAACATGACTTTTTGAAAGCCGTACTTGAACGCTATAAAGAAAAAGAGTTTGAGACTTTGGAAGACAAAATAGAAAAATTATTAAATATGCGAGGTCATGGGTGTTCGTGAATTACCGCGAAACTTCTTAACCGTGTTAGCAGTAAAGAGTTGATTAACTTTCCCAATTATGGTACACTGTGTTCACTTTTGTTGAAAAACGGGAATAAACACATGAAAAAACAATCGGTTAGCCCCGCGCTTCCTCTTTCATTAACCAATAGCCAATCGAAGAAGGCGACCCTGTGGAACCGTGAAATTTATAACACAATCGCGAAAGTGTCCCCCGTGGCTGCTGAGCACCCGCTGGAAGTACTGCTGGAAAAATACCATAAGGATAATCCTGAAGTGCTTAAGGCGGCGATCAATGCTGAGAAGGATGAAATCACTCCGCTTCGCTTAGCCTGTGAGCTATGCACCAAGAATATCAAACCGGAGTATGAAGCTCAGATTTTACCCTTGATAAAAAAATCAATCTCTCTCTTACTCAAATTTGGCGCAGATCCTAATGGAGGGTCGGTGCATGTCTTCAATGTCTTATTTTCTGTGCTCAAATCCGATTTACCCCTGAAATACGAATTCAAATACGCAGATGTGGTCAATGAATTGATCGATAAGGGTGCAGATCTGGGTGTTATTCTTCGGAATCAGATGACAATCGCACATTATGCTGCGGCGTTAGATCGAAAACGAGTCATTCTCAATCGCGTGTTACAAGCGAAACCCGAGTTGATTGACGCTAAAGATTCGATGGGAGAAAAGCCTCTGACCACAGCCATTCGTTATGGCAATAGTGCCGCAGCGCTGGAGCTGCTCACTCGTTACAAACCTGAAATTGACGCTCTTAATAATTCAGAAGGGTCTGCTTTATGCGCAGCGATTTATTTTGTCAACCCAGTGCTGGCTGAGACACTATTGAAGCGCGGAGCAGGGGTCCACTTTGCCTTGCAGATGGTGCTCAAAGAACGGGATGATGATGATCACAAGAAAATGATTGTAGCCTTGCTGAAAATTTTAGCGAAGTCGGGCGCTTTGCTTCCGATCCGAGATCCCCTCGGTCTGCGTGACTATATTCAACCCTATTTAAAAATTAATATTCAGAAAACGACGGAACTTTTCCTGATTCTCGAGGATGCTGTCACGAAAAAAGAGGAAATTATTCTAACCTTGGAATCCTTGGCAAAGACTCGGATCCAACTTTCCCCGGAAAAAATTAAACGAATTCATGAATCATTCCTTCAACTGATTCAATATTATGAACTTAAAGGTGAAGGAAGTCTTCTCACCTTACGAAAGGCGCATCAGGCGCTCTCCGCAAAATATCCCATGCCTCACGATCTCAAGGTCGACATCGTTGCGACCATCAAGTCAGAGCCAAAAGAGTCATCGCTGGGTCTGGAATATATTGATTCCATTTTAGGTGATGTCAATAAAATGCCCTCTTTGTCTGCGGAAGTTTCTTTAGGGATGCTCTCTCGCGTCAGAGAGATTGTGGCGCGCAGTGTTGATGTGAGTTACAGTCAAGACGAATTACGCAAGTTAATCAAAGAATATTCGGCCAGCGCATTGAAAATTTTCGTCAGTCGATTGGGTCGTGAGCAGTCGGATGAATTCCAAAAATTCTTCTCGAAAACGAATTACTATTTTTTGCTGGCAGTTGCGCACCGCTACGTGGAAGCAGCGACGACACGTGAGGAACTGTTGTCTGTCCATGACGACCTGTTATTTTTCACCTCCTTGGCCGCTTCGTATATCTTAAGAACTGATTCAAAATCCATCGATGTCTGCCTGAATTCGATTTCGATGTACATCAAAAAATACGAAGAACTCGGTATACCTTCTAAAACAACCATCGATTTCGTGTTAGTGAATCAAATCTTGAAAATGCGGATGTATACGGATTTTAAATTCTATCCTTCGGTTCTCGGTTTGATGGATGAAATCCTAGCCAATCATGAGGTCATGCTTGAGCATTATAAGCGCATTTATAAAAAGGATTCAGCTCGCAGTGGCGCAGATGTCTTTGTCAATCTTGATAAGGTACTCAACATCACTTTGCAGGATATGTCCAAAAACCCGATTGATTTGGTGCTCTGGACGCGGATATTGATCAAGGCCCAGGCTCTCGCCAAAGATTTTTCATTAGAAAAAACGGAGGTTGCCTGTGAAACTCATCGTGATGCACTGGAAAAACAATGGCAAGCGAAGTTAGTCTCTGAAAAAATTATCCCCCTTGAATCCAAGGACACCGGTGGGTTCAAGCTTAACTATCATCAGGGAAACTTGCGTGTAGTCCTGAAAGACGAGATCAGTAAGACGAAGGCAAAATATTTATTCCAACTCATGGATTACATTCATCAGGACTCTGCCGGATATTTCATCCCTGTGTATGGAAGCTCATTAGATGAAATTCATCAGGCTGTGAACGGATTAAAATCGATTGATTTCGCTGCTGTCATTAAGTCTGAAAAACTCACTGCTCTTCCTCAAGCCTCGAGTCAAGAACCAGGAATTTCTGACCAAGATCTCATGGCAAAATACCAATCTGCCCCCTCAACACAGGTCGGGTCTTCATCGTCAAGTTCACTCAAACCGATCGTTCTTAAGCAGAAAGAAAAGGCCAAATCCCTCGCGGAAAAACGGGCAGCTCAGGATGCTTTGCGAGATAGGGTTAAAGGTGAAATTGCGCAGACCCATGGGGTGAACGAGAATGTTGTTTTCCAAATCAATCATCCTCACTTCCCTGAAGACAAATCCTTACATGCTTGGGCCGTCTGGGGTGAGATCCGAGGCGAACGTCGCGGTGTTGACGACAAAACCTTGGAAGAACATCGTGCTACTGCTGAAGCAGGCCGTTTCTGCGCGAAGCAAGGCCAACAAGGTCTTAAGAGTGTGAGGGTGGTCGACCCGATCACCGGGGCTTATCTCTGGAGTATTAAAACGAAACGCTTAGGCGCTAAGGGCGATCCGCGGGTGGTGGCTGTACCAGAAGATTTTCATTCGGCAACCCTGAATGGGGATATCAAGGTGTATAACTTTGGCGTCCTTACCTTCCATAAATAAAGTAGAGAGAGACGAGTCATGAAAAAAGCACGCACTATCGCTGCAGTCAACCACAAGAAGAACGCGGATAAATTAAGAGAGCTGGTTATGGCTGTCCACGATTCATCGATCCAAAATATGGCGACTGTTGAACAACTCAACTCTTTCATCAAGGAAACTGATCCCGCAAAGCTCGTCGAATGGGTTAATCAGCCCCCGTATTTACTCGAGTTAGCCTGCACCGAGGCGGGTCGCTTATTAATCAACAGTAGTCATAAGATCACTCCTCCTGCATTAACTCCGATCAGTGAAATGATTTGCTTACTCTTAGAGGCCGGTGCCAATCCCAATTTGTTCCAGAAAATCATGCCGATCCGCGCCCTGTTGATTGAAGCACAAAGTCCTCCTGTGCCGGCTGACTATGTGTTCAGGCTGATGAAGCCATTCGAAAAAATGCTTGATAAGGGACAGGATCTTGAGATGCGCACCCCGCTGGGCTTGAGTCTGGCTCACGTCACTGCTATTTTGCACCCGGAGCCTCTGGCCGCTGTCCTGAATCGGAAACCTGAGCTCATGAGTGCTCGCGATCGGGATGGGAATGTTCCTTTGAGCACTGCCATTATGTTTGGCCGCGTCTCCTGCGCCAAAGAACTTGTGAGCAGGGGTGCACGGGTAGATGTTTTAAATGGGGACGCGATCTCCCCCTTGTGCTCTGCCATCGCGCGCGCGAATCTCCCACTGATCAAGTTGCTTCTGGAAAAAGACGCCCCCATCAATCCCTTGGTCGCCCTCTCTCCATTTAAAAATTATTGGGAGAATAATTCAGCGATCTTGGACGCGGTTTTTGTCACCTTAGCCAAGGCGGGGTATTTTTTGCCCCTCGGGTTAAGAGGGGTGTATTTTGAGCAATTGGAGAAAACCTTTAGTTGCGCGATTTCTCCTACGGATCTCTTTTTATTTGTTCTCACAGACCCGAAGACTAAAAAAAATATCGTGATCAAAGATCTGGAAAGTTTGAATCAAGTCGATTTTCTCATTCCGGACGAACAATTGCGACGATTATTGTTGAGTTTGAACGAAACCAGACTCCATTCATTAGGTCAGCTCGGTGAGGATCACCTTGGGTATGCGTGCCTGTGTAAGGCTTTGCTCGATAAACACCCAAATTTTTCTCTTACCCCCTCGATTTTATTGACCCCTGTCAATCAGTTCCGTGATTTACTCGAATCGGGGCTGACTCCTGCACCTTCGAAACCTGAGCCTGAGCGCTTTGATCCTGGACTGTACTATTCATTGCTCAATCGATCGATCAATTTCCAATCATTCAACGAGACCTTCGCTGAACGATCGTTGCTATTAAAACAATACCTGAATCATCCCGGTTTTCAGAAAATGTCTGTATCTGAGTTGACTGCTATTATGTCGAGTTTGAGCGATCTCATCAGGAAATTTAAAGAGGTGAATGAGACGGAAGATCTGGATAAACAAGATCCTCTCGAAGAGTTTTTGCTCAAATCCACCATGAATTTTTGCGTGCACACGATTCGTACACTCTTTGCGACGGACAAGTACAAGGAATTAAAGGGGAATCAAATCCTGGTTCTGTACATGATGGTCTTACAGTCTTACCTTTATCTGAGTCAATACGATTTCAGTGCGCTGCAACATATTTTCGAACCGATCGCGCTTGCCCTTAAACGTATTGACGAGGGTCTGATGGACCCGAAGCACCAGGTGAAATTTTTGCTTTTGTTCAATGTGTTGAAGTTTGTTTTCCTCGCTGATTTTCGGATGCTGGATCAGATGAGCGAAGTGTTGGACACGCTAATTTATAATTTCGAGCATCGAGTAACCAATGATGATGACTTTTACAGCAACTCGACCCTTTTGGCGGTTCAATCAGCGATCATTCGCCGTGCTCTGTCCCGTCTTGAGGTGAATGAATCAAATTTGGCTCCGCTTTCACGTTTGATTGAGCAATCTGATTATTTCCTTCGATTGTTAGGGCTGGGTGGGCATCATTTAGAAACGACCCTGAAATTTAGGGAAATCATTCGTCAGGAAACCCATCGACTGATCACCCAGGAGCTTGAAATTGCTGAAGCGATGCCCTCTGAGGAACTTTTATTTGGTCTGTCCTATCAGGCCCCTCAGATTCGTATTCATCTTCGCGCAGACTTGAACAAAAAATCTGTTCATGCATTCTTTAAAACGATTCCTGCCATCAGAAAGGATGCGGAGGGCTACAGTATCCAGGTGCAAGGCGAATCCTATGCCAAGATTCTTGATGCGGTTGAGAAACTCCGTGCCCATGATTTCTCTGAGATGCTTAAAAAGGTGTATCAGGCCCCCGAGACGAGTGATCTCCAGATTTCTATCCCAGTCTCTCCTCCCAAAAATCTGGAGGAAGCGCTTCCTGTCACTCAATCGCTTCCTAAAAAACAATCCACTGCGCACAGTGGAGAGTCCAGTCAAGCGGCAGTGGCTGCCTCGACGCCTGCCAATCTCCGTCCACAGGTTCAACGCGAGATTGCCGTGAAACTGAATGTTCCAGAAGAGCAGGTCAGTCCGGTGTCTGCGACCTGGCTCCCAAGTCGCCAACATACCTTATGGGTGGTCTGGGATCAGATCAAAGGGGAGATCACTCCCGAGCAATTAGATGGCCACAAACGTCTTGCCCTGGAAGGGAGATTGGTCACCAAAGGTCAAGGGCAGCAGGGGCTTAAATTCTTGCACCGAGACAAATCTCAGCCGAGGCAGGATCTGGCCCTCAAAACCAAGAAGCTAGGCGACGGTGGGGATATTCGTGTCCAGAGCACGGCAGAACGCCATTATTCGACTGTGGCCAAGGAAGAGGTGATTGTTTACCGTTTCGGCCAGGTGACTCGACATAAGTAATCGCTTTCATTTTGTTGTATAATGGCCCCTTTGTGCAGGGGCCCTTATGAACGTCTTTGTCTTTGATATTGAAACCATTCCTGATGTTCAGGCTTGCCGTAAGTTGTACAACTTAAGTGGGCTGAGCGATGCGGACACGGTCGAGGCGGTCAAAGCCTTGCGCCGAGGCGAGGGTAAATCTGACTTCTTCCCCCATTATCTTCAACAAGTGGTCGCCATATCTTGTGTGCTTCGCCATCAGGATAAACTGACGGTCTGGTCTTTAGGGGAAGAAAGCAGCACCGAAAAAGACCTGATTGAACGTTTTTACAAGGGCTTGGACCGTTATGTCCCCACCCTGGTGTCTTGGAACGGCGGGGGCTTTGACTTGCCCGTCTTGCATTACCGGGCCCTCAAAAACGGGGTTCAGGCTCCCCAGTATTGGGACTTAGGCGACAATGACCGTGATTTTAAATTCAATAATTATTTAGGTCGTTTTCATTTAAGGCACATCGATTTAATGGACCTGCTGGCCGCGTATCAAAGCCGGGCCAATGCGCCTTTGGATCACATTGCCTCCATGCTGGGCTTCCCCGGTAAAATGGGGATAGGCGGGGCCCACGTTTGGGAAGCCTATCAACAAGGCAAGCTCAAAGAAATTCGCGATTATTGTGAGGTGGATGTCCTGAATACCTACCTCATTTATCTTGCCTTTGATCACATGCGCGGCAAATTGTCTGACAAAGCCTGGCAAGACGAACAAGATCTGGTTCGCGCCAAATTGAAAGAATTGAATGAGCCACATTTCAACGAGTTTTTAAACGCCTGGGAGTCATAGGCCATGCAACACGAAGTCATCATCGAAAAATTGAGTCACGATGGTCGGGGCATTGCCCACATTGAAGGCAAAACCTGCTTTGTTTCTCATGCCCTGCCTGGAGAGCGTGTGCGCATTGCCATTCAAATGAGTAAACGTAATTACAGCGAGGCTAATACCCTTGAGGTGCTCTCGGGCGACAACAGTCGAGTGACTCCTGCTTGCGAACATTACACGGTCTGTGGAGGCTGTTCGTTGCAGCACGTCACCCAAGACGAACAAATCAAGCTCAAACAAAGTGTCCTTCTTGAGCAGCTCGCGCATTTCGGTCATATTCAACCCAAGACTGTCCTCGAACCTCTGCGTACGGATCCCTACCACTACCGTCGTAAGGCGCGCATTGGTTTGAAATATGTCGCGAAAAAAGGAAAAGTGATTTTAGGATTCCGTGAGCGCTCGGGTCGTTACATCACCGATTGTAACCACTGCGAAGTGCTTCACCCGCGTTTGTCTGCTCTGTGGGAACCTATTCGTGCCGTGATTGATTCCTTGAGTGTGAAACAAGAGATCCCCCAAATTGAGTGCGCTGTGGGCGATACACAAGTGGCTCTCGTGGTGCGTCATTTGCAGGCGCTGGGCGCAGAAGATCTTGAAAAGCTAACCGCCTTTGCAAAGACGAATGCCGTGGATCTTTATCTCCAGCCCAAAGGCCCGAGCACAGTGCATCAGCTATTCCCCCATCCCGGGACCGGTCGTTTGGTCTACTCCCTTCCCGAGTTTGGAATTCAGTTGCAAGCTCACCCGCTGGACTTCATGCAAGTCAATGCGGTGATCAATCAACAAATGATTTCACGAGCGATGGAGTTGCTCGACTTGAATCCTCAGGACACCGTGCTCGATTTGTTTTGCGGTTTAGGAAATTTTACGCTTCCCATGGCCAAACGAGTCAAACAGGTGACTGGCGTAGAAGGGGAGGCCACCATGGTGGAGCGCGTTCTCGAAAACGCTGCGCTGAATCATTGCGATAATGTTGAGGCCTATTGCGCGGATCTTAGCCAAGACGCCTCGCACCTGCCCTGGGCAAAAAAATCCTATACTAAATTGATGATCGACCCCGCACGTGCCGGCGCCGACGCGGTGATCGGCTTAATCAGTACGCTTTCGCCCGAACGCATTTGTTACGTGTCTTGCAATCCGGCGACGTTGGCGAGAGATGCAGGCTTATTGGCAGAAGCGGGTTATGTTTTAGAGTCGGCGGGCATCATGGACATGTTCACGCACACGCACCACACCGAGGCAATCGCCTTATTCATTCGAGGGTCACATGGCTAAACTGCGCAGCTCACACATATTTGATGTGGCCGATCCCGGTCCCATTTCAGAATGGGTGGACAATCTTGTGGCCAATCGTCCCCATTTGGACCCCAAGCAAATCGAAGCGCTGTGCATGACCTGTTTGCATCTGCATCAAACACGAGGGGTTCCTCTCTCTGTTTTGCAGCAGGGCGCAAAAATGGCTGAGCTCTTGGCTCAGTTGAACCTTGATTTACCGACCTTGATGACTGCACTCTGTTACAGCACCGTGCGTTCTGCGAATTTTAATGAAGAAGAATTGACTCAACTCCTGCCTGGTGAAGTCATTCGCATGATTCGTGGGGTCAAGCAGATGGACGCAGTCCATGTCTTGCGTGCAGAATACGATAATCCTGAACATCAGCATCAACAACTCAATAATGTCCGTCAGATGTTATTGGCCATGGTTGAGGATGTGCGGGTGGTTTTGATCAAGCTCGCGGAGCATCTGTGTTTGCTCGAAGCCGCGAATCACGATTCGCCCGAAAAACAACGCGCCCTGGGTCAAGTCGCTCGTGAAATTTATGCTCCTTTGGCCAATCGATTGGGGGTCGGTTATATCAAATGGCAACTGGAGGATTGGGCCTTTCGCTATTTGGAGCCCACGCAGTATAAACACATTGCCAGCTTGATTGCCGAAAAGCGGTTGGATCGCCAGGCGGCGATTGACCAGGTTATTGATCAGCTCACGGCCGCGCTCAAAGAAGATGGGATTGAGGCTGAGGTGAATGGTCGCGTGAAGCACATTTATTCCATCTGGAATAAGATGCGCCGCAAAAATATTCAATACGAAGAGGTGTACGATGTTCGCGCCTTGCGTGTGTTGGTCGATAAGATCTCTGATTGTTATGGTGCCTTAGGCACGGTGCATCGACTCTGGATGCATATTCCCAAAGAATTTGACGATTACATTGCTCAACCTAAACCCAATGGTTACCGTTCCTTGCACACGGCGGTGATTGGTCCCGGAGGGAAGGCCCTGGAAGTGCAAATTCGCACCCAAGAAATGCACCAAGAATCCGAGCTAGGGGTGTGTGCGCATTGGGCCTACAAAGAAAATGCAAGCACGGATCCACAGCTCCAACACAAAATCAAATGGCTGCGCTCACTTCTAGAATGGCAAGAAGAGGTCACTCGCGCCGACGACGTCTTATCTGAACTGCAAAAAAATGTCACCGAAGACCGGGTCTATGTCTTCACGCCCAAGGGCGACGTCATTGATCTTCCCAAGGGGTCGACCCCGCTGGATTTCGCGTATTCCTTGCATACGCAGCTGGGGCATCGCACCCGGGGTGCCAAAATCAATGGACGCATTGTTCCGCTGACCTACGTGCTCAAAACAGGTGAGCAACTTGAAATGCTCACCCAAAAAGAACCGCGTCCCGGTCGGGATTGGATCAATCCGGATTCCGGGTATATCTATACCAGCCGTGCTCGCGCGAAGGCGCGCAGTTGGTTTAAGCTTCAGCACCGTGATGAAAATATTCACGAAGGAAAGCTTATTTTAGATAAAGAGCTGGATCGACTGGATCTTCCCGCGCTCGATTTGGGTCCTTTATTGCAACGTTTTAATTTCCATGACTCGGATGATCTTTATGCGGCGATTGGACGGGGTGATTTGCGCGTGGCGCAACTCATCAAAGATCAGCCAGCGCCTAAATCACAACAGATTTATTTGCATGCGCCGAAAATTTCTCAGGAAGGCCAGGCGAGTGATGCGATCGTCATTGAGGGGGTGGGCAATCTGTTGACGGTGATGGCGGGCTGTTGTCATGCCTTGCCCGGGGATCCCATCATGGGGTATATCACCTTGGGCCGGGGCGTTTCGATCCATCGTCAAGACTGCCCGAATATTTTGCAGGCACAAACCGAATCACCGGAGCGTATTATCGCGGTGGATTGGGGGAGGGCTTCTGAGTCTGTCTATGCGGTTCAAATTAAAATTCTTTCTTATGATCGTAAAAATTTACTGCGGGATATTACCTCGATCTTGGCCCATGAATCGGTCAATGTGACGGGGATTGAGTCCTATTCTGATAAGAGTGCGAATACGGTGAAATCACTCATCACCCTTGAGGTCCCCGACCTGGCCAAATTGGCCCGTCTGCTCGACCATATCAACCAATTGCCGAATGTGATTTCGGCTCAGCGTGTGCACCAGGAGTCTCCCAAATGAGTCCGATGAATCAGGCCCTAGACCTGGGTATTCAAGCATCAGCCGATGGTTTTGATTGGGCTTGCCCAATTTTAGCCATGGAAAAAGTAAAAGAAGAGGTGGCTGAATTACTCGAGGCCTTGGAAAATCAGGATCCTGCCTCCATCTTAGACGAACTTGGCGATGTTTTGTTTTCTGTAGTGCAAGTGGCCCGTTTGGCTAAGGTTGATCCCACCTTGGCCCTCGATCATGCCAATCGAAAGTTTATGCGCCGTTACGCGGCGATGCAGGAATTGTCGATAAATCATCAGTTTGCTGATCTGACACTGGAAGAACAAACGCTGTTATGGCAGCGCGTCAAAGAGGACAGTGTGTAAGCATTGTGCTAGAATCTACGGGCCCAAGGGCGAAGTTTTTTGGAGAGTGCACATGCGCATTATTTTGTTAGGGGCGCCCGGAGCCGGAAAAGGCACGCAGGCGCATTTTCTACAAGAAGCTTATCAGCTTCCGATCATTGCCACAGGCGATATGCTTCGTGCGGCTGTAGCCAATAAAACCGAATTAGGCCTGATTGCTAAAGCCATGATGGACGCTGGCGAGCTCATTCCTGACGAGATTATTATCCCGATGGTTAAAGAGCGCGTGTCGCAACCGGATTGCGCCAAGGGCTTTATTTTTGATGGTTTCCCTCGCACCCTGCCGCAGGCCATCGCCCTTCGTGAAGTCGGCTTGCATATTGATCTGGTGATTAACTTTGAAATCGATGATCAGGTCATTATTTCACGGCTCAGTGGACGTCGTGTTCATCCCGGTTCGGGCCGCATCTATCATCTGGAGCATAATCCTCCGCGCGTGCATAACCAAGACGATCATACCCAAGAACCTTTGGTGCAACGCGAAGACGATCACGAACACGTGGTTCGCAACCGCCTGAATGTGTATCATGAGCTTACCGAACCCTTAGTCAATTATTATAAAGATTGGGCGGCGTCCAATGAACCCGATGCGCCGGATTTTTTCACTTTGGATGCCACGGAAGATGTAGAACGCATTCAAGACAGACTTCATCAGCGCCTAGGAGGGGCCTCTTCATGAGTTTGATTCAACTCACCAAAGAAAACATTGATTCGATTGTTGGCCCCAGTGATTTGGTGGTGATTGATTTCACAGCCGATTGGTGTGAACCTTGCCAAACGTTCAGCCAGAGTTTTCAACAGTTGGCGAATGAATTTAAAGACGCGGTCTTTGCCCAAGTGAATGTCGGTGATCAGCCGGATCTGGCTGAGGAGTTCAATGTGCGCTCCCTTCCGACGATCATGATTTTGCGTCATCAATTGGCTGTGTTCATGCAAGCCGGAGCAATCACCGAAGGCGAATTAAGACGCTTGGTCACGGATGCTCAGGCCTTGAGCGCTGAAATGATCCAAGAGCACATATCAGCCATTTCCAAATGAAAGATGCGGTACTTCTCATCAACCTCGGTACTCCAGACACGCCGACTCCTGCCGGCGTGAAGCGTTTTCTTGCCGAATTTTTGCATGATCGCCGCGTCATCAAACTCACCCGTTGGCTCTGGTGCCCCTTATTGCACGGCATTATTTTACCCGCCCGTTCCAAACGGGTGGCAAAGCTTTACCAATCCATCTGGACCCCTGAAGGCTCGCCGATCAAGGCGATCACCGCGCGTCAGGTCCATGCCTTGCAAGCACGGTTGGGAAATCAGGCGCAGGTGTACTTTGCCATGCGTTACGGTTCACCGAGCATGGAGTCGGTATTGGGTCAAATCGTTCAAGGGCGCTATGAGCAGTTGACTGTCTTCCCCTTGTACCCTCAGTTTTCTCATACCACCACCAGCTCCGTCTTAGATCTCATTGAAAAAGTAGGCAAAAAAATCACTCTGCCTCCCATGAGGGTCATTCCTGCGTATTATGATCATCCGCTCTATATTCAAGCCCTGGCGAACACCGTGACAGAACATTGGGCGCGTGAGGGCAGAGGGGAGCGATTGTTATTTTCATTTCATGGCTTGCCACAAAAATACGTTGATCAAGGCGATCCTTATCCCACGCAGTGTGAAGCCACAGTCAAGGCCGTGGCGACGCTCTTGGGCCTGCGCCCCGATCAGTATCAATTGGCTTACCAATCACGCTTTGGGCCCACCCTCTGGGTTCCCCCTTATACGGACCATACCCTCGCACAATGGGCAGCCCAGGGCATCAAACACGTGGATATCATCAGTCCAGCCTTTGCAGCCGATTGCCTGGAAACACTCGAAGAATTAGAAATTGCGAACAAAGAAGGGTTTATCGCGGCCGGTGGGGAACGTTTGCACTACATTCCCGCCTTGAATGATCGGGAAGATCATCTCGACATGATGGAAGCTTTGCTTCGGGATGTTTAAGCGCTCAGCTCCCAAAGACAATCTTGAATACTTCTCGGTAATGTTTTACAAAATGGATCTTCAAGCCATCTTTAATGAACTTGGGTAATTCCACAAAATCCTTACGTACTGCCTCGGGCAAAATAATTTCAGTGATATTAGCCCGTTTGGCTGCAATCAGTTTTTCGCGTATGCCACCGACTGCTAGCACATGACCCGTGAGGGTGATTTCCCCCGTCATGGCCAAGGGGCGATCCATCGGTTTACCCATGGCTAAAGAGAGCAGGGCGGTTGCCATGGCGATCCCTGCGCTGGGACCGTCTTTGGGGGTGGCGCCGTCAGGAATATGCAAATGAACCATGGTGTTGTGAAAAACATAAGGATTGATCTGATGCTCGCTGAGGCTGCTCAGCACGTAGCTGTAAGCAATCTCGGCAGATTCTTTCATGACCTCACCCATTTGACCCGTGAATTTAAACCCACGTGTTTGAGCCTCATGCTGGCTAGCCTCAATACTGAGAATGGCTCCGCCCAGGGTGGTCCAAGCCAAGCCGGTGACAATACCCACGCCTTTCAAGGCTTCTTCATTTTCGTAGGGAGGGAGTCCTAAGTACTGTTGAATGTCTCGTGACCCCACGACGATTTTATCGGTTTTCCCGTTGACGATTTTTACCGCGGCTTTACGGGCGATCCGGCCTAAGAATTTTTGGAGCGAGCGAACGCCCGATTCGCGGGCATATTCTTCGATAATCAGGCGAAGTCCGGATTCCGTGAGACGTAATTGCGAACGCGTCAATCCGCTGTTTTTGAGGCAGCGGGGCCATAAATGTTTTTGAGCGATTTTCATTTTTTCTTCGTTTAGATAACCTGCCAAATGCATGACCTCCATCCGGTCCAGCAAGGCTTGTGGAATGGTATCGATTTGGTTCGCGGTGCAGATGAACATGATTTTGGAGCAATCAAATCGAACATCCAGGTAATGATCTAAAAAATCTTTATTTTGTTCTGGGTCTAAGACCTCTAATAAAGCCGAGGCGGGATCGCCCTGATAGGAGCTGCCGATTTTATCGATCTCATCAATCATAATAATCGGATTGGCGGTATTCACTTCTTTGAGGCATTGAATGATTTTACCTGGCATGGCGCCGACATAGGTCCGTCGATGTCCCTTGATTTCAGCCTCGTCGCGCATACCGCCGACTGAGAAACGAAAGAATTTTCGTCCGACGGCATTGGCAATCGAGCGACCGATGGACGTTTTACCTACGCCAGGAGGACCGACAAATAATAAAATAGATCCCCCAATTTTTCCCCGAAGGGCGCCAATCGCGATGAATTCAATGATTCGGTCTTTGATATCATCCAGGCTTTCGTGTTCTTTATTTAAAATGCGACGAGCATTTTGAAGGCTGAGTTTATCTTTAGAATAATGATTCCAAGGAAGGTTCGTCAAAATATCCAAATAATTCCTTGTGATAGTGTATTCGGGTGAGCCCATTTCCAAGACGGAGAGCTTTTCCATTTCTTCTTCGATGCGTACTTTGGCATGAGGCGGAACTTCGGCTTGGTGAATCTTTTCTTCGAAACGTTCAATCTCGGCCGTTCTATCATCTTTGGCGATCCCTAATTCTTTTTGAATCGCTTTCATTTGTTCTGTCAGGAAAAAATGACGTTGTTGCTCATTCATTTTCTCATCGACTTCTTGGCTGATTCTTGCCTGAAGTTTCACCATTTCAATTTCTTTTTTGAGCAGGGTCACGACTTTTTTCAGACGTTTGCTCACGTCTAGGGTAGAGAGCACGTTTTGCAGTTCATCACGGGTCGCGCTGGTCAAACTTGCCGCAAAATCAGCTAGATGCGAGGGGTCGTTAGGAATAAACCGTTTTAAAAAGAATTTTAACTCTTCACTATAGAGAGGGTTGAGGGGGATCAGTTCCTTTAAGGTATTAATGATGGCGACAGAATAGGCCTTGTCTTGCCCTGACTTGGCGCTGCTGGTATCTTCCGGATATTCGACTTCTACTAAGAAAGGAGGGGTCTTATGAATCCATTTTTTGATTCGAAAACGGGTCACGCCTTCTGCAATGACCTGGACTTGATTCTCTGATTGGGTGGGTTGATGGAGCCGTATCGCGGTACCTATCGTGAATATATCTTTAGGAGTCGCATCGTCGGAGCTTTCCGCGCGCGAGAGAACGAGACCAATCATCGCGACTTTGGATTCAGAGGCTTTTTCAATGGTTTTGAGCCATGGATCCACATCTAATAATATAGGGAGTGTTTGGGGAGGGAAAAAGGGACGCTCCACCAAGGGAAGCAAATACAAACGTTTCGGAAGTTTGCTTGGCTTTTCCTGATTGCTGGTTTGAGGCATGTCTTCGTGTGACATATCCATTATTTCAAATTGCGATTTATTGTTTATGCCTGTCATCTTTTCTCTCCTAACACGCCAAATATCGGCCTTGTCGAAGGATCATTGATGGGTATTTTTGAATTTTTTCATGCGAAAATGCTAACTTTTTGAAAAATATTTCATATTTTTTTAATCATAAAAAATCCTCTAAAAACAATGTGATAGACTTCGTTTTATCGTTTTTCTCGCAAAAAACTTGTAAAAACAACTTGTTTTTTGTGGAAGTTATCAGTACATGTGCTAAGTTTTTCAGTAACCGCCCTTATATCAGTAGTTCAGGAGACAAATGACTATGGCTACCAAAAAACGTACGGCGAAAGCCAAGACCGCAGTTACCAAGAAAGTAAAGGTAACCGCAAAACGCAAAGCTGCTCCTAAAAAAGCTGCTAAGCGTAAAACAACTGCTAAGAAAGCTGTGAAAGCTGCGCCTAAAAAACGTAAGTCTACAGCTAAAGTGGGAGCAGCTGCTGCTCGCGTCCGCGCTACCCTTCGCAAAGCTATGGCTTCTGTGAAGAAAGAAAAAGCGGCAGCGAAGAAAGCTGTTGCCAAGATCAAAGCCGCTCACAAGAAAGAGTTGGCCAAGGTCAAAAAAGAACTAGCTGCTGCTTTGAAAAAACTAGCCGCTGCTGCTAAAGCTAAAAAAGCTGCGCCTAAAAAGCGTAAAGCTGTAAAAGCTAAAGCTAAAAAAGCTGCTGCTCCTAAAAAAGCAAAAGCAACCAAGAAGAAAGCTACCAAGGCTAAAACTGTAAAAGTGAAAGCCAAAGTTGCTAAAAAAACTTCTGGTAAAAAACGCACTGTAAAGCGCACCGTTAAACGTGCTGCTAAGCGTCCTGTAGTTGCTGCAGCTTAATATTTAAGCGATAGCAAACCTGTCGCCCTCGACTTGATATTGGGGCAAAGGTTTAGGGGACCGAAGGCCTGCTTTTTAAGCAGGCCTTTTTTCATGGGGATTCCATGATGGTGCACTCTGTCCTTATTTTCTGTTATAATTCTCCGATGACTGCAACCATACTCGCCATCGACACCACCACCGATTTATGTTCCGCTGCCCTGTCCAAGGGCGGGCAAATTTATTCACGCAAAGTGGCCGCCCCTCGGGAGCACGCACAGCGCCTGCTCAGCTTGATTGATGGGCTTTTGCTTGAAGCGGAAGTGAAGTTAAACCAGCTGGATGCTGTCGCCTTTGGCTGTGGCCCCGGCAGTTTCACTGGGATACGGATCGCCACGGGGATTGCTCAGGGCTTAGCCTTCGGGGCTGGGGTGCCCGTCATTCCCATCTCTACCTTACGAGCGATTGCTTGGGTGACGGCTCAACAATTCGGTGCAACTCAGGTCATGACGGCACTGGATGCGCGTCAACACGAGGTGTATTGGGGGCTCTATAAAGCCGATAAAAAATTCCTCATGAAGCGCTACAAAGAAGAGGGCGTTTACGCTCCTAAATCCGTTCCTTTGCCTAAAACGCTTAACGCATGGGTGGGCAGTGGGGCTGGTTGGCAAGCCTATTTAGGGCCACTCACCGAAGCGACGGGCAATGCACAGGCAGCCCTCTACGAAGACATCCTCCCTGAAGCCGAGGCGATTGTTCAACTTGCCTTGGCAGACTTTGCCCAGGGATTAGCGATTCCTGCTGAGCAAGCGCATCCTACTTATATTCGTCATAAGGTCGTTGATTAAACGAGACTGCCATTTGACCTACAGCCTTTCATTTCTTTGCTACACTTCTAAGTACTAGAAGCAAAACAAGGAAACTGACATGTTAAAATTTTCAATCAATTCAATCTATTCGACAGAAAAAACACCGCTTTTGTCCAAACAATTCGGCGTGAATCCCGAGGAAGAGCAGGAATTTCTGAGGCTGAAAAAAAATTTTCTCGATAGAATAGATTTGGTTCCTGATACAGAGACTCAGCTTACCTTTTTTACAACAGCGCCTGAACCTTTTCTCGAAAGCTACAAGGCGGTGGAAGACAGGGCTATCGCTGCCACGCGTCGAGATGACTCCATTTCATTTTATGAGGGGGTTTGTCGGGCCCTAAGGGAGGATCCTGCGATTGCGGCTAAGCTACCGAAAGGGGCGCGGTTTGAGGTGGATCAGGAAATTATTATGAATCAGCAGGGACATTATTCGAATCAATTGCAGGTGCGCTTGAATTGGGCGCCCAGATTTGGTTGTTGTTTAGGGTTCTGAGGTAGAGAGCGATTCGTCGCAGGGGCAAATTGCCCGATTTAGCCCTCGCGACGAAAGACGCTTAATCCCTCAGTAGGGCATTGATCCCCACTTTTTTACGCGTGGCCAAATCCACACGCTTCACAATCACCGCGCAAGCCAAACTGTGTGAACCATCGGCGGCGGGAAGTGAGCCAGGGACCACGACTGCACCGGGCGGAACAACCCCTTGTGTGATTTCACCCGTGCTGCGATCATAAATTTTTGTGCTCGCCCCGATAAAGACCCCCATGCTGATCACTGCGCCGGCACCGACGATCACGCCTTCAACGATTTCACTGCGTGCCCCAATAAAGCAATCGTCTTCAATGATGGTCGGATTCGCTTGAAGCGGTTCTAACACGCCGCCAAGGCCCGCGCCCCCAGAGACATGGACGTTTTTACCCACTTGCACGCAAGACCCCACGGTGGCCCAGGTGTCGATCATGCAGCCGGTGTCGATGTAGGCGCCGATGTTCACAAAACTGGGCATGAGTACCGTATTGGCACCCACGAAAGCGCCTTGACGGACGATGGCCCCGGGGACAGTTCTGACCCCTTCGGGAGTTTTCAGCGGAATCTTATCGTAAAATGAGGTGTATCCCGCATCGATATGCCTGTTATCATGGGTCCGGAAATAGAGTAGAATCGCTTTTTTAACCCAATCATTCACCCGCCATTGGTCGTTTATTTTTTCAGCCACGCGAAGTTGGCCTTGACTCAGGGCATTCATGACGGTCTCGATGGCCCTCATGAGTTCAGCCGAGGCGGTGGAGGGGGTTTGATCTTGGATATGATCAAAGGCATTTTCAATCGTTCTTTGTAGATCTTTGCTCATTAAGTTATCCTTATTCATATTGTGTACGGGCGCCCTAAGCGCACATTGAGGATCCCATGAAACGTATTCCGAAACGTAAAATCATCATGATAGTCAGTCTGCTTCTCATTCTTGCGATGGGCGCTTGGCAATGGACCAAAAAAGCAGGCAAAGGTGGCTTCATGCCCCCTAAAAGCGTGGTGATCGTGACGCAGGTCTCAAGCCAAGACATGCCCACCCTGGTGAGGGCTCTAGGCACACTCACGGCGATTAACAGTGCTGAAATCGCTGCTGAAATAGGAGGCACGATCGAGAGCATCCCTTTCACTAACGGTGCGCAGGTGAAAAAAGGCGATGTCCTCATCAAGCTGGAAGATAACACGGAAGAAGCAAAACTGCTACAGGCCCAGGCTCAAAAACAACTCAGTGAGGTCGACTACAATCGTCTGAAAAATCTTCAATCCCGGGGCGCGGTTTCAAAACAAGAATTTGATAAAAGTGAGGCAGATTTAAAAGTCGCGGAAGCCGAAGTCACCCTCGCGCAGGCTGAGCTTGATAAAACCACGCTCAGAGCGCCCTTTGATGGTCAGGTGGGGTCGAGTACCTACAGTGTGGGTCAGTACATCACAGCAGGCCAACCTCTGGTGAGCTTGGTCGATAAAACGAAGCTCCAGATTCGATATTCCGTGCCTCAGCGTTATCTGGAGCATCTGAAGCTGAATTCTGCAGTGACTTTTGAAACTCCGGCTTATCCGAACGAAAAATTCGTAGGGGCGGTGAATTACCTCAGTCCCTCGGTCGATGTGGCCACGCGAACCCTCGCGGTCGAGGCGGTGTTTGACAATCCTCATGGAAAATTATTGCCCGGTTTGTCTGGAACGGTCTTGCAGGTCCTGACGATTACCCCGAATGCACTGATTGTTCCTGAGGAAGCGCTGGTTCCTAGCATCACAGGTTATCAAGTCTTTCGCGTGGTCGAAGGGAAAGCCTTGGCGACCCCCATCGAGATTGGCACCCGAAAAGACGGGGCTGTTCAAATCCTTTCGGGCCTTCAGGCAGGCGATACCCTCGTGTTGCAAGGGCATCAAAACCTGCGCGATGGGGCTTTGGTCGACATTCAAAAAGCAGGTGAATAATGCGATTACCCGAGCTGTGTATCAAACGTCCTGTTTTCGCGATTGTCCTCAATATTCTTTTGTTGATTATTGGCTATATTGGATTTGATCGTTTGGCGGTCCGTGAACTTCCGCGCACGGATCAGTTCACCGTTCAAATCAGCACCGCCTACCGGGGCGCCAGTGCAGAACTCGTCGAAAGTGAAATAACCCTTCCGATCGAAAATGCGATCGTGGGGGTGGAAGGCATTGAGTCGATTGCCTCTACCAGCAGCATGGGAAGCAGCAGTGTCGTCGTGACCTTTGTGCCTAATTTCAATACAGCAGATGGGATGAATGATTTGCGAGATCAGTTATCCCGGGTGCGTCGTGGTCTTTCTGAAGAGGCCGATGAACCCGTGCTCATCAAGGCTGACCCCAACACCAGTCCCTCTATTTACATCAGTTTCAGCGATAAAAGACGTAATGCACTCGAGGTCACGGATTATGTAGAACGCTACATCCGCCCGGATTTACAACAGGTCGAAGGAGTGGGTAATGTATTCGTTTTCGGTGCACAGCGTTACGCCGTTCGGATTTGGCCAGAACCTCTGGAAATGGCGGCGCGTGGCGTGACAGTGAACGACATCAGTGATGCCCTGATTGCTGAAAACACGGCTCTGCCCAGCGGAGAAATCAAAAGTAATTTTCGAAATTTCACGGTTAACCCGAGTACAAAACTTGAAAACATCGAGGCCTTCCGCAGCGTCATCATTCGAGATGAGCGGGGCAAGCTGGTTCGCTTGGGTGACATTGCCAAGGTGGAGCTCGGTCCTCGCGATACTGACACCAGTGTTCGGGTTAATGGCAATCGGGCCATCGTATTGGCCATTATTCCACAATCGACGGCGAACCCCGTCGAGGTGTCTGCGCTAGTGAACGAGCGCTTAGAGGGCTTCCAACGCGCCTTGCCCGAGGGCATGAAGGCCGAAGTGGTCTTTGATAATGCGACCTTCATTAAAGCCTCCATTCATGAAGTGTACCGCACCATTTTCGAAGCGATTATTTTAGTGGTCTTGGTCATGTTGGCATTTTTAGGGTCGTTTCGAACCACGATTATTCCTATCATCACCATCCCACTGTGCCTTGTTGCCAGTTTCGGTTTGATTTACCTCATGGGTTACACGATCAACACCATGACATTGCTTGCCATGGTCTTGGCCATCGGCCTGGTGGTTGACGATGCGATCGTGATGCTGGAAAACGTTTATCGCCATATCGAAGAGGGCATGAAGCCTTTGGACGCGGCCATGAAGGGCAGTGCCGAAATCACCTTCGCGATCATTGCCATGACAGTCACTCTGGCCGCCGTGTATGCGCCGATTGGTTTTACGCAAGGATTTACAGGGGATATTTTCAGAGAGTTTGCCTTTACCTTGGCCGGGGCAGTCGTGATTTCTGGGTTTGTCGCATTGACACTCTCCCCGATGATGTGTGCTTATGTCTTGAAGCCTGTCGGTGATCAAAATGCCTACATGAAAAAATTAGAAGCCGCATCAGAGAGATTAAATCATCTTTATAGAAATTTTTTATCAAAAATGCTTCAGCGCCGTAAACGGATTGTGATCTTGTTTTTCATTCTCGGCGGTCTAGGAGCGGGTTTATTCCTGTCCTTAGATGCAGAGCTGGCCCCGATCGAAGACACGGGGATTATTATTGCGGTGGCGAATGCGCCGACGGGCAGCAGTTTCAGGTATACCCAAGAACAAATCGGTAAGTTGGAACAAGTCTTGTTAACGGTGCCTGAACGAGCCAATGTGGTGGCGATCACGGGGCGAGGGAGCAGCAGTTCTGGGATGGCTTTTATGTCGCTCAAAGAGTGGAGTGATCGTGATCGCAGTCAGACTGAGATTCTCGGCTCGGTGATGCCCCGACTTTTCAGTATTCCGGGGGCACGGGTTTTTGCCTTTGAATTGCCCCCCATTGATGGGGGAGGTTCTGGAGACAGTCCGATTGACATGGTGGTTCAATTATCAGGCACCTATGCGGAACTGCACGCGGTGATCGAAAAACTGAAGGAGTCTGCAGAAAAAACCGGCGATTTCCTCAGCATTAAATCAGACTTGAAAATGGACAGTCAGCAAATCAATCTGACCTTTGATCGCGAGCTTGCGGCCAATTTAGGGATCAGCATCGGGGATATTTACGATGCCCTCAGTATTTTATTCGCGGGGCGCAATATCACTGCTTTTGAGTCGGGCGGGGAAAACTACGATGTGGTGGTCCAAATGGCGGAAGATTTACGGACCGACCCTGACCGTCTTAATGATGTGTTTGTTCGGGCTCCGGGTGGGCAAATGGTGCCCCTGGGTTCTTTGATCACGATCAGTAATGTGGTCAAGCCCGAAGCTTTGCCTCATTACAATCGCCTGCGTGCAGCGCGGATCTCTGCGAATCTTGCTCCCGGGGTGAGTTTAGACGCGGCGGTGGATCGCCTGGAAACCATAGCTGCCCAAACCCTGCCCGTGAATGCCAAATCAACTTGGGTGGGCTTCACCAAAAGCTTTATTGAGTCCAGTGGCGCCATGAAGGTTACCATTGGCTTAGCCTTGGTCTTTATTTATTTGGTTTTGGCGGCTCAGTTTGAAAGTTTCCGTGATCCCTTCATCATCATGCTCACCGTCCCATTCTCTATTATTGGCGCGGCCTTGCTGTTGAAGATCACAGGAGGCACCAATAATATTTACACCCAAATCGGTTTCGTGACCTTGATTGGTCTGATCACCAAGCATGGGATTTTGATTGTTGAATTTGCCAATCATTTGCGGGCCGAGGGGCTGGATAAATACGAGGCCGTGATTCAATCCGCCGTGACCCGTTTGCGTCCGATTTTAATGACGACGGGTTCGATGATTCTAGGCGCCTTGCCCTTAGCCTTCGCCTCAGGAGCAGGGGCGGTCGCCCGTTCCCAAATGGGCTGGGTCATTGTCGGGGGGATGCTGTTCGGGACCTTGTTCTCGTTATTGGTGGTCCCTGTCGCTTACACCCTGATCACGGGGCGCCGTTTAAGCGGCAGTGATGGTGTATAACCAGTAACTGACTCCAGCGGCGATGGAGAGGATAAGCAGGGTGATTACGATGCCGTCGAGCATGTCGTCTGAAAGGCCTTTTTTCATGAGAGACTCCGTGGGTAAAGATCTGTGGAAGATGATATCAAATATTGCCTATTTTAATCTACAATTGTTTTTGAATGATTTGAAGGATTTTGGGGCTGTGCGTAGGGGCGGATTAGAGCTGTACTCATCCGCCCTCCCCACACCCCCCTCTTCACGCTCCCCCCTATCTAGGCTATGATTAACCCTGGATTATTTCGCAAGGACGCGAGTATGTCAGCTGGTTTACGATTTCGTCAATTACTGCCCTCCCATCAACCCCTCCCTATTGCTGGGGCCATCAACGCCTATTCGGCCATGTTGGCCCGTGATGCCGGTTTCGCCGCCCTGTACCTTTCGGGGGCAGGGGTGGCCAATGCCTCCTATGGACTGCCTGACTTGGGCTTTACCACCCTGGAAGATGTTCTCATAGATGCCAAACGCATCCTCAAGGCGGTTAATTTACCCCTGTTAATCGACGCAGACACGGGCTTTGGAAATGTCGCTAAAACCGTCCAATCCTTTGAGGCGATCGGCGCGGCAGGCTTGCACCTGGAAGATCAACAAGATCGTAAGCGCTGCGGTCATCGCCCAGGGAAGTTCCTCATTTCTAGAGAGAACATGGTTGCGCGTCTTCAAGAAGCGGTCGCGGCCAGGAAAGACAAACACTTTGTGATCATGGCGCGATCGGATGCGCTTGCCGATGAAGGGCTGGATGCAGTCATTGAGCGTTGTCATGCTTATATCAAAGCCGGGGCCGATATGATTTTTGTGGATGCGGTGAACAGCGCAGCCGAATACAGCCGCTTGTCCCACAGCCTGAACAAGCCGGTACTGGCGAATATCACTGAATTCGGCAAAACTCCATTATTTACCCAAGATGAATTAAAGAATATGGGCATAGCCATGGCACTTTATCCTTTGTCTGCTTTTAGAGCCATGAGTCTGGCTGCAGAACAAGTGTATGAGACCATCATTCAATTAGGCTCACAGCACACCGTGCTCGACATGATGCAAACGCGCGAAGAATTGTACGAGACCCTCGATTATTATCGTTTTGAAAAGCAACAAACAGAAACAGCGGAGAAATAAACAATGGCAGATGCACGCGGACTTGAAGGGATCAGTGCCGGCGAAACAGCCATCAGCAGTGTGAGTGAGGGCCATGGTTTGACGTATCGAGGGTACTCGATCGACGATTTTTCTGCTCACGGTTGTTTTGAAGAAGTGGCTTATGTTTTGCTGTTTGGGAAACTGCCCACCCAACAAGAATTGGCCAATTTTCAACAGCGATTGATTCAACAGCGCGGATTACCCGAATCCATCAAAAAAATGCTCGGCGATCTCCCTAAAGAAACGCATCCGATGGATGTGTTAAGAACAGGGTGCTCCCTCTTGGGTTGCCTTGAACCGGAAACCCAGCACCATGATCAAATCGCCATTACCGAGCGTTTGCTGGCGATTTTCCCCAGCATGCTGATGTATTGGTATCAATTGAAATGGCACAATAAAAAAATCAATGTGGAAAGTGAGGTGCAAGGGATTGCCGGACATTTTCTCGATTTGCTGAATAATAATGTCGATGTTTCACAGCGTGCAGCCGTGGATATTTCGTTGATTCTCTATGCAGAACATGAATTCAATGCCTCAACGTTCACCGCACGTGTGGTGGCCTCGACCTTGGCTGATTTTTATTCTTGCATCACCGCGGCCATTGGCGCGCTGAGTGGCCCGCTGCATGGGGGGGCGAATGAGCAGGCCATGGAATTGGTGCGTCTGTATAACAATGTGAAAGAAGCCGACGAGGGCATCCATCAAAAATTAACGAACAAAGATAAGATCATGGGTTTTGGTCATCGCGTGTATAAAACGCACGATCCTCGATCGACGATCATTAAAGGCATTGCTCGTGATTTGGCGCAAGAGGTCGGTGATACAAAACTCTTCCCAATTTTTGAGCGTATCGAACAAATCATGTGGGAAGAAAAGAAATTATTTCCTAATCTTGATTTTTATTCGGCCGCCACATACACCTATTGCGGTATCCCGACTTTTTTATTTACCCCTTTGTTTGTGTTTGCACGAACAGCCGGGTGGGCCGCGCATATCATGGAACAGCGTGCGGATAATCGATTGATCCGCCCCGCAGCCGATTACATCGGGCCTGATCTTTCTGTCTATCCACTCATTCAGTCACGAGTTTAACCATGGCCTACGATAAATTATTTGAAGACATTAAAAATTACGTGCTCTCTCCCCCTTCTTTTTCCTTGAAGGCGTACGAGACTGCGCAGCTTTGTTTAATTGATGCCTTGGGCTGTGCATTATTATCGATGCAGTTCGATAAACCTAAAAAACTGATTGGACCCATGGTTCCTGGCGCCACGCTCAAAAACGGGGCTCGCGTGATCGGGACGGATTATCAACTGGACCCGGTGAAAGCTGCCTTCGACAATGGTCTTTTGATCCGATGGCTGGATTACAATGACACCTGGCTCGCCAAAGAGTGGGGTCATCCTTCGGATAATTTGGGTGCTATTTTAGCGGTGATGGATTATTTAGGGCAAACCAATCAACGAATTTACAGCGTTAAAGAATTGCTCAATGCGATGATTAAGGCGTATGAAATTCAGGGAATTCTTGCCCTCAGTAATGCATTCAATCAACGCGGACTGGATCATGTTCTCTTGGTGAAACTGGCCAGTGCCGCCGTTTGCATGCACTTGTTGGGCGGGGATGAGCAGGCGATTTTACGAGTGATTTCACAAGTCTTCGTGGACGGTCAGGCCTTGCGTACTTATCGTCATTATCCCAATACGGGTTCACGTAAATCTTGGGCAGCGGGAGATGCCTGTGCGCGTGCAGTGTTTTTAGCGTTGATCACTCAAAAAGGGGAGACGGGATACCCTTCCGCACTGACTGAAAAAATCTGGGGTTTCCAGGACGCAAGTTTCGGCGGTCAGCCGGTGATCAATGATCATAATTTTGGTTCTTACGTCATGGAAAATATTTTATTTAAGGTCTCCTATCCTGCCGAGTTCCATGCGCAAACGGCAGTGGAAGCGGCGCTGATTTTACATCCTGAGGTAAGTGATCGCCTGGAGCTGATTGACCGTGTTGAAATCTTCACTCAGGCAGCAGCCATGCGAATTATTGATAAATCCGGTCCCTTGAATAATCCTGCGGACAGGGATCATTGTCTGCAATACATGGTCGCAGTTCCCTTGATTTTTGGGAAATTGGACGCGGAAAGTTACACAAGCATGGTTGCCATCGACCCACGCATCGATGCCTTGCGCAGCAAAATGATTGTCAAAGAAGAGCCGAGATTTACGCACGATTATTTTGATGAAACCAAGCGTGCCATTCCGAATCGGATTCAAGTATTTTTTAAAGACGGATCTTCGACAGAGGCCATTCAAGTGGATTATCCTTTGGGGCACGCCAAACGCCGCGAAGAAGCGAAACCCGCTCTACAAGCGAAGGCCATGCAGAATATCAGTTCTAAATTCGGTGAGGCGAGGGCGAAAAAAATATTGGCTCAATGCAGCGATTCCGATTTATTGACGATGCCTGTGCCGGTGTTGATGACCTTGTTCACTTCCTGAGCCTTGAGGCGTGTTTACTTATAAACAAAAATAGTCTATAATTAAACACATGATGAAAGTGCACCGTAAAAACAATAGGTTAGATCATCCCTCTTTAGAGGATGGACAATCACGTACCCAGCTCGCGGTCATGATCATGAAGCTATTTGAGCTTTGGGATCTTGATACGGCCACTGCGCTCAATTTATTGGGTTTAAGCGAATCCAGCCGATCCTCCTTATCCAAATTTAAAAAAGGGGAGGCAGCCTTATCCAACCACCGCGATTCCCTTGACCGCGTGGGCTGGCTCCTGGCTATCCATAAAGCGCTTCGTTTGTTGTATCCTCAAAATCCTGAGCTTCGATACGATTGGGTCAATCGAAAAAATCAAGATTTAAATAACGAAGCCCCAATTGAAATCATGACTCAAGAGGGAATTATCGGGTTGGCCAAAATTTCACGTTATCTTGATTTCTTATGCAGTCGATAATAATAAAATGGATGTGACTCTTGTTTGATAATAATACTGATTTTAATTCCGATGTTTTTCGAAATATTGTTTCTTTGATAAAACCTCAAAACCCTTTTGATGATCTTCTATCTCATGAAGATCTTGAATTCGGGACAATGATTGCGCATGCCGCGGAGGCGCGCATGAAATCAGAACATCGTCTTCCATTCATTGAGTCTGAATTTCATCGAAGCACTGCGATCGGATATCCTTTTGAAACACAGAACTTCATGAGAAGCCGGTACGGTGATGGAACTTATGGCCTGTGGTATGGATCTCTGAATGAAGAGACGACTATTCAGGAAACCATTTACCATATGCTGCAAACCGAATTAGGCATTGAGGGCGTTCGCGGCGTGATTTATCGGGAGCGGGCTGTCTATTCTGTTCATGCCGAGGCGGTGTTGATCGACTTGCGTGGTCAAGAAAAAAATTATCCTGATTTAATTGCAAACCATTACGACTTCACCCATGGCATTGGATCACGCATGCACCGTGAAGGACATCCCGGCCTGCTTGTCCCTTCAGCACGGCATGAGGGGGCCAATATTGTGGCCTTTAATCCTGCGATTTTGAGTCGGCCAACCTTTCTTCATTCTTTGATATATCAATTAGACGTGGAGAAAAAATCAGTGCGGGTGGTGAGGGGATGAACCTCTCCCGGCTTGATCCAGGAGAGGTTTCTCTCTTATTATTTTCTAAAATGCGAAAAACTAAATGATTGTTTCTTCGTCACCTTAAATTCATCGAGACTTTGTACAATGTACATAAGGTCCCATGAATTGATCAGTGCGGTCTTGTTCGAGAGATTTTCTGCACGAGGCAGTAGGCGTCCTTGTAGTTTCATTTTAAGTTCTCCAACTTATTTAGTTATTTATCGTCAATCACATTAGTTTTGAGTACTGCTTTATTTTTATGTCCACTTTGTACGTTCAGGAGTTGTTATCAAGTGGTAATTTCAGTATAGAAGGGCTGTTTGACCTTGCAAATAGGATTTTTGGGTGGGCCCAAATAAGAGCGATTTATTTCGCAAGGGGTAGGGGTGGGGGAGATCGGCCCTCACCAGCCTCGAGATTAACCTACTGATTTAGGGTCCTAAAAAAATATTAAATAATTTTTCGGCCTAGATTCATGGCGGCGACGATTTTTGTGGCGATTTCTTCAACACTCAGCTGCGTCGTATTGAGGTAAGGGATTCGGGCTTGTTTAAAAATGCCTTCGGTGATTTGGATCTCGCGCGTGCATTGTTTTAAGGAGGCATAACTGCTATCCGTCAGGCGTTGTTCTCGAATCTGAGTTAAGCGACTTGGATCTATGGTTAAACCAAAACATTTGGAGGCATGATCCCGCAAGGCGCGGGGAAGTTCGTCTTGCGTCAAATCTTCGGCGGTCATCGGATAATTTGCCGCCGCGATCCCAAAATGGAGCGCAAGGTAGATGGAGGTCGGGGTTTTTCCGCTGCGTGAAACGCCCACCAAGATGACATCAGCGCGGCTATAGTCTTTGGGATTAAGACCGTCATCGGTCGCTAGGGTGTAATTGATTGCTTCTATGCGGGCATAATACTGCTCCGTGTTATGCATTCCGTGTGTACGCCCTGTTTTGCCACTTGCGCGTACGCCAAGCCCCGCCTCAAGGGTCGGGATAAACGAATCGAATAAGTTAAGATGCAGGGCGGGGGCGTTATCAAAGACGCTGCGGAGCTGGGGGTCAATCAGAGTGATGAACACGATGGGTTGCTCGCCCTCAGTTTCATTGCAACGTTTGATTTCTTCAAGTACCTCTACGGCTTTATCAAGGTTATCGATGTAAGGGCGGGTGGTGAAGATAAACTCAATGCCTTCAAACTGAGAAATCAAACTTAAGCCTAATTGTTCAGCGGTGATTCCCGTTCCATCGGAAATAAAAAAAACATGGCGTTGCATCGTTCCCTCAGCTTGGTATTTTATGAAATATTGGCGTAGTATAACCCATATCGATCCACAAGGGGCTAAGCATGACAAATAACATTCGCTGGTTTGCCGATATTTCCTTGAACGACATTAATGAAGTGGGTGGTAAAAATGCTTCTTTAGGGGAAATGGTCGCGCACCTGACCTCTGCTCAGGTCAAAGTGCCGAATGGTTTTGCCACCACCGCCCATGCCTTTATGCAATTCCTTCAGCAAAATGATTTGAATCAAAAAATCTATGCTCAATTAAAACGAACCGATGTTGACAATGTCGCGCAATTGCGTGAATCAGGGGCCTTGATTCGTCAGTGGATTCATGACACTCCCTTTGAGCCTGAATTTGAAAAAGATGTCCGGGAGGCTTACGCGGAATTAATGACCAGTCTCGGGCCGAATACGACCGTGGCCGTCAGGTCCTCCGCCACTGCTGAAGACTTGCCCAACGCCTCGTTTGCAGGTCAACAAGAAACCTTATTGAATGTGGGCAGTATCGAGGATGTTTTTGTTGCTCTGAAAATTGTGTTTGCTTCCTTGTTTAATGACAGAGCGATTGCCTATCGCGAACATCAAGGTTTTCCACACGAACATGTGGCACTCTCTGCAGGCATTCAACAGATGGTGCGCAGTGATTTAGCCAGTTCTGGGGTGATGTTCAGTGTGGATACCGAATCGGGGTTTGATCAGGTGGTTTTTATCACCTCGAGTTATGGTTTGGGTGAAACAATTGTGCAAGGGGCTGTGAATCCCGATGAGTTTTACGTATTCAAACCATCACTGGCTCAGAAAAAACACGCGATCATTCGCAAGACCCTGGGCAGTAAAGCCATTAAAATGATTTACAGCGCTGATCCTGCCGAGCGTGTGAAAACAATCGCGGTGCCAGCCGAGGAAAGCCAGCAGTTTTCCATCAACGACCAGGACATTATTACTCTGGCAAAATACGCGGTCTTGATCGAGCAGCATTATCAAAGACCGATGGACATTGAATGGGCCAAAGATGGAAACTCCGGGGAGCTCTACATATTGCAGGCACGACCTGAAACGGTCACCTCACAAGCTGGTCGAACGATCGAACGTTATCATTTGAAAGAAACGGGGCCTGTCCTTGCGGAAGGGCGAGCCATTGGTCAAAAAATTGCGAGCGGTGTCGCGAAAATTGTTGACTCGCTAGAACAAATGAACGAGGTGAAACCGGGCGATGTCTTGATCACCGACATGACCGACCCCGATTGGGAGCCGGTCATGAAAAAGGCTGCCGCGATTGTCACAAACCGCGGGGGACGAACCTGTCACGCGGCCATTATCGCGCGTGAATTAGGGATTCCAGCCATCGTGGGATGCGGAGATGCCACTCAAAAAATCAAACACGGGGATCGGGTCACGGTCACTTGCGCGCAAGGGGATACCGGAACGGTTTATGCTGGTCGATTGGATTTTGAGCTTCAGCATCTGAGTGTGGAGGAAATGCCTTCGATCCCCGTCAAATTAATGATGAACATTGCCAATCCTGATCGCGCCTTTAGTTTTGCACAATTGCCGAATGAGGGGGTGGGCCTGATGCGTCTTGAGTTCATTATCAACCGCATGATCGGCATTCACCCCAAGGCATTACTGGAGTACGAGACCCTCCCTGCCACACTCAAGAACGAGATAGCGACACGGATCACCGGGTATGCAAGTCCCGTTGAATTTTACATCGATAAAATTGCGGAAGGTGTCTCGACCATTGCAGCGGCTTTTTATCCCAAACCCGTGATCGTGCGATTGTCTGATTTCAAATCGAATGAATATGCCCATTTGCTCGGTGGCAAATCCTATGAACCCAATGAAGAAAACCCGATGATTGGATTTCGTGGCGCCTCGCGCTACGTGGCGCCCTCCTTTGCAGATTGTTTTGCTTTAGAGTGCCAGGCCATGCACAAGGTACGCGAGCGCATGGGATTGGATAATGTTCAAATCATGATTCCTTTCGTGAGGACCTTGGGCGAGGCGCAAGACGTGATTTCCATTCTCAAAGCCAATGGGCTGGAATCAGGGAAAAACAAACTCAAACTCATCATGATGTGTGAAATCCCATCCAACGCGCTCATGGCTGATGAATTTTTGAATTATTTCGATGGGTTTTCGATTGGCTCGAACGATTTGACTCAATTAACACTGGGACTGGATCGCGACTCCGCCCTCGTGGCCCAACGATTCGATGAGCGCGATCCGGCCGTCAAGAAATTAATTTCCATGGCGATCAACACCTGCAAAGCTCGAGGAAAATACATCGGGATCTGCGGTCAAGGACCCTCCGATCATCCTGATCTCGCAGAATGGTTATTGTCCGAAGGCATTGAGAGCATGTCGTTGAACCCGGATACGGTGATCGAAACCTGGTTATTGCTCGCAGGAGAGACGATGTAAGGGCGAGTCCATTCGCCCTGATGATTTAGACCTTGACCTTGAGCTTGTTGATAATGGCTGTGGTGTTAATTTTCGGTGCCTCTTCCTTGTGGCCTGCCGCCACACCGAATACATAAACGACGGCTTGTTCGCCCGTGTTTGTATCGACGTTCACAGGAGCCGAGTAAATTCTGTGATTGGATTTACAGTATTTCGTTTTGAGCCCATTGACAAGATCTCCTGATTCATTCATCACTTTGCTTGCTTTTAGACCGTTTGCACCGTGAGCCTGTGTGACTACTTTGCCCGTGACCGCAAGATCATGATGTGATTTAAGCACTTGTTCGGGAATGGTAGTGATATTTTTCCCTGAAATCTCTCCCCACAAGCCAAAACATAAATGTCGGCGCGATTCGGGGAATCCACGGTGATCAATGTGAAAAACTTCAGCCGAATTAGGTAAGCCAAGCGTGACCCGAATTTGAGCGATGATCACAGCCAAGTCGATGACAGGTTCAGGCAGTGGTTCAACGGGCGCTGTTTTTACCTTCGCTTTTTCCTTTTTAATCGGCTGGCGAATCACATCAGCCTGGGGATTCGTTTCGACATAAAAGGAAGAAGAGGAGGAGGACTGGTTCTCGATGGCCTCAGTAGCCGTCGTGAGTGTATTTGTCACTTTTGGCTTCAGTGCATCGACATCAAGATTATTTAACTTGTCAATCACCCCATACAATTCCGTGAGTGATGCATTGTTAATAGTGAGGGAATAGAATTGTGAGGTGGTTTCCCTTATCTCGAGGGTCTTAAGGTGTTTTCTGAGTAATGTGGGATCCACGAGGGAGAGAAACTTCTTCTCGAAAGATATTTTGATTTTGCTTTCGCTGGCTTCTTCGAGACGATAGATCTCCTGATTTTTTTGCATGGCTGCAGTAATTAGATTCAGGCGAATCGGTCCCAGTGTGTCATGCTTTGTCTTGAATTTCGCACGGACTTGGTTTAGTCCCTCGCGAAGGTCATGGCGTTTCTCAGTAATCGTCACTAAGAGCGAATCCATGCCTTCGAGCACTTTCAGCTTTAACTCGATATCTGAAGGGGTTTCGGGCAGGTGATCCAAGGCATGCTTCATGACGGCGATCAGCGCATAAATACACGAGTCATTGTATTCATTTTTGGTGAACATTAAACCGAAGCCTTTGATCTGTTCGAGTATCTCGACCAGCTCTCCGTAGAATCCACATTCTGCGTAAAAAATGATTTTCTGCGTACTTCCCAAGAGGTTGAGTTCACAGATTTGACCATACAATATGTCGACTTCTTTGTAGCGCTTAACAATCGTGTCGATGGTTTCAATTAACGGGAGGAATGACTTCGCCTGACTGTTGAAGACGTGTTCTGTCGCTGCCGCGATGAAGTAGTTGATGTTGTTCATCATTTCTTCAATATCGGATTTGGTGGCTCTCAGTATGAGGGGCAAGAGGATTTTTTGGAGGTACTGGTATATGATTTTCTCGACAAATTCGAGCAATTCGGTTTCTTGATCCGGGTCATCCAGATTGATTTTCATGAGCGTTATTCTGGAGCTCCGTTCCATCGACGCCAGATGCTTTTTCAAGCGCTCGATGCTGGAGGGGGACCGATTTTCATGATCAAAGATCCGATTGGCTCTGGATTGATAACTCTCGAGTTCACTGATCATCGATTCTGAGGAGGCGACGGTGGTTAACAAGGTGGGCAGCAGATCAAGATCAAGGGATTCTGATTGTGGGGTTCTGGGTTTTTGAATTTCAATATTG
Organism: uncultured Gammaproteobacteria bacterium; assembly: GCA_964389615.1. Lineage (GTDB taxonomy): Bacteria > Pseudomonadota > Gammaproteobacteria > JABCZS01 > JABCZS01 > CAYMDW01. The sequence continues at coordinate 38,544 of CAYMDW010000004.1, read as the reverse complement.
TGTTGACTTGGGTTCGGGAATCTCTCGTTGAATGCAGCGTAAAGCGTGCTGATGTACCAGGTTTTTATGCTCTCTTTGTCTGTGTTTTCATGCTGATTTTTGACTTCAAGAAAACTCCGATGTAAGCGGATGATTTGAGAATCACTGGGTATGATTTTCGTGTTAAGAATTTGATCAGGTGTTGAGATGACTTCCATGCTTTGTTTGTCTTGGCTTATGAGCGAGAAAAATCCAAGCTTGCCTGAGATCATAGTGTTGTGCCTGCAGAGGAAGTCTGCTACTTCTTTTGCCCCATCGATATGATTTTTGACCAAAAAGTAACCTGCATTGGATAAGACATTAATCATGGCCTCGTTGAAGCCGGAGGAGAAGTTGGTATCTGCATCGACACCGCAACCTTTTTCGAGCAGACATGCTGCCACTTCAATATTTCCCAAGGCGATCGCTAAGGCTAAGGGAGACGCTCCTTGATTGTTTCGTTGGTTCAAGTCTGCATTTCTCTTATTGATCATTTCAATGGCATTGTTGGTTTGCTTATACTGGATGGCAGACATGAGGGGTGTGCCCCCTGTACTTGTGAGCGAGTTGATCATGTCCGGTCGTTTGTCTAGCAAAAGGAACAAGCTGCCACAATCGAACATCGCAGCAGAGTGAATGATGTTCGAGCCGAATTGTTTCCCTTTGATGTTAAAAATTTCAGGATCATCAAGGAATACTTTGACGATTTCAACGAATTGATGGCGTTTTCTGATCGGTTTAAGCTCATCCGCATTATCAAACACGAGCATCAGGGGGTGACGCTCCCTTGGGAGAAGTTTTGAGCAAAAGGGCAGCATCAGTTTGAGCGCATCTCTCATGCGCTCACGTTCGTCAGCGGTTAAACAGGTCATCGCGCGAAGGACGGCAAAAGTCATCAAGGACATCTTATCTGTCTTTGACTCATCTCTGAATACCTCCGCACGACTGAGGGCTAAAGCGAGAATGTGAGTGCCGCGCCCTTCGTTTTTTGAGGCATAGCTTTTGAGCAATTGTTCCAATGGTTTCGATCCGGGCGTTTTCAAATTTTGATAAATTTCAACGATCCAATTATGATAGAGTTTTTGCTCTTTGTTTGACAAAGTGATTTCAGTGGCTTGTGAGGAAGAGGAGCTTGACTCATGATTATTGTTTTTTAACATGTGATTTCTCTCATTTTTGATTGCAAGACTTTGCGATGATGGCCGCCGTATCAATTTTAGGCGCATCTTGTTTATGATCGGTTGCCACGCCGAAAACGAAAAGCAAAACCTCTTCTTTCGAATTGATTTTTACCTTAACTGGCGCTGAATTGATCCGAAGATCATCAGAGACTCTCTTCGTTTTGAGACCTTCTACATATTTGCCTGTGCTCGCGTCGATGACTTTGTTGGGTTTGAGCCCATTTTGACCGTAGGCAAAGGTCGCGACTTTCCCCGTTCGGGCGAGATCATGATGTGATTCGAGGATCTCATCCGTCAAAGTCCCTGGTTTTTTGGAGCTGATATCTGACCACAATCCAAAACACAAATGTTTTCGTGATTCGCGAAATCCAGGATGATCAATCGGGAAGAGATCGGCATCCTCGCGCAGGTCGAGTGCCGTTTTTAATCCGGCCTTTACTTCATTGAACATTTCTTGCGTGACTCGCAAGGAGCTTGGGCCCCCCATTTGACTGACGGGTTGAGAGGGTACTTTATTCTTTTGCTTCTTGATGACCTGTTTTTCTGCTTTCACTTCACTCGTAATAACGCCTTGGGGGACTCCTTCATCAGAAGTCGCGCTGGAGGGAGAGATAGGTGTGCTTTCGTCAGCGGCCTGAGTTTTCACTTCCTCAAGGGTTAGGGACTTGAGCGCATGGATTGTTTGGTCGATTTTTTCTTGGCTCAGTCCTTCAACATGAAAATAGTGGACTCCATTGGAATATTCGATCGGATCGATTTTCTTTAAACGTGCGCGAAGTAATTTCATGTCGATGAGGTCTTCTGAGGAAAGCGCGACGGAGAGCTTGATTGCTTTACCGTTGAAGTCGCCGAGCTCGAAGATTCCCGCAAAATGACCCTTAAGTTCCTGAGCCAGCTTTCGGTAAACGCCCTGAATATCGCTCTTTGCATTTTTGCACAGGCCCAGGGTTTCTTGGAACCACGATTTTCTTGTTGCCCCTTTTTTGATGAGTTCATTCACCATGGATTCAATCAGATCGATGATTTCAGCCTGGTCGGTGATCTCGCTCATTGAGAAGCTCATTCGTTTGATCAGGGTGTCAAAGCTCACGCTCAGCATTTTTTGGAAGCTGTCTCTCGTCGATTCCTTCAAGACGATCGTCAGAATACTGTTCATCGATCCGAGGGTTTCTTTGAGCGCATCGTACAAATAATTTTCTGCAAACATTTTGAATTTCACGATATGGCTGAGCATGAGAAATGTTTTTTCCAGCTGATGCAGATCATGCTTTGAATAGGTCATCCTGATGCTTTCAAGAAGTTCGATCATGCGCAGGCTCGAGTCTTTTGTGTCCTCGTCAAAGTGATTGCAGGCGAGTGATGAAATCATCAAGAGTGCATCGGCCATTTTGTCGAGCTGTGCTGTATTTGCGAGCCTGAGGAATATCGGGATGATCTTGGTGGCGAATCTGTATTGCATTTTGAAGGCGAACTGCTTGAAGGCGATGTTTTCCTGGGTGTGGTCGAAATAGTTGGTGAGCATCACCATGATCGCTTGGTGGAAGCGATGGATGACTTTCATCAGATCATCGATTTTGATTTCTGTGGTCAAGGGTGAGCGTAATACCTTTTTGGCGGATTCGTCCAGGTGCTCGAGGAAGGATGGGTTGGTTCGATGCAGACTTCCCGTATAGATATAGGCCTGAATTCGATCCGGACCGTGTATTTCATCTTGAGAGTGTGGCGCCTCTGGTGGGATGAATTGAAGCGGTTCTCGAAGAGGAAACTTGATCTTGAAAGCGTCGTAAAGCACTTGAAGATGGGTCATATAAATATAATCGATGACCTCTGGGCATGCCCATTTCTCAGCGTCAATGCCAAGATTTTCAATCTTAAAATTCTCATCGAGAAAAGGGTCAAACGAATCGATACCTAGTTTTGCTGTAGCCTTGCTCTCGAGTTCTGCGTTCGCACTGATTAATTCAAGGAATGTCAGATGTAGCCTCTTGATTTGTTCCGGGCTTGGGACAATTTTTGTTGCCAAGAGTTCAATTTCATTGAATATCTGTTCGGATTGTTTACCATCCTCACTTTCCAGCGTAAAAAAGCAAGTTTTTTGTATCGCCTCTCGCATGTTGCTTAGGTTTTGGAGTTTGTCTTTGAAAATGTTCGTGTGATTATTGCACAGAAAATATCCAGCATTTGCCAATTCCCAGATCAGATCCTGATTGTCTGGGATCATGGAATTGGCTTGAGTTTCAATCGGAGCCCCTCGGCGGAGTAAGGCTTGGGTGACAGGCAAATTGCCGAGGAAAATGGCGAGAGACAGTGCGCGCTGGGGATTGTTTACAATCAATGAAAGGTCCGCCCTGAAGTCATTGATCAGCATGAGGGCATTTTTCGTTTGATTTTTTTCGATGGCTACCGCAAGAATGGTTCTTCCATTGCTTTGCTTCGTATTCAGCAGATCTCGTCTTTTATCCAAAATCAGCGGTAAACACCCACAGGAATGTCTGGCAAAGAGATGGGCGATGTTTGCATCGTATTCGCCACGAATCTCAAATGTTTCGGGGTATTCGAGAAAGGGTGCAAGTATCGACGGAAACTTGCGTTGAATGCGTTCTGCTGATCCGAATTCATCTGCATTCAAGAGAAGCAAGATTGGGCAGGGCCCTTCCGTTCTCACTTTAGCCCCGTATTTCAACAGCTCTTTGATAGTTTCGATGGCCGCTTGTCGAATTTGTGCATTGGCTGCATAGATTGCCTTCGCTGTGGTGGAATAAAGAAGAGTGCAGTGCATTTGTTTATTGTTAATGCTGGTCGAGATCACGAGATTCAGCGCATGCGCCAGTATGACAGCCCCGTGACCATCTTTTTCTTTGGCATAGCGTTGTAATAATTCAGCCGGTTGATTGGCGTTGGCAATATTGGCATTCCAGTTAAGGGCCAGTTTCTTTTCGCTTTTGCTGAGGGTGAGAGAGGGTTCAGCTGCGCTTGATGAACTGCCATTATGCTTCTGTTTTAACATAGAGATTACCCTCGACAAAATTTGGGCCAGTTTATAATAAACGGGCCCAAGAGTCAAGGCGGTGGACTAACTTTTGCTTGGTTTTTAGGCTTATTTGACAAGCCTGTCAGCCAATCCGATATAACAAGAGGGGGTCAGGTTTAATAACCTTGTTTTAACCTCTTCAGGAAGTGGCTGATCTTTGACGAAATTGGCGTACATCTCGGCGCTCAGGGCCTTTCCTCGGGTCAGGGCTTTGAGCTTTTCGTAAGGGGCCTCAATGCCATAGCGTCGCATCACGGTTTGCAGGCCTTCGCCCAGAAGCTCCCAGTGGCCATCCAGCTCGCGTTTAATGACATCGGAATTGAGTGTGAGCTTGCCTAAACCGCGCTCGAGAGAGTGGTAGGCGATGGCGCAATAGCCGAAAATCACCCCAAAATTGCGCTGAACGGTCGAATCGGTGAGATCGCGCTGCCAACGTGAAATAGGCAATTTGCTGCTCATGTGCTGGGCCATGGCATTGGCCAGGCCTAAATTACCTTCGGCATTTTCAAAGTCGATGGGGTTGATTTTATGAGGCATGGTGGAAGAACCGACCTCACCCTCGACCAATTGTTGGCCAAAATAGTTTAAGGAGATATACCCCCAAATATCGCGTGAAAAATCAATCAATACCGTATTGGCCCCAGCGATAGCATCCATTAATTCCGCAACCCAATCGTGCGGTTCAATTTGGGTGGTGAGGGGATTATAGTGTAGCCCTAAGGATTCAACGAAATGCTGAGCCAGCTGGGGCCAATTGACCTCGGGGTAGGCCAGGACATGGGCATTGAAGTTGCCTACGGCCCCATTGATTTTTCCGAGAATTTCGATACGGTGAATTCGGTCGAGGGCTCTGTCGAGACGGGCCACGAAGTTCGCCCATTCTTTGCCCATGGTCGTGGGGGAGGCGGGTTGTCCATGGGTCCGAGACATCATCGGGACAGTGGCCCAATCTTTCGCGCGCAGATCAAGAATGGCTGAAATTTCACTGAGATGATTAATCAATTGCAGTCTTCCGTCTTTGAGCATCAGTGCATAAGAGAGATTATTGATATCTTCAGAGGTGCAGGCAAAATGCACGTACTCGATGAGTTGATTGAGCTCAGGATGGGTGGCCATTTTATTTTTAATGAAATATTCCACGGCTTTCACGTCATGGCGAGTGGTTTTTTCAATCCGCTTAATTTCAGTCGCGTCTTCCAGTGAAAAATCGTTGACCAGAGACTGGAGCACGCGTAAGGCATCCGAGCTGAGCTCAGGCACCTCGACAATTTCAGGGATGTTTGAGAGTGCGATGAGCCATTCGACTTCTACCTGAACACGGTATTTAAATAAACCAAACTCGCTGAAAATCGAACGAAGATTCAGAGTGCTGGAGGCATAACGGCCATCCAGAGGAGAGAGGGCGGTAAGTTCGGTGAGGTTCATATTCAAAATTCCTAATTAATGATCCCCCCACCCAAACAGTGATCGCCTTGATAGAAAACCACGGATTGGCCAGGAGTGACTGAACGTTGGGGGAGGGTGAAGTTGACGCGATAGCCCTGATCAAGAGGAGAAATGGTGCAAGCCTGATCTGCTTGACGGTAACGTGTTTTCGCAAAGCACTGAAGAGGGAGTTCGGGCACTTTCCCTATCCAATGGATAGAAGAAACGGTGAGGCTGTCGGTGTAAAGAGCAGGATGATCAGTCCCCTGGACAACCACTAAGGTATTATCTTCGAGATTTTTGCGTGCAACGAACCAGGGTTCTTCACTGGCATGGGCCACGCCTCCGATGCCCAACCCTTGTCGTTGTCCGAGTGTGTAATACATGAGACCTTCGTGACGCCCGATGATTTGATTGTCGAGGGTGACGATGTGTCCAGGTTGCGCAGGCAAATACGTTTGCAAAAAGGTTTTAAATTTTCGCTCGCCAATAAAACAGATGCCCGTGGAATCTTTTTTATTCGCGTTGATGAAGCCTTGGGCCGTGGCGATTTCGCGGACCCGTGTCTTTTCAATTTGCCCCAAAGGAAAGATCGCGTGGCGCAATTGTTCTTGATTTAAGCCATGCAAAAAATACGTTTGGTCTTTGCTTTTGTCGAGGGATTTATGAAGTTGAAATTCCCCTTCGCGCTCGATGACCTGGGCATAATGCCCCGTGGCGATTTTCTCCGCCCCCAGACTTAATGCATGCTGAAGAAAAGCTTTGAATTTAACTTCTTTGTTGCATAGAATATCGGGGTTAGGGGTACGACCGGCCTTAAACTCGTTAAGGAAATGGGTAAAAACATTGTCCCAGTAGACCGAGGCGAAATTAACGCTGGACAGGGGGATGCCTATTTTATCGGCGACCTGCTTGGCATCGTAGACGTCCTGGGCAGAGTGACAATACAAATCAGTATCGTCTTTTTCCCAGTTTTTCATGTAGATACCTTGGACCTCAACGCCTTGTTCTTTGAGCAATAGGGCGCTGACGGAGGAGTCGACCCCCCCGGACATGCCCACGGCTACACGTATTTTTGACTGGGTTTTCATGGGGATAGAGTGTAACAGAAAAATGGCAACAGGGCTAATATTAAGCTATACTGCTAAGGAAGTCGTCCTGAAGATGAGGTATGCATCATGGCTAGACCCCTGATTTATTTTGGTTCTTCTTTTAATCCTATTACCGGGGCGCATCTCGCGATGCTGGAGCACCTGATCCGAGAGGCCAATCAACAAGATCCTCGTCCAATCATCATGCTGGCGCCCGTCTTTAAACACATGTTCAGCAAGCCTGATCTCATCGGTTATGAACCCCGCCTCGCTAAAACGCAAAAAGCGGTCGATGAATTGATTGCAAAATTAAAAGAAGAAAATATTCAAATCGATGAGGGCGATATTCTGGTCAAAAATATCGACGAAATCGTTTTCAATGATGTCCGCAAGAAAGATCCGAAAGCTTCTTCGGGGACATGGACAGTGATCCGCTATCTCAAAGAGCATGCTGACGAATTCGGCATCGATCCCGAACAGGTTCGGATGGCCCTCGGCAACGACACCTACGAAGATTTGTTCAGTGGATTGTGGTCAGAAGAATTGAAAATTTACGAGGCCGTCCAACATTTTTATGTCTTTGACAGAGACATGAAGCCTATCCTTGAGCCCAAACAAATTCGAGACAAGGTCTTGCCTTTGATGACTGAAAAACTGAACAAAGAGGTGGGCGTTTTAAACGATTTAATCAAAGAATTGACCATGGATCTCATGGCAGAAGAGAATACTGGTTCGGCCACCGTGTTGAGTAATGCCATCACAGATGCCACGGCACAAATCCTCTCACTCAAAAAATCCTATGCCTCCCGCGTCGGTAAATTAGAAAAAATCATGGATTATTGGGAAAACCATTCGCTTGCAGAGAAACGCATTGATTGTAAAGATGTGGTGCCTGATGAATTCAAAATGGCTTCCTCATCGCAGGTGCGGGCAAGTTTTGGTAAGGCGATGCAATACATTCCTCTCAATGCGCTGATCTATATTGTCAAAGAAAACCTTTATCAATGGGACACTCCGAATGATCTGCCCCTGGTCGAAGATTTTAAGAAAAAATATTTGATGCCTACGTCCAATACCTCGCGATTATCCTCTGCAGTAAGCACAGGCACCCCGACTCACAAACAGAGTGATCCTTCTGCCTCACCGCGTCTTTAACATGAAATAATTAAGAGTGCTTGAGTGCAGAGGCATTTTTCTTTAATTCATTCTTTAATTCGAATAAATGATCTATTTTTCTGATCAAGGCTTCGGTTTTTTCTTCGAAAATGGGATTGTCCGAAAACAATTGACCGAAGATCGAGGTGTTCAAACGTTTATACTCGGATAGCTGATAGAGGTAATTTCCTATATTCGGTTCTTTATGATCATTCAATAAAAGTTGCGCGGCCCTGAGGAGGTTTATTTTTGAAGCCTCTGGCGGTGATGAAAATGTAAGTCTGTCTGTGGGCTGTGTCTCAGTCAGAAGCGCGGCGACCTGTTTACGCAAATCTTGGGTCATGCAATCCTCATAAGCGGCGAGATAGCGCGCCTGATTGACAGGGCTATGGCTTGCCATTTTGTGCACGAGATTTTCAATCTCGTCCAGAAGACTTTCAGTCCTGTCTCTCATGAACGATAACATGCCTTTTTCACGGGCCTTGCCGCGATGATCACGAAGCTCGGGTTTGTATTGATCCAGCGCGTAATCATAAGCCGCTAAACTCTCGGCACTGTACCCATGGGATCCTTCCTGTTCAAGAAGCGCATTTGCAGCCTTGAGCAGGTTCATTTTGAGGGGGTTGGAGGTTTTCCCGTCTTTTTTATCGTAAAGCGAGCGGACGCGGATCGCCATATTTTTTGCTTGCAATAAAAGATAAGTTTCGAATCGGTCGTCCACCTGCCTGCTGAGATCAAGGCCCGCGCCCTGACTTTTTCTTTCATGAATGCTTTGGTTGTGCAATTGAGCCGCGCTGTTCAATACTTTCGTTTCTTCGTTGGCCTGGATTTCTGAAACGGGGGAGCTGGGCATCAGGTCCAGTTCGTCCTGAATGATATTGCATAAAATAGCTTCGCGCACCAGGGCTTCCACCCCTGAAGACATTTTGCAGGCGGTTTCGTTGGCATCGAAGTAGCCACTCAGCGTCTGTGAACCGATGTATTTTTCAGTCCCAGGAACTTCAAGGGATTGACGTGCGGCAAAAAGGACAGTCAACAATTGCTTTTCATAATAAAAATTATCACTGAATTGAAACTCAGCGATGGTCTGTGTGATTTTTGTTTTTAATGCATCTCTTTTGGCATCGAGAACGGATTGTGAAATTTCAGAAGGGGCGGGACGGTTTCCTAGGTGGACAAAATCATCGTCATGTTGATACTCGAGAAAAACCTCACGATACAGGCGCATACCACACTCCACTCCAACCCTTAGGTTAAGCATAGTATGCTGACTTGATTATATCAAGTCAATCTAAGCGATTGATTTTTCATACCCTATAAGGGGCAAATGAGTCCATCCTCTTCGCTGAGTGGCTCTTTGCCCCAAGTGGGGTTTTAGGCATCCTGGCTGGTGATCATTTGTGCAGTAATGCTGCGTTCTGCAAGACTGGCAGCATTTTCACGCAAGGCAGTTTCGCTGATGTTTGACCGGATGTTAATTGCATGCAGTCCCTTGGGTCCTGGAGCAATTTCAAATTCAACAAGCTGTCCGGCTTTGAGCGTTTTGTAGCCGTCCATGATGATGGTCGAGAAGTGAGCGAAAATGTCTTCACCCTCGTCATTGATTGGTCGAACAAACCCATAACCTTTGGCGTTGTTGAACCATTTTACTGTGCCTATAGCCATACCTCTATTTCCTTATAGTTCACTTACTTACAATCCATGTTGATGAGCCAACGATATTTTTGGCCTGCTTTAGGTATACACGTTAACCTTGAATTAAGTCAAGGAACCATGTTCAAATAACCTAGGGGTTGAGCAAGGCGTTCAGCTATCTTTTTGATTCATAACATGATATGCTGATTCTCCCACATTCTTCCACAATTGACTAGAATTAATATACGAGAGAAATAAGGAGTTGTTTTATGCGTGGTATCACCATGAAAGAGCAGGACGCTCAAGTGCAAGTTCAGGCGGAGCCGAAGTTAAAACGGCCGCCGATGTATCAGGTTGTTCTTCTGAACGACGATTTTACGCCCATGGATTTTGTTGTCGAAGTTCTTCAGCGTTTTTTTGATCACAATTTTGTCAAAGCTCAAGAAACGATGTTTCAGGTGCATACCCGTGGTAAAGCCGTTTGTGCGATTTACCCTTATGACATTGCTGAAACCAAAGTGGCCTTAGTAACTGACTATGCGCGGCAGCACGAGTACCCCTTGTTGTGTGACATGGAAATCTGTCCGTTTGATGAAGACTAAATTAACAGAGCGGAGGCATCAACATGCTTAGCAAAGAACTGGAATTTACCTTGAACCTCGCTTTCAAGGAAGCCCGTGAGAAACGTCATGAATTCATGACCGTTGAGCATCTTTTGTTGTCTTTGCTCGATAACCCCTCTGCAGTCGGTGTCCTGCGCGCGTGTGGCAGTGATGTGGAACGTCTGCGAGCCGAATTAACGACCTTTATCGATGAAACCACGCCACTGATTCCCATGGACGACCACGACCGTGAAACTCAGCCTACCTTAGGTTTTCAGCGCGTACTTCAACGCGCCGTTTTCCATGTGCAATCCTCGGGTAAATCCGAAGTCACGGGGGCGAATGTCCTTGCAGCTATCTTCAGTGAACAAGAATCGCAGGCCGTGTATTTCTTGAAAAAAGAAAATATTTCCAGGCTTGATGTCGTGAATTACATCGCTCATGGCATTTCTAAAGTGCCTGATGAAGAAGACATGAGCGACATGCAGCAAAACGATGAAGAAATGTCGATTGAAGACAATACTTCTCAATCCCCTCTGGAAAGCTATGCAATCAACCTGAATCAACGCGCTAAAACGGGTTACATTGATCCCTTGATTGGCCGTGAAAACGAGGTCATGCGTGTCATTCAAGTGCTGTGTCGTCGTCGCAAAAATAATCCCTTATTGGTGGGAGAAGCCGGGGTCGGGAAAACTGCCATTGCCGAAGGCTTGGCCAAAATGATCATCGAAAAGACTGTTCCCAGTATCCTTGAAAACAACACCGTTTATGCACTCGACTTGGGAGCCTTATTGGCTGGAACCAAATACCGCGGTGATTTCGAGAAACGTTTGAAAGCCGTGCTCAATCAATTGAAGCGTGATAAAGGCGCTATTTTATTCATCGATGAAATTCATACCATCATTGGCGCAGGGGCTGCTTCTGGCGGTGTCATGGACGCATCGAATTTAATTAAACCTTTGCTGGCCTCCGGTGATTTGCGCTGCATGGGAGCAACGACTTATCAAGAATACCGCGGTATTTTCGAAAAAGATCGCGCCCTGGCACGTCGCTTCCAAAAAGTGGATGTGCTTGAACCGACAGTCGAACAAACCTATGAAATTCTGAAAGGGTTGAAAACTCAATTTGAAACGCACCATGGAGTGAAATACAGCCCTCGTGCGCTCAAAGCTGCCGCAGAACTGGGGGCGCGTTACATCAGCGATCGTTTCCTTCCAGACAAAGCCATCGACATTGTCGACGAGGCTGGGGCTTATCAGCGTTTACAGCCCCCGCATAAACGCAAAAAGACAATTAACGTGAAAGAGATTGAAGAAATTGTTTCTAAAATCGCACGTGTGCCTTCTAAAACGGTGTCCAGCAGCGACAAAGATGTCATGCGTCGTTTGGAGCGTGATCTCAAGATGGTCGTCTTTGGTCAAGACAAGGCGATTGAAACCTTGGGCGCCGCCATTAAAATGTCACGCGCGGGGCTGGGTGATCCTCGTAAACCGGTCGGATCATTTTTATTCGCAGGCCCAACAGGGGTGGGGAAAACCGAGGTCACTCGTCAATTGGCCACCTTGCTTGGGGTGAAATTATTGCGCTTTGACATGTCTGAGTACATGGAACGTCACACGGTTTCTCGTTTAATCGGGGCCCCTCCGGGCTACGTGGGGTTTGATCAGGGAGGCTTATTAACCGACGCCGTGATCAAGAATCCTCATGCAGTCTTATTGCTTGACGAAATCGAAAAAGCGCACCCTGATGTCTTCAATCTATTATTGCAAGTGATGGACCATGGGACCCTCACTGATAATAATGGGGCACAGGCTGATTTCCGTCATGTGATTATCGTATTAACGACCAATGCCGGCGCTCAAGAAATGAGCCGTCGTGCCATTGGCTTTAATAGCGAGTACAATTTTTCAGAAGGCAATGAAGCGATCAATCGCTTGTTCCCGCCTGAGTTCAGAAATAGACTGGATCGTATTATTCAATTTGAACATTTGCCTAAAGAAGTCGTTATTTCTGTGGTAGACAAATTCTTGGTTGAAATGCAGGCCCAATTAGACGAAAAAGGCGTAGTGATTGATGTTTCAGACGAGGCCAGGCTCTGGCTCTCCGATAAAGGCTACGATGTCACCATGGGTGCACGCCCGATGGCTCGTTTAATTCAACAAGAATTGAAATTGCCTTTAGCAGAGCAAATATTATTCGGTGAATTAAGTCATGGCGGACATGTCCATGTCGATATTCAGCACGATAAAATTGTTCTGGAATATGTGAAAGAGGAAGCCACTGTGACTACCGATTGATGCATTTGTCATGATCAATCGGTGGTACTTTTTTAAAAAGGATTTTTAACATGTATCATCGTAAGCAAGTTTTTTTGCTTTCCCTTCTCGCTTTGAACGCGCTGGCCTCTGAGACGGAACCCCAGGAGATCAGCGCCGTGGTTTCGCTCCGCTTGGGCTGGGATTACGCACAAATTGCACAAAGCCAAGACGTTCAGCTCTTACGCATTGATCCTGCGCCTGATTATTTCGAGTCCAGCGAAACGAACTATTCCGCTTTTTTATTTGGTGGTTTTTTGGGCCTTGAATTCCCCTTGCAAAGTTCACGCGACATGCGCTGGCAGACTGGCGTTGCTTATTATCAGAGCACTTCCTTTGAGACCGAAGGCGTTGAGTATTTTCTATCGATGCCTGATTTCGGCGACATTGCCTACAGTTACTCGATTAATAATCAGCGTTTTATGATTGAAAATAAATTCTTGTACGGCTTCACCGATCGACTCTACGGATATTTATTGGGGGGGGTAGGGGTCGCCCTTAATAAGGCTTATGATTATTCGGCTTATTCCTTGAATAATTTAACGCCTTCCCAAGGTCATTTTGATTCCAATACCATGGCCTCGTTCAGTTATTCAGTGGGTCTGGGTCTAGAAGCGGTTGTACTCAATAACTGGACGATGTCTTTGGGCTATCAGTTCAGTGATCTGGGGGAGTATGCTTTAGGCGACTATAATTTCGGAGATACCACAGACACATTGACGATGCCGAATATGTTGACTCAAGAGCTTGTCTTTGCGGTCAGCGTGCTGTTCTAAAAGGAGTGGTTTCATGAAAAAATGGATTTTAGGGTTTTTGTATTTCTATTCCAGCGTGCTTTTCGCAGCAAAACCTATTTTGCTCTTCTCACCGAATGGGACCTTGCCCCAGTACACTCCGCCCAATGGGGTTGCAGTGGCGCTCTATACCGTGACAAATAATGTGCCTTATACGCTTCAGGACTTGACTTTAAATTATGAGCCGATCGGTAAAACCCCTTTGACGGTGACTCAAAATACAAGTCTTACCAATATCCCCGCCACCTGCGCTTCACCTTTTACTTTAGCCCCAGGTCAAAGTTGTACCTTGGCTCTCGATATCTCCGGGCTTGCGGTGGGTGGGCCTGAGGTCTGCTTTGGGGGACCCAATCCCTCGCGCTGCAGCTTTCCCTCCAGTGCGGATCAATTGAATGTCACGCCGACCGCGGGTTTGGCTTACATCACGGATAAAAATTACGGTGCTTATAATAAGACCTCCGTTTCGCTGTGCTTGATCGAGGCGGTGAATGGGCTCCTGGTGGATTGTCAGGACGCCGGAATTTCGGTCGATGATTCGTATGTCACTGATCTTGCTTTTGCGACCTTTGATGGCACCGATTATGCTTATTTTTCAGATTTGCCTACTTTTCCCGCATACTGCGAGGTGTTGACGAATAAGACTTTCGATAGCTGTGCGATTCTTCCAGACTCTGACCCACCTTCTGTGCCGGAATCCAGTTGTGGGGTGGCGACTTTCACGACCGATGACACTTATGTTTATCTGAGCACCTGCATTCTGAATGATCTGGTTTACAGATGTTCTGTGACGGCCTCCTCCGGAGAGATTTCTGATTGTGTTAAGGCTGAGACAAATACCAATCTGTTCAAGCGCGGTGCCGCATTGATGACCTTCCACCATTTTGGCACTAAAAACTACGTTTACATCGGGAATGACAGTGCAACGACAGATGTTCCCGGAGGGATTGTGCAATGCGAAGTAAGCTCGATCGGTAAGTTTTCGAGCTGTGCTCATTATACCAATGCGGGTCAGGCTGCACGCGAAATTGCTTTCGCGCAGGTCAACGGAGATGACTACGGATATGTTGCAGTGCCCTTCCAGGATGGCCCTAGTTATCCAGGAAGTTTAATGAAGTGTCTGGTGAATACTTTAGGAGATTTGGTGTCCTGCACGGAGATGACTCCTACCGTCGTTTCGGGGGCTATCGAATCCCCGAGAAGTCTTAATTTAACGACAGTCAATGGCCAGCTCTATGCCTATGTGGTTGACTTTGTTTCAGGTGGGGATCCCTTGGGCGAGGGGATTGTTTGGAAATGTAGCGTCAATGCACAGACCGGAGATTTTGATACCTGCGTGAATTCCAGTCCGGACAGTCCTTTCCTTTCGCCCTTGACGATTAATATACCCGTCGATTCTGTGGATCTTGGGCTAGGCTCATTTTAAAAGGATTCTTAAAATGCATCATTGTAAGCATCTGGCCCTGTTGACTCTTCTCGCACCCCATGCGCTGGCGGGCGGAGTCGAACCTCAAGCCGTCAGTGCAGTGGCTTCCCTTCGCATCGGCTGGGATTATGCTCAAGTGGGGGAGAGCCAGAGTGTTCAGTTACTCCTGATCGATCCGGCTCCTGATTATTTTGAAACCTCGCAAGAAGACGCCTCGGCTTTTTTATTCGGGGGGTTTTTAGGATTCGAATTTCCTCTGCAAACGCCTTATAACCTGCGTTGGCAAACGGGGGTCGCCTATTATCAAAGTACCTCGTTTAATACGAAAGGGGTCGAAAATTTCTTTTCTTTGCCGGATTACGGTGACATCGAGTACAGTTACTCTGTTGAAAATCAACGTGCCCTGATTGAAAACAAATTTTTGTGGGGTTTCACCGATCGCTTTTATCTTTATTTATTAGGCGGGATAGGGGTTGGGTTCAATAAGGCCTCTGATTATTCGGCTAAATCGATTGAAGAACATACGCCTGCCAACGGTCTATTTGATTCGAAGACGACCACTTCCCTCAGCTATTCGCTCGGTTTCGGCATAGAAGGGGTCTTATCGAATCATCTCCTGATGTCCTTGGGTTATCAGTACAGTGATTTGGGCGAATACTCCTTGGGTCATTTTAATTACGGTGATACCGCGGATACTCTCACGCTGCCCAATCTCATGACTCACGAAATCGTGCTTGCCCTCAGTGTGATTTTCTAGAAGGACCTGTTTGATGAAAAAATTATTCCTATTGCTGCTGGCCCTTCATTGTGGCCTTGTTTATGCGAACAAACCCTTGTTAGCCATCGTTCCTCAGGGACCTTTGCCGACCGAGGCGAATCACAGCAAGCCCGCCACGGCGCTTTACACAGTGACCAATAATGCCAGTTATACCTTACAGGGATTAGGCCTTCATTATGAACCCATGGGCAGAACGCCTTCCACCGTGACGCAAAATACCAGCGCAGTGAATATTCCAGCCACCTGTGCCGATCCTTTTATCTTAACGCCGGGCCAGAGTTGCACACTGGCTCTGGAGATCACAGGCGCTGCAGTCGGGGGGCCGGAGCTTTGTTTCACTGAACAAAATCCTTCGCGTTGCAGTCTTCCGGCGAAGGAAGATCAGTTGAATGTGGGAGTGTTGCCCGGTTTAGCCTATATCATAGGTTCAGATGGTGTGCTTGGAAAAGTGCTCTCTTGCTCTATTGACGTTGTGACAGGGAATCTCCTCAATTGTGTGAATACGGGGGCGAGCGTCTACACAGGGAATGATCTGGCTTTGGTGAGTTTAGATTCAGGCAGCTACGCCTATTTATCCACAACCCCTATTTACCCAGAAACAGATGTCGCTCCTTACCGATGTGAGGTCTCCGATGAGGGCGTTTTCAGTAATTGCCAAGCAGTGCCTTCGATCACGGGCTTGCCGACAAACACTTGTGGTGTGGCTTCCCATACGAGTGATCAGAACTATCTGTATTTCTCTAAGTGCTTTGTGAATCATGTTCCTTATGCTGTTGTCAAATGCTCTTTAGACTCTTCAAATGGAGACATAACGCAGTGCAGTGATTCCGGTGTTAGCAGCGGTCTGCTGAGTGATGGGGTGGGATATATCACCTTCCAGTATTATCAGAATATTCTCTATGCCTACATAGGCAATTTTACCTCCATCGCGCCATCGGGTCATGTGGTGCAATGCACCGTTCAAACGAATGGAGACTTTGCCGATTGCACCACCTCCCCAGTGCCCAATGGGGTAGCGCCTGAGGTTGCTTTTGCGACCGTCCATGGGATTGATTATGGTTATGTGACCCAGGGTTCGCAAGGGGATGTGCTTAAGTGCGCGGTCTCCGCTTCCACCGGGGCCTTGAGTGATTGTGCTGCCATGACTCCCACCTTTCCCGGCTTAAGTCAGTTCGACGAGCCTTGGGGGATCAGTTTAGCGACGACCCAAGGGACCCTTTATGCCTACATCGCTGACGTGGCTTCTCGCGTGATTTGGCAGTGCTCCATCAATCCAAGCACAGGCGATTTCGACAGTTGCACGGGTTTGGCCCAAGGGAATTTGTTTATTTATCCTAACAACATCATTATTCCTTAAAGGACCTCTGTGATGAAAAAACTACTTTTATTGGCACTCGCGATGCATTGCAGCCTTGCTCTTGCCTCCAAACCTTTATTATCGATTGTGGCTCAGGGGCCTTTGCCCACGGTGGCGAGTGCGGCCAAACCGGCGATGGCTTTTTATACCGTCACTAATAATGCCTCCTATACCTTAGAGGGATTAGGCTTAAATCATGTGCCGACAGGGAAAACCCCTTTGACTGTCACGCAAGAGACGAGTTCCCTGAATACTCCGCCCACCTGTGCGGAGCCTTTCACCTTGACTCCGGGGCAGAGTTGTACGCTCGCCTTAACTATTGTTGGCGATGCAGTCGGCGGGCCCGAGGTGTGTTTCACGGGACAAATTCCCTCACGCTGTAGCCTTCCGGCCAAAGGGGAGCAACTCAATGTCGGAGATTTCATGGGTCGGGCCTATGTGGTGAATTTTGATCCCTCTCCACCGCCGAAAAGTACGGTGACCGTCTGTGATATGAATTCGCTGACGGGTGTATTTTATAACTGCGTTGATGCCGGGATCACGCTGGACGTAGGTTACGATTTTGCTGTGGCTAAATTCGGCGCCAGCGCGTATGCGTATTTTTCTGGGGCGCACACTGTCCCCACCCGATGTGATTTTTCTGATGAGGGGGTGTTTAGCAATTGCCAGCTTGTTCCGAATACTCCTCCGGTTTTACCTGACTCCACCTTCGGTGTCGCGACCGATACGAGCGATCAGACCTATGTGTACCTTGGGACTTCCGACGCGAATACACTGATATATCAATGCCCAGTTATCTCTTCCTCGGGAGATTTGTCGGGGTGTGATGATTCAGGGGCAAATAGCAGTCTGTTTCCAGACGGTGCTGGCTTCATGACCTTCCAAACCTTTAATAACACGAAGTACCTCTATATTGGTAACCCTGATATTACTCATGGAAACGGGGGAATCGTACAGTGCAAGGTTCTTTCCGATGGAAGTTTATCCAACTGCACGAATTATCCTATTCCTTATGCCTACGCTGTGGGCTTTGCCACGGTCAACGGAAGTGACTACGCCTACGTCACACAAATCGTGCAACCGGGGATTCCGGACCCTGTTTTTCCGGGCCTGGTGAATAAATGCCATGTTTCCTCTAGCACGGGGGCCTTGAGTGCCTGTGCGCCGATGCATCCTTCCTATCCCTCAGGAAATATTATAGAACCTTTGGATATTGTGATGAAGCGGGTGAATGGGGTACTCTATGCCTATGTGGTTGACGGGGGGCAATTGGGGACCCAGACCGTTTGGCAGTGTGAGGTGGATTCGGTGACTGGAGATATCAATTCTTGTGCGGAGCCTGGGGTTGGGGATGTTTTCAGCTTTCCTTTTGGCCTTTCGATATTTTAAGGGGTAACTTCATGGAAATGACACTCACCACGCCCGCTTTGGTTTTTCCGGCCATTACCTTATTGATGTTGGCCTACACGAATCGCTTTTTAGCGACCGCCAATTTGGTAAGGGCTTTGCATGCGGCTTATCAGGTTGAAAAAACGCCTAAGCTTAAGGCGCAGATCAAAAATCTCCGCACCCGTGTATTTCTTGTGAAGTATACTCAGGCCTTTGGGGTTGTCAGCTTGTTGCTTTCGGTGGTCTCGATATTTTTCTTATTTGCTGAGCACGAGCCTTTGGGGGTGATTGCCTTTGTGGGCTCACTCTTGTTTATGATGGCCTCCTTGCTGGTCTCGCTCTATGAAATCGTGATTTCAGTCGACGCGCTCGAGCTGCAAATTTCAGACATGGAATCGTAGTGGGAGACAGGTCCCGGACTGAGGTCCGGGAGATGTGTTACTGTGCAGGCTTTTCTTTCATGATGCCCCGATAAATAATCCGACCTTTAGTCAAATCATACGGAGTCATTTCAACGACGACCTTGTCGCCTTTGAGGATGCGGATGTAGTTTTTACGCATTTTACCGGAAATGTGGGCATTCACTTCGTGGCCATTATCCAGCTGCACGCGAAAAGTGGTATTGGGCAGCGTGTCGACCACGGTGCCGTTCATTTCAATGACGTCTTCTTTTGCCATTAACAGTTGTCCCTAAGGGTGAGGAAAGGGGAGATTATAGTCGGATTGTCGCTGGGGCGCAACCGGTTGCGCCCCAGCGCCTGATTATCCAAGGAATTTCTCGGCATCCAGGGCCGCCATGCAGCCTGAGCCGGCTGAGGTGATGGCCTGGCGGTAGATATGGTCGGCCACATCGCCAGCGGCAAAAACCCCAGGAATACTGGTTTGGGTGGCATTGCCCTCAAGCCCGCTTTGAACTTTCAGGTAGCCGGAGTCGCTCATGGCGAGCTGACCCTTGAAAATCTCGGTATTGGGTTTATGGCCGATGGCGATGAAAATTCCGTGAACGGCGATGTCTTGGGTTTGGCCCGTTTGATTGTTGCGCAGACGAGCGCCTGTGACCCCTGAGGCATCACCTAAGACTTCATCAAGTTCATGAAAGGTCTTGATTTCAATATTGTCTTTGGCCAATACTCGATCAATCAAGATTTTTTCAGCCCGGAACTTGTCCCTGCGGTGAACCAGGGTGACTTTTTTGCAAATATTGGCCAGGTACAAGGCTTCTTCTACGGCCGTATTGCCACCGCCGACCACAATAACGTCTTTGTTGCGGTAGAAAAACCCATCGCAGGTCGCGCAGCCAGAAACCCCTCTGCCCATGAATTCTTTTTCCGAAGGCAGGCCCAGATACATGGCCGAGGCCCCGGTGGCAATGATCAGAGCATCGCAGGTGTATTCGCCCAGATCCCCGATGAGTTTGAAGGGCTTTTCGGTGAGCTGCGTGGTGTGAATATGATCATTAATCAGTTGTGTTTCAAAGCGTTCGGCGTGTTCCTTCATGCGTTGCATGAGGGCGGGGCCTTGTAAATCATGAACATCGCCTGGCCAATTGTCGACCTCAGTGGTGGTCATGAGCTGCCCCCCCTGGTCCATGCCTGTGATCAACAGCGGTTTTAGATTGGCGCGGGCTGCATAAACAGCGGCGGTGTAGCCGGCAGGGCCGGAGCCTAGAATGATCAATTTGGAGTGGGTCATGGGTTTCCTTCTTTGTTTTAGAGCACCTTTACATCAAAGGGGACAAAAACATCTTTGCCATCCACTTTGATCTGTAAGAAAAGGCGATAATTGCCGCGTTTGGGAAAGTCTACCCCAAATTTCAGATTAGGGCCCCCGCGTTGATTGCTGGAACGGGGCTCTTCTCCCATGGGGTGGGCATGGATGAGTTCGGTGCGATCGGCATTAAAGCCCACGAGATGGGCATAGGCTTGCATGGTCGGTTCCAGTTTTCGGAACAGCTCATCCCCTTGCTTGACGGTGAAATTCAGCATCACATGTTCATTGGCGCTGATCGGCAAAGGCGCTTCGACCGTGAAATTCAGGCCATTGGCCTGGACTTGGGTTTGCATCCGACCTTTGGCCAAGGAGGGATCGAATTTTGGGGTCAGTGCATGGCCTGGAACCGTGAAGTGGGTTTCAACAAAGTACTGCTTATTTTTATCGTCGACGAGGTCTAAATAAATTTTGTATTCACCGGCCTGGGTGGGGGTGAGGGTGAATTCGTACAGGGCTTTGCTCTCGGCGGTTTCAGGGCGCAGGTGAATGTGTTGATAATTCAGCATCGCCGGGTCGATGATCAGCGCATGAATGCGTTTCCCATGGATGACCTGAAAATGCTTGTGCTTTAATTCCTGCCCATTCGGCCCCAAAATTTGAAGCTGGAAGGTGGCGGGACGTTCTTGGGCTATGGGGCTTAAAGGTTTAAGTGCAATCACATAAGGCACGCTGGGCGTTGCTTGGGCTTGGGCAGGCGCGGGAGGGGCCGGAGACTCAGCTGGGGCATGATGATGGGCGTGTGGATCCTGTTCATGCGGTGGGGGTTCCGTGGGGCTTGGGTTCGTTTGTGTTGAACTCAGGGTGCAAGAAGCCAAAATCAGGCCCAGAAAGGCGACTGCAAAAAATTTCACAAGATTTAACAAGTTGAACCCCACAGGTGCTAAACTACATAAGATATTGAAAGCTATTCTATAATAAAAAACTGCCGGGAAATACCAAGAAACCATGAAAAAACAGAAATCAGCCGCTAAACAATCAAAATCAGGATCTGCCCTTGGTTTTCGCCTGCGTGAAGGGGCGTTCATTCTTCAGCTTTCTTTCGCCATGTTTTTTTTACTTGCCCTGACCACCTTCAGCCACCATGATCCGGGCTGGTCGCAGGTCAGTGGTCATGGCACTATTCTGAATGCTGCTGGCCCCATGGGCGCTTGGTGCGCGGATGTCTTGATCAGCCTGTTTGGGGCACTGGCCTTTGGTTTTCCGGCCATGGTGGCCTTGAGCAGTGCATTTTTATTTTTACATCGCCATGAACCCTCCGAACTCGATTATCCTTTGCTTTCCATGCGTGTTTCTGGCTTTTGCCTCGCGCTGGTTTCTGGGTGTACCCTGGCCAGTATTTATTTCGCCGATTATGCTTCGACCTATCCTTTTGGGGCCGGCGGTATTTTGGGGATCACCCTCAGCGAATGGATGCTGGGATCCTTGCATATCACAGGCTCTACCTTATTATTGCTCACCAGTTTTTTGGTCGGGATCACCTTTGCGACCGGCCTCTCTTGGTTACGACTGATGGATAAAACGGGCCGCACGATTTTGAAGTTCTTACGTGCCTCTCAGCGTGGTTTAATCCAGGCAAAACAGCGTTTGATTCGTTGGCATCAGGCGCGTCAACTCAGTCGCACAGTGATTTCAACTCCTAAAAAAGAACCGGTCCTGCGCCTGCCCAAGCCTAAGTCGGCTCCTGCGCCTGTTCCGCTGGAAGAAGAGGTGCCCAGTATCTCCGAAAAAATTCGTGTGATTCGTCGCAAAAATACGGTCGCTCAGCAAGTGCCTCTATTTAATCAGGGGCCCGATGGCCCGATGCCTTCTTTGTCTTTGCTGGATATTCCTGCGCACAAAGAAGAGGCGATTTATTCCGAAGAGGCCCTGCACGAGATGTCGCGATTGGTCGAATCCAAATTGGCTGATTTCAATGTAGAGGCTCAAGTCGTCGCGGTTCACCCCGGGCCTGTGATCACCCGTTATGAGTTGCAACTGGCCGCCGGGATCAAGGCCAGCAAAATTACGGGTCTTGCCAAAGACCTGGCTCGTTCCTTGGCCATGGTCAGCGTGCGTGTGGTCGAAATTATTCCGGGTAAACCGTATGTGGGGTTGGAATTACCGAATGTGCATCGACAAACCGTGTATTTGAGCGAGCTCTTCGGTTCTGAAGCTTATCAAAATGCTGCTTCTCCTCTCACCATTGCCTTAGGCAAGGACATTGCGGGGGTTCCGACGGTCGCTGACTTAGGCAAAATGCCGCACTTATTGGTCGCGGGAACCACTGGCTCGGGTAAGTCGGTGGGGCTCAATGGCATGCTGCTCAGTATTTTATTCAAGGCGACTCCCGAAGAAGTGCGTCTGATCATGATCGACCCTAAAATGCTCGAGCTCTCGGTCTATGATGATATTCCGCATTTATTGGCGCCCGTCGTCACCGACATGAAAGAAGCCGCCAATGCCCTTAAATGGTGCGTTGCGGAAATGGAGCGCCGTTATCGTTTGATGGCTGCCCTGGGGGTGCGTAATCTTGCCAGTTATAATCGCAAGGTTTTAGAGGCCAAGGCCAATAATCAGCCCATCATGGATCCCTTGTTCAAAGCGGTGGATCCCGACGATGAACCCAGCGAACTTCAAAATCTGCCTTACATCGTCGTCGTGGTCGATGAATTTGCCGACATGATCATGGTGGTGGGCAAAAAAGTCGAAGAGCTGATCGCTCGGATTGCCCAAAAAGCACGTGCGGCAGGAATTCATTTGATTTTGGCGACCCAGCGTCCCTCGGTGGATGTGATCACCGGCTTGATCAAAGCCAACGTCCCCACTCGGATCGCTTTCCAGGTCGCTTCTCGTATTGATTCTCGCACCATTTTAGATCAGCAAGGCGCAGAACAGCTCTTGGGCAAGGGCGATATGCTTTACCTGCCTGTCGGCGCTGGGATTCCGACCCGTATCCACGGGGCCTTTGTTTCCGATCAAGAGGTTCACGCCTGTGTGAACGATTGGAAAAAACGCGGTCGTCCAGATTATCTCGACGAAATTGTCAGTGGAGCGGGGGGCTTTGGCATGGCTGCACTAGTCCTGCCTGAGTTCGATGACGAGGAAAGCGATCCTGAGTCTGATCCTCTGTATGACCAAGCGGTCGAAGCTGTGATAGAATCGGGCAGGGCATCGATTTCAATGGTTCAGCGTCGCTTGAAAATCGGCTATAACCGCGCTGCCCGCTTAATTGAACAAATGGAAGCCGCTGGATTGGTTTCTCCGATGCAATCGAACGGAAGCCGTGAGTTGTTGGTCCCTCATGCGAAGGGCGGAAATTAATCGCTCGTTTGCCTGATGAATATTGAGGTTTTCATGAAATACCTGCTTTCCTGTTTCTTTTTATTGTTCACGCTTCAAGCCCTCGCCACCCCTGCCAACGAGCTCAACGCCTTGCTCACCACCATGAAAACCTTGCGCGCATCCTACGTCCAAACCACAGTCGACCCTAAATTCAAAGACAAAAAAGTCGTGCAAGGGAGGGCTTTGTTAGAGCGCCCGAATCAATTTCGCTGGGAAGTCGAACAACCCTATCAGCAATTATTGATTGCTGACGGTAAAAAACTGTGGGTTTACGACGCTGATCTGGAGCAGGTCACCGTTCAACCTCTGCAAGATAATCTCAAAGACACGCCTGCCTTGCTTCTCGCGGGAGATCCCAAGGGCGTGACTGATCACTTCAAGGTCAGAAGTGAAGACACAGGTTTTGGCGAACAAACCTTTCATTTGCTTCCCATCGGCGAAGACAGTCTGGTTCGTGATGTCAAGCTCACCTTCAAGGGCTCGGTCATTGCAAAAATGGAACTGATCGATAATCTCCATCAGGTCGTCACCATTGAATTCTCACAAATCAAAATCAATGAAACCCTGCCCCAAGATTTATTTCGATTCACGCCCCCGCCAGGGGTGGACGTCATTACGAGCGACGCTCCTTAAATAAGAGGTAATTATGTTAGATCCTAAACGCTTGCGCACGAATATTCAGGAATTGGTCGAGCCTTTGAGAAACCGCGGTTTCTCGTTGGATGTTGAAAAAATCGAATCGTTAGAACAACAACGCAAAACGATTCAAACCGAAGTAGAACAGCTTCAAAACGAACGCAATACTATTTCTAAATCCATCGGCCAAGCCAAATCCAAGGGCGGGGATGTACAAAGCCTGATGGATCAGGTCGCTGGCCTGGGCGATGTGTTGAAACAAAAGTCTGTTGAACTCGAAAAAATTCAGAACGACTTGTCTGATTATGCGGCCACTATTCCTAACGTCCCTCATGCATCGACTCCGGTGGGCAAAGATGAACACGATAATGTTGAAATTCGACGCTGGGGCACGCCTAAGCAATTCGAGTTCACGCCTAAAGATCATGTGGATCTAGGGGCGGGATTGAACGGCATGGATTTCGATTTGGGTGCAAAAATTTCGGGCAGCCGTTTTGTGGTCATGCAAGGCGGAGTGGCGCGTTTGCATCGAGCGCTCGCTCAATTCATGTTGGATACCCATAGCCAAGAGCATGGGTATGTTGAGGTCAATGTCCCGTACATGGTCAACTCTGATTCGATGTTCGGTACGGGTCAATTCCCCAAAATGAAAGAAGACAGTTTTCAATTGAACGGTGATAAAGATCTCTGGATGATCCCGACCTCTGAAGTCCCTGTCACGAATATTGCCCGTGATACGATTATCGAAGAAGCCGACCTCCCCAAAAAATTCGTCTGTTATTCTGCTTGTTTCCGTTCTGAAGCAGGTAGCTACGGCAAAGACACGCGCGGGATGATTCGGCAGCATCAGTTCGAGAAAGTGGAATTGGTTCAGCTGGTCAAGCCAGAAGAATCTTATCAAACGCTCGAATCCTTGAGGAATCATGCGGAAACCATTCTCCAGTTATTAGAGCTTCCTTATCGAGTCATGGCCTTGTGTACAGGAGATATCGGCTTCACCTCTGCGAAGACTTACGATCTCGAAGTGTGGTTGCCCGGGCAAAATGCCTATCGCGAAATTTCATCTTGCTCAAATTTCGAAGATTTCCAAGCGCGACGCATGCAGGCCCGCTATCGAAATGCCACCACCGGCAAACCGGAGCTATTGCATACCTTGAATGGGTCAGGGCTCGCTGTCGGCAGAACCTTGGTTGCCGTGCTCGAAAATTATCAGCAGGCCGATGGTTCGGTGATTATTCCCAAAGTCTTATTGCCTTACATGGGCGGTTTGACTGTGTTGAATTGATCTTTGACAATCCCTGCGGGCTTGCGGATGAATTGGCCGGAGTACCGGCCGTATTCATCCCTACGCACGATTCAGAATTGTGCGTAGGGGCGAATCCGCATGGTACTCCATGCAATTCGCCCGCAAATGCCCCGCATTTGACATTCCTTCCTCATCAAAACGCTTTTCGCTTCATCGCCGATGAACGGGCCGATTTATACCGATTGAATAAATCTCGGATTTCACTCAATAACGACCTTTCCGCCAAATCGAAGGCTGTTTCTCCTAGATCATTTCCAATATAAGGATCCAGATCCGTTCTTTCGAGTAGAGTTGTTGCTGAACTCAGATCACTCTGATCAGCTGCAATGATCAAGGGCGTTTGATTGCCAAACCCCACACAATTCACATCCACCTCGGGCATGCTCACCAATAGTTTCACCACCTCGATATTCTTATTTAATACGGCCTCATGCAGCGGCGTATAGCGATTGTAATTCCGCGCATGGAGATCAAATCTTTCTGACGAGAGCAAGTATTTCACTGTCTCATCGTTCCCATGCGCACAGGCAAGGTGAAGCGCGGTATTGCCCCTATAATCTTTAACCTCCAGATCGACGAAAGGGCTTGAGAGCAGTGATTTCACTGCCTCGGTTTGACCGCAAAAACTCGCGTAGTGCAATGCGGTGTATTGATGTTCTTCTTTTTGATTGACATCAAGCGCAGGGTCAAAAAGCAGTTGGTTTACCTTTTCAGTATTCCCAGACATGGCTTCGAAATGCAAGGCGGTTCTCCCTTTACCCTGTTTTAAAAAATCATCCATCCGCAGCTTAGGGAGCATCATGGGTATGATTTCAAATTTTCCAAATCTTAATACCATATCAAAAGCGGTGCTACCCCATTTGCTTTGAGCATTGATCTCAATTTTGGGGGAATCGACTAAACACTTGACAGTCTCAGATGAGCCATAGATGACAGCATCATACAATAGGGGATGACCTCCGGGATCTCTTTCATTCACATCCGCGTGAGGCGTTTTCAAAATGACTTCAAAGAGTTTGGGTTTCGTGAGTGCCAAATGAAGCGGCGTTTTACCTTTTTCATAAACCCAGCTCCCTCCTTGAGGATATTGTTGGAGGATTTTTTCCACCTTATCAGTTTCATTTGCCTCAATCGCTGATTTAAGATCCTTTTTGGCTATCGCAGCAGCAAGCTCGCGCGCTTTTTGATATTCTTCTTTGTAGGCTTGTTTAAAATCCCCATTGCTCGGCTGGATGGCATTCGGGAAATCGCGCTTATGAAAATGCTGCCATAGTCTATCGTTAGGCCCATTGATAATCTGATAAATACGCTTAACGCTCGTTGAAAATTGAATGAACGTACCGATATCCATTTGCTCCGCGATGGCCAAAATAATCTCTGGGGGCATTTTGTTGAGTTCAAGATTCATAATAACCTACAGGGGAGTGGAGAAGGGGTCATTATAAGGTAATCAGCTGGCTTTGTCAAGGGGATGATTTTGACAAGCCCTGCGGGCTTGCGGAGGAATTGGCCGGAGTACCGGCCGGATTCCTCCCTACGCACGATTCAGAACTGTGCGTAGGGGCGAATACGCATGGTACTCCATGCAATTCGCCCGCAAATGCGCGCATTTGACATTCATTCCTCACCTTATGAAAACCCACGAGACGATTTGGATTCGAAGGCGGTCTTTCCTTCGGAGTTTACTGGATTGGCATTTACCTGAGGTGTACTCAATAATTTGACGATGTAGGCATTATAAAAAGGGTGTACTGCCAGAAGATTAGGGGTGTATCCATCGCGATTCTTCGCATTAATTTCGGCCCTCCCTGTTGAAACCAGAGCCTTGACGACATTATCGTGACCATTCCGGCATGCTAAGTGAAGCGCTGTATTGTTGGAATCATCTCCAATATTCAGATCAATCAGCTCACTCGAAAGCAGCGTTTCCACCGCCAACCTATTGCCGCAAGAGCTCGCGCAGTGCAGCGCGGTGTATCCATGTTCTTCTTTTTGATTGAGATCTATTTTTTCGTCATTGAGCAACTGATCTATCGCTCTAGCGTTTCCGAGCAGTGCTTGAAAATGCAAGGGAGTTCTACCGCGACCCTCGGCTAAATAAACCTCAATTCCAGGAATGGCGAGGAGTATTTTAATTGATTCACAGCAATTATGGTGTAATCCAAGATCCAAGGCCGTTCGACCAGAATTATTTTTGGCATTGACCTCAATCCCTGGTGCCATCACTAACAACCGGACTATGTCAGCGTGGTTACTTATGACCGCTAAATGCAATGCGGTATCACCGGCACTATTTTTGGCGTTAACATTCACTGAACCCTTTGCTAGCAAAAGCCTGAGTGCATTGATCATATTATTGGAACAGACTATGTGTAATACAGTAAAATCGTTGCGTTCCACTGCTTCCACATCCGTATCCGGCATATCCAAAATGATCTTAAAGATCTCAGTATTGTATTTCGCCGAATGCAATGGGGTTCTGCCCCATTCATCAACCCATTTAACGGCACAAGGAAACTGTTGGAGTATTTTTTTGACATTCTCGACCTTATCATCGAGAATCGCGCATTCAAGATCTTTTTTGGCTTGAGACGCAATAATTTTATACTGAATTTGATAGGCTTTTTTGTAATCATGATGGGTCGGCAGCTCGGCCTTCGGGAAGTCGCGATTATAAAAATGCTCCCATATTTCATTTTTATGGATATTGATAATCTGATAAATTCGTTTTGAGCTCGATGAAAATTTGATGAGTGTATGAATGACCAATTGCTTTGCGATGGCCAAAATCATCTCTACGGGCATTTTGTCGAGGCTGATATTCATTAAAATTTCCACATCGAGTGAGTATGATTTTGACATTCATTCCTCACCTTATAAAAACCTACAAGACGATTTGGATTCTGATGATAAATGATCTGTATGCTTTGGTTCGGTACTTCGATGAGCCAATCGATATTTATCGTACAAATGAGTGAACATAGGCGGATGAGATAATCCGACCAAATCAAATGCTGTATGCCCGTCGCAGTTCTTCAGATAAGGATTAAGATCGATTCTTTCGAGAAGACTTATCGCTGAGTCTGCATTGCAAGCACTAGTTGCAAGATGCAAGGCGGTATCTCCTCTGGAGTTTACTGAATTGACATCTAGCTGAGGTGTCCTCAATAATAATTTGACGATGTTAGTATTACCATAAGTGAGTACTGCCAGATGAAGAGGGGTGTGTCCATCGCGATTCTTCGCATTAATTTCGCACTTTCCTGTTGAAATCAGATCCTTGACGACTGGAAAGTCTGCCTTGCGGCATGCTAAGTGAAGCGCTGTATTGTTGGAATCATCTCCAATATTCAGATCAATCAGCTCCCTCGAAATCAGCGTTTTCGCTGCCAAGGTATGGCCGCAAAGGGTTGCGCAGTGCAGTGCGGTGTATCCATGTTCTTCTTTTTGATTGAGATCTATTTTTCCCTCATTGAGCAACCGATATACCGTATGATGGTTTCCGAGCAGTGCTTCAAAATGCAAGGGAGTTCTACCTCGACCCTCGGATAAATAAACATTAATCCCCAGAGTGGCGAGGAGTATTTGAATTATTCCAGAGTATCCTTTGTCAAATGCAACATCGAAGGCCGATTTACCCGATGTGTTTTTGGCATTGACCTCAATTCCTGGTGTGTTCAGTAGCAATTTGACATGCTCGGCGTTGCAATCTGAGATCGCAAAATGCAATGCGGTATTACCGGCAATATTTTTGGCGTTAACATTCACGGAACCCTTTGCTAGCAGTAGCTTGAGCGCATCGGAATTTTTGAGGTGACAAACTTTGTGTAATACGGTGAGACCGCCGTAAAACACTGCTTCCACATCCGTATCCGGCATATCCAAAATGATCTTAAAGATCTCAGTACGGGATGTCGCTGAATGCAATGGGGTTAGGCCCCATTCATCAACCCATTTCACGGCACCAGGAAACTGTTGGAGTATTTTTTTGACATTCTCGACCTTATCATCGCGAATCGCGATTTCAAGATCTTTTTTGGCTTGAAGCGCAATAATTTTATACTGAGTTTTATAGGCTTCTTTGTAATCATGATGAGTCGGCAGCTCGGCCTTTGGGAAGTCGCGCTTATAAAAATCCTTCCATATTTCATTTTCAGGGTTATTGATAATCTGATAAATTCGTTTTGAGCTCGATGAAAATTCGATGAGTGTATGAATGACCAATTGCTTTGCGATGGCCAAAATTATCTCTACGGGCATTTTGTCGAGGCTCATATTCATTAAAATTTCCACATCGAGTCAGTATGATTTTGACCTCACGATATCGATTTCAAAAACGCCAGTTTTTCACGAATCTTAATTTCCATTCCCCGATCCACCGGTCGATAAAAACATTGTTTTTTCATTCCCTCTGGAAAATAATGAACCCCTGCCGCGTAGGCATGAGGCTCATCATGCGCGTATCGGTATTCTTTCCCATAATCGAGGGATTTCATGAGTTTTGTAGGAGCGTTACGTAAATGCAGTGGAACAGGCAAGGACCCTGAATTTTCCGCCACACTCATCGCCTGATTGAAGGCAAGATAAGTCGCATTCGATTTGGCAGCACAGGCCAGGTACACGATTGCTTGTGCGAGTGCCAATTCCCCCTCGGGACTGCCCATGCGTTCCATGGCATGCCAGGCGTTGATCGCAAGCTCAAGTGCTCGTGGATCTGCATTACAGATGTCTTCTGAAGCCATGCGGCAAACGCGACGGGCGAGGTACAAAGGATCACAACCGCTCACAATCATCCTTGCGAACCAATACAGAGAAGCATCAGGATCAGAACCTCGGACCGATTTATGCAAGGCTGAGATTTGATCATAAAAATCATCGCCCGCTTTATCGAATCGAAGAGGTTGATCAGAAAGCACAGTTGCCATAATTTCTTCGGTCATGGAGGTGCCTGGCGGAGTTAAATCAGCAGCCATTTCGAGCCAATTCAAAGCACGGCGCGCATCGCCGTCACAATGTTGAGCCATTTCTTTCAAAAATGCTTCATCAATCATAATGGCATTGTTGAGGCCCTGTTCGTGAGCCACTGCGCGCTTCAATAATGAAACAAGCGCCGCTTCGTCGAGGGATTTTAAGACATAGACCCTGGCGCGTGAGAGAAGCGCATTATTTAAGGCAAAAGACGGATTCTCAGTCGTTGCCCCGATGAGCGTGAGTGTGCCTGCTTCTACATGGGGCAGCAAAGCATCTTGCTGAGATTTGTTGAAGCGATGAATCTCGTCGATGAATAGAATCGTGGGGCGAGGTGATTTTTTGGCGTTCTCGCAGGCTTCACGGATCTCTTTCACACCCGCTAAGACGGCAGACATGGTCTGGAAATCGGCCTCGCAATGCTCTGCCATTAAATGCGCTAAGGTGGTTTTGCCTGTCCCAGGTGGGCCCCAAAAAATCATGCTGTGGATGCGTTTGGCTTCTAAACTACGACGCAGGGGGGAGTGGGGTCCCACGATATGATCTTGACCAGAGAATTCTTCTAGGGTGCTGGGACGCATCCGGGTGCTGAGTGGGATCCAGGTGTTCATCCGCAAACCTCAGCCCAATATTTCCCTAAACTTCAGCGCAATCCCATTCGTCCAACCGAATCCGTCTTGCGAGGGATACTCGCCGCCGCGAGCTAAGACATGAACGGCTTCGACGTTGTATTTTTCCATCATGCGGCCAGTTTCATGGAAAAGTGCTTCGTTGGTGTGGAGCCAGCGATCGATTCCCTCTTTGGCAAGGGCCTTGTGGTCGTAGTTGAGCAAGCCCTTCACTGCTAACCATTGCAGTGGAGCCCAGCCATTCGGGGCATCCCATTGTTCACTGGAGTTGACGAGTGTTGTGACGAAACCGCCATGTTTCAAAAATTCATTTTCAAGATGCTTGGCAACGAATTTTGCTTGTGCGGGGGTTGCTATCGAGGCAAAGAGAGGCATCACGCCCGAGAGTGCCCAGCGATTGGTGGTGGTTTTAAGATCCAGATGATAATCGAAAAAGAATCCCAGCTCTTTATTCCAGGTGTATTTGAGCAAGGCTTCTTTGCGAGTGGCGGCCGCATCGCGATAAAGATCAGCGATCGCGGGGAGATCGAGGGCCTCATGGAATTCGGACAAATAGAGTTCGGTGAGATAGAGCCATCCATTCAGATCGACCGGAACGAGGCGCGTGGTTTCAATACTGTGAAGCTTTTTGGGATCAACACACCACCGGGAACTGAAATCCCAGCCTGATTCGGCGGCAGCTCGCAAATTTCTGTATAAACTTGCGGCTTCGCCAGGACTTGCATTCACGCGAAGTTCCGTGTCTTCACGATACGATTCTTCGCGGGGTGTATTATGTTCATCCCAGTAACGATTTAAAATTTCCCCGTCGGGCATGCGGACGACACGGCGGTGTTCTGGGTTGGCTCGTGTGAGCAACTGTGCCCCAGCCATCCAGAAATCGTATTCGCGGGCCAGGCTTTCGATGTAAGCCTTCGCTTGTTGTGCTCCGAATTTATCGACATAGAGCTTCACAAAGCACCCAAAGACGGGAGGCTGCGAGCGCGTCAAATAATAACTGCGATTGCCATTGGGGATATGCCCGTAGGTATCCACAAGATGGGAAAAATTATCGAGCATGTGTTCGATCAGATCAAAACGATTGGAAGCGGCCAAGCCTTCCGCCGTGAAATAAGTATCCCAGTAGTAAATTTCACGGAAACGCCCGCCCGGCACAATATAGTCCTGGGGGAGGGGGAGTAAAGATTCGCGGCTGGTATTCGCTTGATCGGCGGTGCGCTTGAGGCTGTCCCAAAGATGTTCGATATGCTCGAACATGTCTTCTTTTTTAGGAGAAGCACAATGAGACGAGGGAGGTGCGCTGGGGAGCTCGAAATGTTGGTGAACAAAGTCTTCGAGCTCGAAATCGGGATCATCGAGGGCTGCCAGGTAAGCATTCAAAATGCTTTCGTAATCACTCTTCGCCTTCACATCGACCCAGGTTTTGCAGTCTTTGAAAAGTCCGCTTTCTTGCACGCGTTTGAATAAAGGCCCAAAAGTTTGGTGAAGTTTAGGTGTTTGCGAATTCGACATAATTTTTTGTTCTCAACATGGCGCGCTTTCTTAAGTAGGCATACGGCAATAAGACAGCCAGCATGAATACAACCGGGTACACTAGCATGGCGATAGCGCCAACCCCAGATGAATTTTCGTAAAAAATGGCCATCATGCGTGAACCTACAGTTCCACCGAATGCAGAGAAGACAATGATCCAACCTGTCATGGGGCTGTGTTTTGTTTTTTCAAGAGAGCTAAGTACGGAGGCACAGACGGTCGGGTAAATGGCGCCAATAAAAAAGCCAATCGATGGCAAGAGGAGGGCGGCCAGAGGGATTTTCAGTTCAGTGAAAGGCAGTGAGACCAGGTTTCCCGTCGGATCGGCTTTGATCATGACAGAAACCGTCATCATCACGGCGATGCCCGCCATGAGACCGCCTACCAATACCTTGAACCAATCCAGGTATCGCATGGCGATGCCCCAGGCTAAACGTCCCGCCGCAATGCTGAGAGGCCAGCTCCCGGCTAAAAAGACGGCCGCACTTTCAGAGAGTGAAAACACATCGTTGTAGAGTTTAGGCAACCAGGTTTGAATGGCCTGTTCCACGAAGACATAAGTAAAAATGCACAAGACAAAGGCGATGACCACCGGTTTGGCGAGCAGGGAAAGCATGCCTTGCATGTCGCTTAAAGGGGTGGAGTCTTCGCTGGGTTGAATTTCTGATTCATCAATTTTGCAGCTGGAAACGAGCGCAAAGGAAAGGGCGCACAGGAGTGCAAGCAGCCAATAAGTATTCGTCCACCCGTAGGAGAAGACACCGGTGTAACCTTGTTCTTTGAGAAGAATAAATAAGCCGAACAGGGAGGTGCCAATCAAAATACTGAAACTGAAAAAGCCCTCTAAAATACCGACAGAGCTGGTGTAGGCGCGGTCGTTTTCGGCATAAAGACCGATCAAGGAATACACCACGATCTTCAGCAACATAAAGCTAAACCCTGTCATGGCGAACATGAATTTTGCTGCCCAAAAGCCATTGATCAGGGGCATGATTAAACAACCTGCGCACATCACGACCAAGGCGGTGAGCATCGCATTTTTATAGCCTAATCGGGGAATAAATGAGGCGACGAAAAATGCAGAAATGGCAATGGTGAGATCTTTGAAGGCTTCGAGAATTGACGCGTCAACCCGGTCGACCCCGAAATTATTGACCATTTGCATGATCACAACGCCGCCACTGTTGAGGAGGACGGCCACGATAAAAAAATTCAGGTACAAGGCAATTTTGAGACGAGTGTTCATATATATCCTTGGTGTAACTGCAACCGTGGATAATGCTACAATACGGCCTTTATGTCAACCCAATAACGCCATTTGAAGGGCCAAATCCAGCCCATGATTCAGGGCTATTTACCCGATTTTTATGGAAATATCATGATTACCCACGCTCTTGCCGCTTACCATTCCTCATGCCCTACGGAAAAATGCCAGCTCACTGCTCGCGCCTTTGATGCGTTTAAGAACAAACCAGAATTATTAAAAATCAATGCGTTAGCGCAAGTTCTTCAACCGGGTCGTCCGGTTCAACCGGCGCTGGTTCATCCCCGGGAGCTTAAAAAGCGGGGCTTGGGTTCGCCGACCGGTCGCGCAGCGCTCTGGCATGCCATCGCCCATATCGAATTTAATGCGATTAACCTGGCTTTGGATGCCTTATTGCGGTTCCCTGGCTTACCCCCAGCCTATTATGAGGATTGGCTTCGGGTGGCGGCTGAGGAGTCCTATCACTTTGGCCTGATTCAGGAGCATTTGGAGGGGTTAGGGTATAAATATGGAAGTTTCCCCGCCCATAACAGCCTTTGGGAGATGGCTGAAAAAACAGCCCATGACCCTTTGGTTCGTATGGCCATGGTTCCCCGCGTCATGGAAGCTCGGGGCCTGGATGTCACCCCGGGGATCATGCAGCGTCTGGTCTTAGCCGGTGATGAGCAGGCGGAGCGGATTTTGGGGATAATCTTGCGTGACGAGATCGGTCATGTGGCGGTGGGTAATCGATGGTTTAAGTATTTATGCGAAGAGCGGGGCTTGAACCCGCTCATCACCTTTGAGGAAATGGCCCATAGTCTTTTAATGACTCAGCTCAAAGGGCCTTACCATCGGGAGTACCGCGAGCAGGCCGGCTTTGATTCAGAAGAGCTCGATTGGCTGGAGTTGCATTATCCCTGAAATCAGGGATTGCACCCTTACATCACTGAGCAGGTCTTATCGCTTGCTTGCGGGCTTGGGCTCGGTGCCTTGGGAGCTGGTGCTGCAGTGGCTTGAGGCGCTGCATGCAATACGACGCTCGTTGTCCCTGCGGTTGGTTTTATCTTGAGTATATCTGCTTGTTGCAAGGTCAGTCGAACAATAATAATAGGCTCACCCTTGTAGGATTCAAAGCTCGCACTGGCTTTGTGAATCTGAGTATTCTTCAATGCAGAATTACTATGCAGCGAGCTCACAAATTTTTCGGCTGAATGGGCCTGATCCAGTGCATAGTGCACCTGAATCATGGTACCGGTTCCGCCCATGATCACGCGCAGAGTATCGTCGACCTGGGTGATAGGGGTGGCAGGGAGGGGGGCGTCGCCGCCGAGTTTACTCTCAGCTTCGAGGCATAAGATATCTTCAAGATAGCTCAACACAGCCGCTTTTCTATTGACCGGTAATTCAAAGGTCTTTAAGAAATTATCCAGAGCGTCCGTGACTGTCATGGATTGATCACAGGTAGGCGCATAAAGATTTAAGAACAAATCGGATACTATTTCATCCGAAATTTCAGCTCCAGAACTGATGAGTGCCGATTGACTCAATACCTTGCCGGTGCGCTTTTCGATGCAACCGATTTCTTCGTCCCATTCGAAGGCCTTCGCTATCGCCAAAAAGACGAGCTTGTGGGTGCCTGGTTTTATTGAATCTTCTGCAATTTTCTCAAAACTTTGAATAAGATCCCCCAAATCCTTTTTAGCTTTCGCCCCTTGGTGATAGCTGTTTAAATGAAAGGAGGTGCCATCTTCATCACGCAGGACGCCTTTCTCTTTATCAGTAGGGAATTTATAGATGCTCAGGTCATTTTTGTGCTCGACACAGTAAGCGATGTAGTCAAGATTGAGTTTTATATATTTTAAGTTGTTGATTACCTTCAAGGTATCTTGCTTAATCTTGCCAGTGAGGTACTCATTCTCAAGGACTTTGCCAGAAAAACCGTTTAAAATCAATAGACTATCTTGATGTGCTGGTGCATGAATGGATCTGATGGATGGTTTCATAATAAAGCCCATTGTTGTTGGTTAGATTACGCAATTTAACATGAAAATAGTCATTTGGTCAACTGTTTTTGGGGCTTTGTGTCAAATTCCCCCATTTTTCCTGAACCATTTCAAGCACCCCATTATTCGAATCGTAAAAAACGATCGGGAGATCAAGCCCGAGTTTATCTCGAGCCTCATTTTGCCTTTCCTTCGCAATACTGATTGAATTGCTGTCTTTACGCGCGATGACGATCGCGACGATGGCTTCTTTTTTCACTTTCACAAGCACTTCATTGGTTCGACTTGAGTCTGTGTTGATTTCATTTAAAAAAGCGCTTTCGTCGGTGAAGTTGTAATTCGGGATGAGGTGGGCTGCATTCTTGGCTTCCTCTTCAGTCTGGGTAAGCCATTGATGTTTGTAAGTTCCCTTGTCTTGTCTGAGCATGGCTTTTATTACGCAATCCTTTTTATTAAATAAATAGCCGACCAAAGGCCGGTTGGGGGCATGTTGGCCAAAGACAGGGGTGCTTAGCGTTGAGCTCAGTAAGGTGGCAGAGGATTTTTTAGTGTGCGTGTAGGGCGGTTTGTTTTTGTGTCTGTGATATTCGTAGTCGACAACCTGGCCTGTGAGGTGTACGAGCTTATATTTGGGAGCGATGATTGTTTCTCTGAGGGTGGGCCGGAAATTATAATCTTGGAGCTGTGCCATATATTGAGCGTGGTGTTCTGGGGCAATTATTTTTATCAGGATTTCATTATTTCTGATCTTGAGGACGAGATCAGGAACTTCATCATCAGGAACTTCATCGAGGACAAGATCAGGGATCTGCGCAGGTTCTGTTTTAAGCAGGTTGATATACGCTGCGACCCGATTATTATCCCTCGAAAGAAGCATCGATGAGAGTGGGCGATTTTCCAAGTGATGATGGATGAGTGTGTCGATCTTATCCTGGTGTTCGGAAGTAATTTTTTTCAAATACCGAAAAAAATCAATTTCATCTTCTGTCAGGCTGAAGGCGGGTTTTGCCATCAAGACGGTCATTAATTGCATGCGCAAGCGTAGTCCTGGCAAGAGTTCATTGCCAGATTTAATTTTCCTCCAAATTCGATCTAAGCATTCTGAAGCGAATTTATTGGAAAAAAACCTATGATGAATATCGGCATGATTGGGGTTGAACGCGCTGTCTGACAAAAAATTTTTGAGGGGACCACTCATCTTGTCATTATCAAAAAGAGACAGTCCTAAGACGGTATCGCATCTGGAAAGCAGCGCCTTCATTACATTTTGTGAGGTGACATTACATTCCTTTAGTATCACTGCAATGGCTGGTATGGTCTGATCGTTTACTTTGTTGATAGAGGCGATTAGACCTGCTGGATTTGGTTTTTTGGCTACTTTGTGCAGCGGGGTGTCTCCATTTTTATCTTTTACCACCAGCGCAGCCGAGAGCGTATCAACGCTGAGTGTTTCAATGATGGCGTTGAACTCCTGTGGGTTTAGGTTCATGGCTGCATAGTGTAGGGGCGTGTACCCATTACTATTTTGCATCAGGAGGGCGGTTGAGAGGACATCAACGCTTGTGTTTTGAATTAAGGGGATGAAATTTTCTGAATTGTATTCTGCTGCATCGTGCAGTGGGGTTCCCCCATAGTGATCTGCTACTAGCAGAGCAGTTGAAAAGGCATCAATACCTATTTTTTCAATGAGGGTAATCAAAGCTACTGAGGTTTGAAACTTTGCTGCCTGGTGAAATGGGGTTACCCCATTATTATCCCTTGCCAGCATAAGGTTCGAGAGGGTATCAACACTCATATTCTGAATCACGGCGATAAAAAATTCTTCGTTTGATGTAAATGCTGCTCCGTGCATTGGGGTGTATCCAGAGTTATTCTTCACCATCAGAGCATCTGAGAGCGCATCAACGCTTACTTTTTTAAGTAGGGTGATTAAAGCTACTGATTCTGCGTATACTTCTGCATAGTGGAGGAGGGTGTCCCCAGAGGGATATTTTATCAGTAGAGCTTTCGAGAGGATGGCTTCATCTGCTGAATTAATGCCCTCAAGGAAATTTTCATTCCTACCAGACATTAACACCTTCTTCAATTGATTCGAGCACTCCATGGCGGCACTCTCTAGATTTGATGTTGTTTTAAGCACCTCAGCCTCTCACCCTTGAATAAACGATAAAATAGCAAGACAGCTTACCATATTTCGCTGGTTAACACAATGATTATGAGGCATTTTCTGGGGTCTGAATTGCCTGGAGTTGACTCAGGGCTTGATAATGAATTACGTTATAATGTGTTTAAAATATGTTTTAAGAGCATTTTAATGAATATTTTCCAGATTGACTGCGTTTGACAAAGTCCAGAAAATGCATTAAAGTGTAGGTATGAAAACCACAAAAGCACCGAACTTATTACTCAGCCAGGAGCTCCTCGAGCTAGGAACTTATTTGCGTCAATTGCGACGCAAACGTCATTTGACCGTACTAGAAATTTCCCAAAGACTGGAGGTCGATCCTCGTACCCTCAGTAAAATTGAAAAAGGGGACCCAACGGTGTCGCTCGGCACATTCATTAATTACCTAAATCTTTTGGGTCTTGCTCAGGGGGTTGCCAAGCGTATTCTGGGGGATTATTTGCTTGTCATTGCGGAGCCAGACCAAAAGCCTACCTTCACAGAAGATGAGTTAAATTTTTGATGAAAGAAGTGGTTGTCCATATTTACATTAACGATCAATTTGTGCCAGCGGGGCGTCTTGCATATGAACAGCAAGGGAGATATTCGAGCGCAAGTTTTCGTTATGGTAAAAAATATTTACAACGAAGCGATGCCATTCGCCTTGACCCGATGCAATTGCCATTGATCGATAAAGAATTCATCACGCCCACGGGTTTTGACATTTTTAATGGCATCCGAGATGCGGGGCCCGATCGCTGGGGTCGTTATTTA
>CAYMDW010000003.1:23293-82497 GCA_964389615.1 uncultured Gammaproteobacteria bacterium | reverse complement strand
CCCTTTGGATTCGCGACCTTGTCTGCTGAACTTCGTAACGAAGGAACGGCCTTGTTTAATCTGATCAGAAATATTGGCAGCAGCGTGGGAATTTCAGTCGTTGAAGCACTCTTGGTTCGAAATACTCAGATCGTCCATGCCTCCTTGAGTGAAAATTTGCCGGTGTACAATATTTCATCGACAATGGTTTACGCGGCGAATCATATCGATCCCTCGACGCCCTTAGGGATCGCGGCCCTCAATGGCCTGGTCACGCAACATTCAGCCATGATCGCTTATGTCAATGACTTTAAATTCATGATGATACTGACCCTAAGTGTCTTGCCTTTGGTTTTATTAATGAGAACACCGAAAAACAAAACGCATTCAGACGAAATAATCGTGATGGAATAAAGATGAAAACAAAAAAGTATTCAACACTACTAGTTCTGTGGTCGATACTTGCAGCCTCCTGTGCGGTTGGGCCTGATTATGTGCGTCCTGATCCCCCTGCCACTGAAAAGTATTCCAATGAAGAGGATCTGAAACAGTTCGGCAAACAGGCGATCAAACAAGATAAGCAAGTCTCTGCGCTGTGGTGGCAGGAGTTTGAGTGTCCTGAACTCAATGCAGTGGTGGATCGCGGTGTTAAAAATAATCACCTCTTGGCCTCTGTTCACATGAATGTCGAACAAGCGATTGAGGCGGTCAATGCTGGGAAAAGTTTGCTGTGGCCTCAGCTTTCCCTACAAGCCGATGCGGGAAGGCAAAAATACGGGGCGGCATTTTTGGGTTCTGATTCGAAACTGATTCCCCCCTTCACCTATTATGAATTAGGGCCAAGCTTGACTTACATGCTCGATGTCTTTGGCAGTACGCGTCGCTCGATCGAAAACCAACAGGCGCTGGCGGATTATGAACTGTATGCATACGAGGCCGCTTATCTCAACTTGACTGGAAAAATCGTAAGTACCTCGCTTGCCATCGCCACCTTGAACGCACAAATTCAAGCGGCCGAGCAGCTCCTTAAAAAAGACAAGGAGACACTCAAGTTGGTTGAAGAGGCTTACCAATTGGGTGGAACGAATAAAACGAAATTTTTAGACGCTCAGAAACAATTGAGCAATGATGGGCTGATACTCACACAGCTCCAGCTTCAACGCGCCAAAATGAAAAATGAATTGAATACCCTGGTCGGCAGTTCGCCAAGCGAATGGACCCCACCTAATTTTCAATTGTCCTGGTTTAAGTTGCCCAGGGAGTTACCCTTGACCCTTCCTTCCCAGCTGGTTCGCACGCGACCTGATATTCTTGCGGCTGAATCTGTCTTGCATGCGGCGAATGCCAATATTGGCGTAGCAACGGCGAATTTGTATCCCAGTATTGTGTTGACGGGAGATTTTTTACAAGAAGCCATTACTCCTTCGAAACTTTTCAATGCTTCCTCCAGCGCATGGTCCTATTTGGGCAGTCTCACTGCGCCCATTGTGAATGGTGGATTATTACGTGCGCAAAAACGGATTGCCATCAAAGCCTACGAAGCTTCTTTCGAAAATTACCAAGAGGTCGTCGTCAAATCATTAGTGCAGGTGAATGATGTGCTTCATGCCTTGAAGCTGGATTCGGAGGCTGATCGCCTAGGAAGGCAGTCTGTTGCTTCTGCCAAGAGCTCTCTTGAGTTAGCGAAGAAAAATCGCGAGGTGGGTGGAATCGGCACCTTAGATTTAATGCATGTGGAACGTGAGTATTTGCTTGAAAAATTAATCTATTCTAAAATTCAGGGCCAGCGCTATCAAGATACCGTCCAACTTTATGTGGCCTTGGGCGGAAAAAATTACGATGAGGGGAACCTTCGTTGAAAATGACGTTTACGGGTTGTATCAAATATGCTATAATTCACGCATGAAATGGACCATCGATTATAAAAAATGCCTAAATTAACTCACGATCAACTCGTTAAAAAAGCATTGTCAGACCCCAAGGTAAAAGCTGAATACGATGCGCTTGAAGGCGAGTACTCAATCATTCGTCAACTCATTTCTGCCAGGAAAAAAGCGGGACTAACTCAGGCGCAAGTTGCAAAATCCATGGGCACAAGTACCTCCGTAGTTGGCCGTCTTGAAGCCACTTTAGGGAGCGCGCATCACTCTCCCAGTCTAGCAACACTTAGTAAATATGTGTCTGCATTTGGTTGTCATCTTGAGATTAAGATCGTTCCAAATCAATCGGGGCGTTGATTTTCTTTTTCTTCGGCATAAACCCCACCTGCGCCATCGCCCAGACATCAATCTGAATGTCTGGGTGACTCGAACGTATCACCCGGCAAATCTCACTCAAGGTTTCGCCGGTTGTCAGCACATCATCAATTAAAGCGATGCGTGAAACGGGAAGCGGGCGTTTCAAAAGAAAGGCCTGTGAGATATTGCTTTGACGTGTTTTCTTGTCTGATCCTCGTTGCGCTGCGCTGTGCTTGACGCGTTTGATAAAGTAGGGGCTGTATGGAATGCCCAAGTGTTTGCTGAGCAACCGTGCCAGCTCGGTGCTCTGATTAAACCCTCGCCAAAGCATTCGCCAGGGATGAAGCGGAACGGGAAGGAGGAGTTGGGGCAAGGGCCCCGGCGGGAGTGCCTCTAAAAACAAATCCGTTAAGGTGCGCGCCTGAAATAATTGCCGTGAAAACTTGAGCCCTGAGATCAGATTAACGACGGGGGGAAGGTAGAGTAAGGGCGCAATTCCCCGATCCCAGAAGGCCGGTGTTTTTTGACAAATCACACATAAGCTTGCAAGCTCACTATGTCTTCCGCAGCCCGGACAGCGCGTTTTTACCCAGGGTAAATCCAATGTGCAGGGAGTACAAATATTTTTATGAGAATAATCAAGGCATAAGAGACACTGCTTCATGATTGACAACTGCCTAAGATATCGACACACTATCGGGATCGATTTTGGAGCAGATTATGGCAGAATTAAGTCAAAACAGGCAGTGGTCATTCGAAGAAGCTGCGGCGATTTACGACAAACCTTTCATGGATTTAATGTTCGAGGCGCAAACCGTGCATCGTGCGCATTTTCCTGAATACAAAATGCAGATGTCGACTCTGCTCAGCATTAAAACCGGCGCCTGCCCCGAAGATTGCAATTATTGTGGTCAAAGTGGACATTACAAAACGGGCATCGAAAAAGAAAAACTCATGCCTCTGGATAAAGTGATTGAAGCGGCCGAACGCGCCAAAGCCGGCGGAGCCACGCGTTTTTGCATGGGCGCTGCTTGGCGTAATCCTCCTGAAAAAGCCATGCCCGAGGTCATTGAAATGATCAAGGCCGTTAAAGGCTTGGGCATGGAAACCTGCTTAACGGCGGGCATGTTGGACGAAACGCAAGCGCA
The DNA here is from genome assembly GCA_964389615.1 of uncultured Gammaproteobacteria bacterium. GTDB lineage: Bacteria > Pseudomonadota > Gammaproteobacteria > JABCZS01 > JABCZS01 > CAYMDW01. Next base: position 79,133 of record CAYMDW010000003.1, on the reverse strand, counting down.
TTCGCTGAAAGAAGCGGGCCTGGATTTTTACAATCATAATCTCGACACCTCACGCGAGTATTACCCTGAAGTGGTCACGACCCGTACCTACGATGATCGTCTCGAAACCCTAGCCAAAGTTCGCGATGCAGGCATGTCGGTCTGTTGCGGCGGCATCATGAATCTGGGGGAAACTCGGGATGATCGGATTCATTTATTGCTCGAATTAGCCAACATGCAACCTTATCCCGAAAGTGTTCCCATCAATAAATTAGTGCCCATGCCAGGCACCCCTTTGGCCAAGAAAAATGATCTTGATCATTTCGATTTCATTCGAACGATTGCGCTGGCGCGAATCATGATGCCGACCACTTATGTGCGCTTGAGTGCCGGGCGCAACAGCATGAGCGAAGAAATGCAGGCGCTCTGCTACATGGCCGGGGCCAATTCCATATTTTACGGTGAAAAGCTGTTGGTCACGAAATTGCCTGATACCGAAAGCGATTTAAAATTGCTGAAAAAATTGGGCATGGGGATCGTCAATCTTTGATAAGAGGCCATGGATGAAAAAACATCCCACACAAGTCGCCTTTGATCGGGCTGCAAAACATTACGATGAGTATGCGATCGTTCAACAAGAAATCGGTGAACGTTTATTCGAGCGTTTGCAGTTCATTCGACTGAACCCTGAAACCATTTTAGATCTGGGGGCGGGGACGGGATTTTTGTTACCCAAATTACGCGCGGCTTTTCCTCAGTCCGCGATCACCGCCATTGATGTTTCTAAAGAATCATTGAAACAAGCTGCGAAAAACCACCCCACCATCGATTGCGATTTTGTCCAGGCCGATGCAAACCATCTGCCCTTTCCAGACAATTCATTTGATCTGGTGATTTCGAATGTGATGCTGCCCTGGTCTCACGACATGATGGCGACTTTTGCCTCTGCCTTACGAGTTCTCAAAAAAAATGGATTATTGATTTTCACGACCGTGGTCTTGGATACGCTGAAAGAATTGCGCCGAGCCTTTGCTACGGTCGATGCACAGGATCATGTGAATGCTTTTTACGACATGCACGAAATCGGCGATGCGATGGTTCAGGTCGGGCTGGCAGATCCGGTCGTCGACATGGAATATTTGACTGTCACTTATAAAAATCTATCGCGTTTGTTCGAAGATTTGAAAAAAACGGGCTCTCATGTCTTTCCGATTCGCCCGAGTTCAGGATTCTATCCACGACAAAAATGGCAGGCCATGTGCGAAGCGTACGAGCAGTTCAAAACGCCTGAGGGAGTGTACCCGGCCACGGTTGAAATTATTTACGGTCATGCGTTTAAACCTCAGCGCGCAGTTCAACGGGCGGATGCCTCCGGGGCGATTGCCATTTCGATTGATGAGATCGAGAGGAAACGCTGATGGACTGGACCCATAAACATTATTTTGTGACAGGCACGGATACGGGGATCGGCAAAACCTACGTGACGGCGCAGTTGATGCGACAGCTGAAAGCCGAGGGTAAAACCGTTTTGGGATTAAAACCTCTGGCTTCAGGGGCCATCGATGGAAAAAATGAAGATGCGCTGATTTATCTAGAAGAAAACAGTCTCGCCCTTCCTTATACCATTATCAATCCTTTTTGTTTTCCCGAGGCCTGCAGTCCTCATATTGCAGCCCGATTGAATCATTGCGCACTCACTTCCCAGGGCATTGTGAGCCAGATGCAAGAGGGCTTAAATCAAGACGTCGACCATGTCTTTATCGAGGGGGCCGGGGGCGTGCATGCGCCGATCAGCGAAAACGAAACCATGCTGGATTTAATGCGTGCATTCGATGTCCCGGTGATCTTGGTCGTTGGCCTGCGATTGGGCTGTTTAAATCATGCTCTGCTCAGCATGCAAGCCCTTCAAGCGGCTGGTCTGAAGATAGCAGGTTGGGTGCCTAATTTGATTGACCCAACGATGGAATATATTAAGGAAAATATCGAGCTTTTAGATCAGCGCCTGCCGAGTAGGTTATAATCTAAATCTCCATTCTAAGAGGGTTTTCTATGTCACTACTCCAGCGCACCGGCCAATGGACTTCCAGCGTCGGCTTTGTTTTAGCCACGTCTGGCGCAGCAGTAGGGTTGGGGAATATTTGGATGTTTCCTTACGTGACGGGCATGAATGGGGGCGGGGCCTTCGTTCTGATTTATGTTTTATGCATTTTGCTGATTGGCGCGCCCATCATGATGGCAGAGGCTCTCATTGGCCGTTATGGCAATCAAAATCCCATCGACAGCATTGATAAAATGGCGGTGGCTTCTCATGCTTCGCGCAAATGGCGTTATCTCGGTCATTGGGGCGGTTTGGCACTTATTTTAATTTTATCTTTTTACAGCGTCGTCGCTGGCTGGTCGATTGCCTATTTATTCAAAACCTTGTCGGGTCAGTTTGTCGGCGCAAATCAGTCCGGCATTCAAGGGATCTGGGCTGGCTTCATGGGAAATCCTTGGGCCTTATTGTTGTATCACACCCTCTTTATGTTGCTGACCATGGGTGTCGTGGCCTTGGGCATTGAAAAAGGACTTGAGCGCGCGTCTAAAATTATGATGCCCGGCTTGATTGTCATTTTGTTTTTATTAGTGGGTTTTGGGATTTTTTCTGGCCATTTTATGCAGAGTCTCGAATTTTTATTTAAACCCGATTTTTCACAGCTCTCTTCACACAGCGTGCTTGCGGCCATGGGCCTGTCCTTTTTTACGCTGGCCTTGGGGGCGGGGTGCATTGTGGCTTATGCGTCTTATCTGCCTCAAAAAACGCCCATCACGAATAATATCGCCAAAATTGTGATGTTAGATACTTTTGTCGCTCTGCTGGCTGGCATGGCGATTTTCCCCTTCGTCTTTCAATACGGTTTAACGCCGCAAGCAGGGCCGGGCCTGATGTTCGAAGTCTTGCCCACGGCCTTCAGCCAAATGCCTGCTGGCATTTTAATCGGCTCTTTATTTTTCTTGTTGTTATTATTTGCGGCCTGGACTTCTTCAGTTTCTTTGGCAGAACCCTTGGTAGCCATGTTGACCGAGCGTTTGCATCTGAGCCGTAATAAGGCTGTATTATTGATCGGGGGTCTGGCTTGGGTCATGGGCATTGGCGTTCTGTTGTCATTTAATGAATGGGAAAGCATGAAATTATTCGGACGCTTTACCTTATTTGATGTCGCCACGGAACTCCCCACCAAAGTCATTTTGCCCATCGGCGGTTTCTTATTTGCTATTTTTGCGGGTTATTGCGTGAGAGCCAGTCTTGCACAGCAAGCCCTGATCTTGAAAAACAATAAAGCGTTTGCACTCTGGCGCTTCTTAATTCGTTATGTTTCTCCGCTGGCAATTTTGATCGTGCTAGTCGCCGAATTAATTTAGGCTATTTTGAGCGGGTGAATTGCATGGAGTACCATGCGTATTCTCCCCTACGGCTCACAGTTCTAAACTCATCAGTGATGAGATGAATTGTGCAACAACGCCTCAGCGACTACTGGGAGTGGATGGCACTCAAGGCTATAGCGCGCTCGCCGCCCTCGCCAATTCCCGAATCTCATCCCAGGCCTGGGCGCGAATCAAATCAGCAGGCAGCATCCAGCTTCCGCCGACGGCCAAGACGTTGGGTAGGCTCAGGTAATCCTTGGCATTGCTTGGGCTGATCCCTCCTGTCGGCACAAACTTCATCTCGCCGAATAAAGGCGCAAAGGCCTTGAGGGCCTTGGCGCCCCCAGCGATTTCAGCGGGGAAAAACTTAACGACAGATAAGCCCAGTTCCCGGCCCATCATCACCTCTGAGAGGGTGGCGGTGCCAGGCAGGTAAGGGAGTTGGACTGCCAGGGCGGCCCGGACCAGGGTTTCAGTCAGCCCAGGGCTGACCGCGAATTGAGCCCCCAGGGCTTTAGCCTGTTCCAGCTGCTTTGATTCCAGGACCGTTCCAACCCCAATGATCGCCTCGGGAGCCGCCTCTTTCATGGCCTTGAGGGCCTCAAAGGCCACGGGAGTGCGCAGGGTGAGCTCTAGGCAGTTGAGGCCTCCCTCTACCAGGGCTTTGGCCAGGGGGGCGGCATCGGCTAATTTATCGATAGTAATCACGGGGATAACACGAATAGACTGCAAGAGGCTTCTTAAAGGCATGGGCTGTTCCTTGGTTCTGGGGTATAATCTGCCCCTAGTTTATTCGAAGATTAGGGTCAGAGCAATGAATCAAAAACAATTCGCTGCCATTGGGGAGTGCATGCTAGAGCTTTCACACGAAACCTCTACCCAGTTAACCCTCGGTTTTGCCGGCGACACCTACAACGTAGCCACCTACGTGTCCCGCCTTACCCATGCCCAGGGCCTGCAAACCCATTATGTCACGGCGGTGGGCGATGACCCTTACAGCGAGGCCATGATCGCCCGTTTCCAAGAAGAAAACATCCACACAGATTACATCCAACGTTTGCCCGGGAAATTGCCCGGCCTGTATTTTATTCATTTGGATGAAAAGGGCGAGCGGAGTTTTTATTACTACCGCAGTCAATCGGCGGCGCGTGAAGTCTTCAGCAACAACGCTGTTGATTTTTCAGGCTTGCAAAAAGTCGACATGATTTATTTTTCTGGGATCACCCTCGCCATTTTGGATGATCCTGCGCGTCTGCGCTTTTACGATATTTTGTCTGCCGCCAAATTAGCGGGTGCAACCATTGCTTACGACAGCAATTACCGTCCACGTTTATGGCCCGACAAAGCCAAGGCTCAGGCGGTCTTCAACCATTTTTTAACTTTGGTTGACATTGCTTTGCCGACTTTTGATGACGAGCAACTCTTGTGCGGCGATCTGACTCCGCAAGACACGGCCCATCGTTTGCGAGCACTGGGCGTTTCTGAAGTGATCGTCAAATCTGGTCCGGCCGGGTGTTTATGCTCGACGGCCTCGGGAGATCTTCAGGTGCCGACGCAACCCAAACAAGCCGTGGATACAACAGCCGCCGGTGATTCCTTTAACGCTGCATATTTAGCTGCGCGTCTGCAAAATAAATCCGTTGAAGCATCTGCCCAAGCCGGGCATGCGCTTGCGGGCGAAGTGATTATGCACAAGGGTGCCATTATTCCGAAGGAGTTTATGAATGCTTGAATGTATTTGGTCAGGTAAAAATCGTTTGGGGGAAGGCCCACTCTGGGATGCTGAATCCGGTTCTTTGTATTGGGTGGATATTTTAGCCCATCAGCTTCATCGCCTTCATCTTGAAAGCCGTGAGCACAAGCAATGGCAATTCGACGAATTCGTCACCAGCATTAATAAAAATGCAGAGGGTCGATTCATCCTCACCTTGACGAACACCCTCGTATTTTTTGATCCGAACACGGGCGAGATCACTCCCTGGATCGGCCCACTCGATATAGGCGAGAACGTGCGTTTCAACGACGCAAAACTCGACCCGCAAGGCCGTCTTTGGGCCGGCACCATGGACTTGGGGGAATCCCAGCCTGTGGGCGGTTTATACCGAATCACTCCCGAAGGCGAAGTCACTTTAATGCAAGATAAAATCACGATTGGCAATGGCCTGGCCTGGACCCGTGATCAAAAAACTTTTTACTACACCGATTCCCAAGCCCGTCAAATTTATGTTTACGATTTCGACCCGAAGGCGGGAACGATCAGCAATAAACGTGTGTTTGCCACCCTCACTGATCCTGCCGGTTACCCCGACGGTTTAACCCTCGATCAGGACGACTATATTTGGGGAGCCCACTGGGCGGGTTGGCGCCTGACCCGTTATGCCCCCAATGGTCAGATTGACCGGGTGGTGGAGATGCCCGTAGAGCGGATCACCTCTTGTTGTTTTGGGGGGCCTGAGATGAACACCCTCTTTATCACCACGGCCACGGGCGGGGGAGAATTGTCGGGGAATCTCTTTATGTTGAGTTAAAACAGGGGGTTACTTCGCTTGACCTGCTTAAGGTAGTCAGCTATATTTATCTTATGATCTGTAGATGGTAGGAGAAGTATCATGCCTGTTACGTTGAAGGTGGGTAAAGAAGAATTTCTGGTTAGCGACATCAAAGATGTAGAGAGCTTCCAGGCTGCTCTTAGAAAGCTTAGTGAAGTTTTTCAAGCTGCAACGAGAGCGGGGAAAAAGCTCAGCGAGGAAGAGCTACAAAACATCGATAAAATGTTTGATGATTTTTTGAAAAATTCATCTTACGCTAACATTCATGGCGAATGCCTTAAAGCTCAAACAGAATTTTACGATCCACTACGGGGAGGTCGTAAATTTTACGATCAGGAAGAGGAAAGTAGTAAACAGGAAAGTAGTGTAGATGGTGTGAATCTCAATGTTCTCCAGATTGCAACCTATTATAATCTGAAAAAAACTACACAAAGAGTCATTGAAAAAGCCAAATCCTTAGAATCAGCTGATCGAGATCAAATTTTAAGTAATAAACCCACGAAGCATGAAAGCAGTATAGGGATGGTGCTGGAGTATTCTTCTGCTCTTGGGAATGCTGTCCATGCGGAGAATTCTGAAGCGGCTGTTAGCCTGTTAAGCACAGGGGCCAGAATGACAGGCGAAAAGAAGGTTCAAGATTGGAATGATTTTTATGGGAAAGTGGGGACTTCATATTTTCCAAAGAGCAAGGCTGGTGAAAGCCGTGCAACGGAATTTGCAAAGGTAATCAAAAACTATCCCTATCTGGATGAAATGAGAGAAAGTATCGGTTTTGATAATTTATACAGAATGTGGGCGATGGAGTCTCTTTTCAAAAGGCCCGAAGGTAAGGAGGCTCATAAAAAAATTCAAACGGAAAATACTTTGCTCTTGTATGCAAAAATTCAAATGCAAAAGATGCAGCATTTGATGGCTAAAAAGGTGCCAGGTGCAAATTTTGAGAAACAAATTCAACAGCTGAATGCCTTGATTAACTCGGAGCTGCTTGACGTTGCTTCCCTTGCGGAGAACGTAAAATCCGTTCAGATCGCGATTGAGAACTGTATAAAAACATCAGAAAACATCACAAAAGAAAATAAGCGTTGGCTAAAAATACCAGGCGCAGTCAAAGCGGCAATCAAACAGGCTGATCCCACGCAGAGCAATAGCCTGTTAAAAAATATCAGAAATGTTTTTTCTATGGTCCCAAAGTTCAGCGTGGTGACCCCGGACTCCAGTACCGTTGAAAATAAACCTCTTTTGGATAAACAGGATTCGAAGAAAAATATTACAGGGCCGGATTAAAGACTTCTTCCATTAAACCCCTCCCCCAAAGGCACTCTTTCACGAGAGAGCCTTCTCCCATCCCCCTGCCTTGGCTCAGACAATTGCTCGTTCCAGTTCCTATCTATCCAAACTTATGATAGCTTCATCTAGCGCAGTCGCGCGAACCACACTCATGGAGAGAAGATCATGTTTAATCGTTATGCAAGCAGCATGCTCGCCGCAGCAGTTCTCAGTTGCTCAATTAATCTCGCACAAGCGGATGGATGGAACCACGGGTTCAAATTCACTGCAGCACCCGGCCCACTGACCCTGTCAACACTGAATTGCGATACCCCCTATCAGGCCAATTTTATTCTGACAAATACTGGGCACTTGCCGCTTGCTCCAACCAACATCGCTATTTATTGGGACGATGAATCGGATACGCTGGGTCATGGTGCGGTCACCTTTGTTCAGACAGGAGACAATGATTGCGTAGAGGGGGGGCGTCTGGACTCTGGGACTTCTTGCAATCTTGTGCTGAGCATTTCAACGTGCACCGCAGGTACTCTAGAACGGACCCTACGCGTCGCTGCAGAGACTCTCGGGCATATTCCTATGATAAAAGTTGCCGAAGCTACAGTCCGTGGAACAGTCACTGAAGACGAGCTTTAATCTTCTCTGATCAGTACAGATGGGCTCTTCAGGGGCTCATCAAGAACACCCTGTTGAGTGCTTTTCTTGAGGCAAAATTTTAAATATTCAGGTAAAATCACCGCATGAAAACACCTCAACACATTTTGATCCAGCTCGCTCTGGAAGTTCAAGCACTGAAGTTCGGCCAATTTACGCTCAAATCGGGTCGGCTCAGCCCCTATTTTTTCAACACGGGCCTTTTCAACACCGGCCATGCCCTGAAAACCTTGGGCGAATGTTATGCACAAACCCTCATCGATACTGGGCTTGAGTTCGACATGCTCTTTGGTCCAGCTTATAAAGGGATCCCCCTGGTTTCTACCACAGCCATTGCGCTCAGTGCCCTGGGTCGGGATTACCCCTATTGCTTCAACCGCAAAGAAGCCAAAACCCATGGCGAAGGCGGTGATTTGGTGGGCAGCCCGATGCAAGGTCGCGTGGTCGTGGTCGACGATGTGATTTCTGCGGGAACGGCGATCAATGAATCCGCGCAAATCATCCAAGCCCAGGGGGCTACCTTGGCCGGGGTGATTATTGGGGTCAATCGACAAGAACGCGGGCAAGGTGCCCTCTCGGCGGTGCAAGAAGTGGAGCAGCGCTACGGAGTCCCAGTCTACGCGGTCCTCACCCTGAACGACCTCATTGCCTACAGCGCGGAAGATCCTCTCTTGAAAGAGCACCTTTCTGCCTTGAAGGCTTACTATCAGGAGTACGGGGTCTCATCACATTAATTCTCGGTTTTCTCCGAGTGTACTCACATTTTATGTACCAAAAACGTGGAGATCTTCACGTTTTTGGTACATAAAATGTGGAGATTTTCACGTTTTTGGTACCTTTTTCAGGCGCTCTGTAGGAGGGTACTCCCACAATGATGAGAAAGAACGAGCAATTGTCTGAACCAAGGCGGAGCCGAAAAATGACCTATCCCCAATTCCATGCTACGCTCAAAATATGTACAGAGGATCATCAACAAAGCAGCTCCTTTCTTTTCAGAAGACATTTTCTGGGCCGGAGAGTGAAAATTTAATCAAACGCCTGGATGAGTTCAATCCGGGGGAGTATCAACGCGATTTTGAAACCCATTTTCATTATGTTTTTAAAGGAACTTTTACGCCTCTCATCGAAAAATCCGGCATTTCAGTCGCTGTTTGTGATGATGGATTAAAGGTCAATGAAACGATTTTTTGGCAGGGCGTGAGTTACCGTGATGCGGTGAATAATCAATTAATCCCCTTAAAATTCAATCAGTCCTTTAAATTTCCCTCGAGTCATTTTATCGATTTATATGAACAAAGTTTGTATCCTATCGAATACAAGCTTCCTCGGCGTCTTGAGTTGACTCAAGCCGTTGCGCTGCTATTGATTGCGCATTTGAATTCCTCCATGACCCTATATTTCTTGGTGAAAAACGAGGCATTTCTTAAAGAAAGTCTCTCCTTGGTTTATCAAGCCATGGGCCCACACCCGATTCATGCGGGGGTCTTGAAAAAAATGGCCTCAGAGCCGCCGAATTACCGTCAATTTGATTCACAGCATCTGTCTTGGGACAAAATCAAAGAACAATCCCATAAAACTCATAAAGATATTACCCGCAGTCCTCATTTGACGATTCGGGCTGGGCGGCAGCACTGGGAAATTCAAGAGGACAAAAAAGGGGTTGAGAAAGAACAAGTATTTCAACAAGCGATGAGTTCACTTCAAGGAATGAATACACTCCCTCGGGTCGTTTTAGATGCCTTGCAACTCGGGGCGCATCAATCGGGTTTTTTAAATGAGGCAGTGATCGCGGCGGGCGTTTACGTCAATGAAATGACAGATTATTCGGTGACTTTGCCTCAGAGTGGTATCCGTCGTCGGCTGAATTTTACGGTCATTGACGATCACGTCGAGGTGACCGATCATTGTGAATGGCATGAGGTTTGTGCTCCCTTGCGCTCTCCCGGTGGCAGTGAGCTTGATGTGAGGCGAGTCGCACTGTCCAAGCCATTCACCCTCCATTATCGCTATGAACTCAGGGAAGGGGCCGGGCGTCGCCTTTTTCATCAGATCAAAGAATTAAAAGTAGAACATGAGAGCCGAATCAAAAAATTGGCCATATCATGAAACAAGGATCAAAAAATCTTGTGATATACTCCCCCCATGAAAATCATCTCTCTCAATATCAACGGCGTTCGCGCGGGCGCAACCAAAGGCTTTTTCGAATGGCTGGCCAAAGAGTCACCCGACCTTCTTTGCTTGCAAGAAGTCAAAGCCCATCCCGATCAGCTCACCGATCCCCTCTATCACCCTGAGGGTTACCACATTACTTACGTGGCAGCCGAAAAAAAGGGATATTCCGGCGTTGCGCTTTTTAGCAAAAAAAAACCAGATCAGGTGATCACTCAGATCGGGCATCCCATTCTTGACGGTGAAGGTCGTTACATTCAAGCTGATTTTGGCAATCTCAGCGTGGTCTCTTTGTATTTGCCCTCGGGCTCCAGCAGCGAAGATCGCCAAGCCATTAAAATGGAAGTCATCGACGATTATCTGGATATTCTCAAACAACAGCGAGCCTCAGGCCGAGAATTTATTATTTGCGGCGATTGGAACATTGCCCATAAACCGATCGACTTGAAAAATTGGAAAGCCAATCAAAAGAATTCAGGATTTTTGCCGGAAGAACGGGCATGGCTCGATAAGGTTTTTGATGAGGTGGGGTTTGTTGATGCCTTTAGGCATCATCATCCTGAGCTTGAACAATATTCTTGGTGGTCATATCGGTTCCGTGCCTGGGAAAAAAATGTGGGGTGGCGCATTGATTATCATGTGGTCACTCCGGGGCTGAAAAACGCGATTCAGTCGGCTTCTATTTACACGGAAGAGCGTTTTTCAGATCATGCGCCGGTGATTGTGACTTACGCTGGGGTTGATTGACAATCCCTGCGGGCTTGCGGATAAATTGGCCGGAGTACCGGCCGTATTTATCCCTACGCACCTGTCACAACATTAAATCCCCAACACTTCCCTCTGCATTCGTATCAACGCCGCCGCACCTTCTTGCGCCAATGCCGTCATCGACAATAATTCATGATGTGTGAAGGGCGCTTGTTCCGCCGTGCCTTGAATCTCGATAAAATTACCGTCTTCATTCACCACCGCATTCATGTCGGTGTGAGCGTTGCTGTCTTCCAAATAATCCAAATCCAGCAGGGCCTCGCCCTTATGAACCCCAACGGAAACTGCTGCGATGAATTGTTTGAAAGGATTGCGTTTGAGTATGCCCAAATCATAAATAGAGGCAATCGCATCGTACAGAGCCACACATCCGCCGGTGATGGCTGCGGTACGTGTTCCGCCATCGGCTTGAATCACATCGCAGTCGATCACGATCGTGTTTTCACCCAAGGCTTTTAAATCGACACAGGCACGTAAGCTGCGCCCAATGAGGCGTTGAATCTCTTGCGTGCGACCGGATTGTTGGCCACGCGCGGCTTCGCGATCGTTCCGTTCATGGGTGGAACGAGGCAGCATTCCGTATTCAGCCGTCACCCAGCCCTGATCTTTGCCTTTCAAAAATTTAGGCACCTGCCCAGGCAGTATGCTCGCATTGCATAATACTTTGGTATCCCCAAAGGCCACTAGCACGGAACCTTCCGCATAAGCAGTGAATTGGCGGGTGAATGTGATAGGGCGGAGGGCGTTGGGTTCACGTTGATTTTTGCGCATCGGAGGGGCCTCGTTTAAAACTTCAGGGCCGCATTATCGCATTTTCAAGGAAAGAAGGAAATCTGTTATAATCGCCCCCTCACTCTAAGGAAGAGATCTTATGGCAAACAACAAGTCCATCCGGAGCATGACGGGTTTCGCAAGAAGTCAAAATAAAGGCGATTGGGGCTCCCTCGCCATCGAAATTCGCACCGTCAATCATCGCTACCTAGACACCAGTATTCGCATGCCTGAGGCCCTGCGTGGCTTTGACGGCGAGGTACGTGAAATGATTCGCGAGGCCTTAAGTCGTGGAAAAGTAGAGGTCTTTGTTCGATTTGAGCCAGGCGAAAGCACGACGGCCATCGAGCTGAATCAAGCCGTGGCCAAGCAACTGGTCGAGGCTTGCGAATCTTTGCGAGATCTGACCCCGGGTCCCACGCAAATTAATTTGAGTGATCTGATCCAATGGCCCGGATTGCTTCAAACCCATGAGCCCGAGGAATCGTTGCTCAAGCCCGCATTTTTGCAAACCCTGCAAGCCGCCCTCGACAGTTTGGATGCCATGCGGGCCCGCGAAGGCGCGCAGCTGGGCGACTTGATTTTGAGTCGCTTGGAGGGCATCAAGCATCAGGCCGATATTTTGCGTCCTCACCTGGATCAGATGCTCGAGGCTCAACGTGAAAAGTTGCGCGCTCGTCTGGAAGATGCCAAAATTCAAGTGGATCCTCATCGACTGGAACAAGAGTTGGTTCTTTGGGCTCAACGGTCCGATGTGGCAGAAGAGCTGGATCGTCTTGGAGCGCATGGAGTGGAAGTGCAGCGCACCCTGAAGCAGGGCGGTCCTGTCGGTCGTCGGCTCGACTTTTTAATGCAAGAGCTCAACCGTGAAGCCAACACCCTGAGCAGTAAGTCCGTTTCAGTCGTCACCACGAATGCAGCCGTCGAAATTAAAGTACTGATCGAACAAATGCGAGAGCAAGTTCAAAACCTGGAGTAAGCCATGATTCACACCCCCCAAGGCCGGCTTTTCATCATTGCCGCCCCCTCAGGCGCAGGCAAAACCAGTATGGTTTCTGCGGTGGTCGAAAGTATTCGGGATTTGCAGGTCTCGATTTCTCATACCACCCGGCCCAAACGCCCCACCGAAGAAAATGGGGTGAATTATTTCTTTGTCGATGAGCGTCGCTTCCTCGACATGCAAGCCGCTGGGGATTTTTTAGAAAGCGCCCGGGTCTTTGGTCATTATTATGGAACCAGTAAAAAATGGGTGACGGAGTCTTTGAATCAGGGTGTGGATGTGATTTTGGAAATTGATTGGCAGGGGGCTCGTTTGATACGTGAGCTTATCCCTTCCGCGATCGGCATTTTCATCCTTCCCCCCTCCCTTGAGGTGCTCAGGGAGCGGCTCACGGTGCGTGCGGCGGATCACCCTTCCGTGATTGAAAGCCGAATGCAGCAAGCCACCGAAGAGGTCTCCCATTATTCTGAGTTTGACTACTTAATTGTTAACGATGTCTTTGAAGAGGCCCTCAAGCAGCTTCAAGCCATTATCCTGGCCCAGCGGCTCAAAACCCCCTATCAGCAGATTCGGCACCGCGACTTATTGCTGAGCCTCACATAATTTAGTACAATTCCCTGTTATTACTTATAAAGGTGAACTATGGCCCGAATTACCGTTGAAGACTGTCTTGAGAAGCTGCCTAATCGCTTTGAGCTCACCGTATTGGCCGCCAAGCGTGCCCGACAACTTAGCCTGAGTGGCGAAGATCCTTTGGTTCCCTGGGAAAACGATAAATGCACCGTGGTTGCTTTGCGTGAAATCGCTGAAGGTTTTGTGAATGCTGATTTCCTCAAAGAACGTGAAAAGCAAAAGCAGGCCGATGCCTTACTCAATGCCACCGACATGTTGGCTCAAGCCGCTGCCCAAGCCAGTATTGCGGCTGTCAGCATCGAAGTGCAAGCAGGGCTCGATGAAGTCGCAGACAACGAAGCAGACGCCGAAGACGAAGATTAAAAACTAGCCCTCTGCAGGAGAGGCCGGCATGGAGTGCGGACGTGTTCCACTATAATGATCTGCGGGAAGAACTAGCGCAGTACCTCGACCACGAAAGCGTCGAGAAAATCACAGAAGCTTACGCCCTGGCCGCCAGTGCCCATGAAACGCAGTGGCGCCAGACGGGCGATCCTTACATCATTCATCCCATCGCCGTGGCTCGTATTTTGGCTTCCATGCGCATGGATCCCGAAACCATCATGGCCGCTCTCATGCACGATGTTCTGGAAGACACGAACATCACCAAAGAAGCCCTGATCAAACAATTTGGCCAGGTCGTTGCCGATCTTGTTGATGGCGTCAGCAAATTAACCCAAATTCATTTTGAATCGCGTGAAGAGGCTCAGGCCGAAAATTTTCGTAAAATGCTCTTGGCCATGACCAAGGACATTCGTGTCATCCTGATCAAGCTGGCCGACCGGCTGCACAATATGCGTACCCTCGAAGCCCTCTCTCCTGAAAAGCGTCGTCGCATTGCCCGTGAAACTCTCGAAATCTATGCCCCTATTGCTAAACGCCTGGGCATGCATAATTTTTGTGTGGAATTTGAAGACCTGGGATTTTCTGCGCTGTATCCTGGGCGTTACCGTGTCCTGAAAACTCACGTGCGTAAGGCGCGCGGCAATCGCAAACAAATTTTCAAAACGATTGAAACAGACATTAAGAAATGTTTTAAAAAAGCGAATATTCCCGAAACGGCGATTCATGGGCGTGAAAAACATTTGTACAGCATTTATCGCAAAATGTTCAAAAAGCATATTTCCTTCAATGAAGTGATGGATGTGTATGCCTTTCGATTAGTGGTCCCCTCGGTGGATGAATGTTACCGAGTCTTGGGCCTGGTGCATAATTTATACAAACCCGTCTCCGGCCGCTTCAAAGATTACATCGCTATTCCTAAAACCAATGGTTATCAATCATTGCACACCTTGCTTGTCGGCCCTTATGGCGTACCGATTGAAATTCAAATTCGAACGGAAGAGATGGAACGTCTGGCGGAAAATGGGATTGCCGCCCATTGGTTGTATAAAACCAATGCAAGCACCGTGGATAAGGCCCAAGCCTGGCTTTCCAATTTATTGTCCCTTGGGCAAAGCACGGGAACGCCCCTGGAATTCATTGAAAATGTCAAAATTGATTTATTCCCCGATGAGGTCTATGTCTTCACGCCCAAGGGTGAAATCATGGAGCTACCGGGCAATGCGACAGCGGTTGATTTTGCCTACGCCGTGCACACGGATGTCGGCAATTCCTGCGTGGCTGCTAAAATCAATCGACGTCTGGTGCCTCTGAGTACTCGAATCGCCAATGGTCAAACGGTTGAAATCATCAGTGCCCCTGGGGCGCGCCCCAATCCTGCTTGGTTGAATTTTGTGGCCACGGGCAAGGCGCGCTCAGGCATTCGTCATTTTCTGAAGAGCCAACACCGTTTTGAATTAATATTATTAGGACAGCGACTGCTCAATGTCGCCTTGCGTGCGATTTCGCATACGCTCGAAAAGATTCCCGAAGAAACAATGACGCGCTACCTTGCCGAATCCGAATTAAAAACCTTGGATGCGCTCTGTGAAGCCATCGGAAAGGGAGAGCGCTCCGCCTCCTTGGTTGCGCGTCAATTGGCGACGGATTCCATCGACGAGGCTCATCTTGAAGATTCCGCCAAACCCCAAGGTCCTTTGCAAATCAAAGGCACCGAAGGTCTGGTCGTTAAATTCGGTAAATGCTGCTGGCCTCTTCCCCATGATCCCATTCTCGGGGTGATGTCCAGCGGACAGGGCTTGACGATACATCATGATTCTTGTCGGCAAGTTAAAAAATATGCCTCTCAACCCGACAAAGCGATTGCAGTGCAATGGTCTGATGAAATCGAAGGCGACTTCCAAGTCGAATTGCAGGTTGAAGTACACAATAAGCGTGGCATTTTAGCTTCCTTGGCCAATGCGATTGCACTGACCGAAGCCAATATCGACATGATTTCGAGTCAAGACAAAGACGGTCGTTACAGTTTAATCACCATGATTATTTCTGTGCGTGACAGGATTCATCTGGCCGCAGTGATGCGTCAAATTCGCGCCAATAAAGCCGTGAATAAAATCATCCGATCACGCGCCTAAAACCGAACCACCAATCAATCCGGTTTCAAGGATGATGAAGCTTGAACCTCGGATGCGAGCATGGGCATTCTTATTTTCAACCCTCTTTTGTTTTGCCTTGATTGCGCGTAAAGCACCCGGGTAGTGTTTGAAGAGGTCCCCTGGTTGTTGGGTGGGGTCTCCTCTTTGGGTTTTTCATTGGACAGCTGCGGGATATTCTTGATCGCTTCAATCAGTGACTGCGTCAGCTTCTTTTGCTCGTTCAATTCATGGATCAACGACTGGGTCAGTTGTTTTTGCTCATTCAATTCCTGGCGCAACTCATGGAGTGAATTTGTCGAAGTACTTTCCTCATTCGTGATCACGCTGGGTGTGTGCATCAGGGGGAGTTCTAGATTTTGTTCCAGTTCATTATACAGCTCATCGATATTCTCGAGAATCAGAGGCGCTGAGGCGATCTGATTTTCAGAATTCGAAAGTCTCATCGTTTCCTCTTGAGAGAGAGGCGGATACACTTGAGTCGGCATCGAGGGAATGATCGGTGCTGTGGGGACATCCTTAGATACCTCTGCATTGTAGGCGGGAGGGAGGCTGATCAATTTATGATAGAGATTTAATTCTCTCTCGTCCCAAACTCGATCTTTAGCATGAATCTTTTGAAATTTTGGATATTGATGGATGCATTCCTCGGTTTGATTCTCATAGAGACAACGAGCGAACACTGCATAGGGGCTCTTGGCCATCCACACCAAAAGATCCTCTCCGATAATGGCCATATAATCCTTGAAGTACGGACTATTGGATTTGTCGAAAATTCTCAGCATCATTTCATCTTTGACTTGATTGGTTTTCAATAAGGTCCCAATAACATTTTGTACTTCAGCAATCTCTAATCGATGTAGATTTTTGATAGCCGATTCGATGGAGATAGAGTCGAATAGTGTTGTCACGACATCGATACACGCTAAAGATTTGGAGAGCAGTTGCATAAAACGACTTGCATGTTTGATCGGAGTCAGTGTGTCCATGCCATTGAAATCCGCCAACAGGGATTCTAATGTCACAAACCCTTTAAGGTGCCTCATAATCGTTCTTATCAAAGTGGCGTTGGGTTCCAGCATTTGACAATGAATAATCATTTCAGCACTCACACCCCAATCGGAAGGTTTGTAATAAAATCTTTTGGATGCATATTGCTTCTCAAACTGAGTAGACCAATGAGGAATGCATTGCTCTAGCATCTGTGATGTGGCAGGGAGCAGGAATTCATATTTTTGCTGTGTTAAATAGAGTGATTGAAGACTCCATAAATCAGTATGAGCACCATGGTTTACGCATTTTTTGTACGAGGCTCCGTTATTGATGACTCTATACTCGGATCGGGTCAATATGGCGAGAAGTTTATCGTGAGAGTTAAAGATATTGGGAGGTGTGAAGATTTTGAATTTTTTAATCAGTTCATCGGAATCCGGATGGGCGTAGGCCGCAAATAAGATTTCGACGAGTTTTTGATCACGAGCATTCGAATCATCCACCAGTTGTTTGACCTGATCCTCGTCCATTCGCTTGAAATAGGCAAAGGCCAGTGGGAAATTAGATTTCAGCAGTTTTATGAATTTGGATGAGTTACGCGAATACTCTTCGATAATCTCGTCCACCATCTTGGCCTTGAGCTGAACTTCTGAGGAATGATTTTTTTCGATCGCGTTTGTGATGCAGTCTGTCACACGCTTTTTGATGTCCAGAAGAGTCGTTTGATAATGCTCCCCTTCGAAAGCAGCCGAGTGTTGGGTATGCAAATCAAGCGCAGATTCTAGTCCAAGCGTCGCACCAAAGTATTTGAGCAGATCGACTGTATTTGCCAAAGCAACGATCACTTGAAGGTCATTCGCTTGTAAGAGGGTTTTAAAGATCAGTTTATTCAGGGATTGAACAGGAACCATCTTATCATTTTCAAACATTCGTTTCCAAGATTCCGTGGAAAGCTGCGTGATCAGGGTCAACTTGAGAGAGGCATTAGCCGAATTGAGGAGTTGATAGGCCGCGTGGAATAACCCTTTTTCAATGATCTCAGAGATTAGCGCGGAAATTTTTGTGATGTCTTGAACCTCGCTTATCTCGGCCAGATCAACATCGCGCAGTAATCTCTCCGTATTCTCCATGTCTTTGGGAAAGTAGCCTGAAAACAAGGCCTGAAGATTCTTGAGATCCGTTTTACCTGGATGATTCGAGTGAGACATATTCAAAAGAGCCAGATGCTTATTCAAAATCTCGCGGCACTGAGATACTTCATCCGAGTGGGTCTTATGCGAATTGATCTCAGTCATTAGGACGCTGACATGTTGCACGGCTAAATTGATTTTCAGCAACAGTTTGGGCAAGACAGCCAGTGATTCAAGAGGACGAATGGAGTGAACAGTACCCTCAGGAACATCGCAGCGAATCTTATCGATGAATTCGCCGTAAGCCTTAGCATAAGTGGCTCGAATATGATTGCGGTATTCAAAATAACGATAGGCCTGTTTAATTTCCTTGGAGTAAATTCGAGTGGTCTCATAACCATTGTGTGCGGCTATGCTTAACTGAGTTAATTTATTTTTTTCAAACACTTCCATTTGATAGCTGCCACCAAAAATTAGCCCATTAGTAATTTTGGTTAATTGGCTATTTTTCAGCTCTGTGAGCATCTCTTCATCAGATTTTTGATTTGGAATGAAGAGGTTCGGAATAGTGACTTTCAAGGTCTCTTGACTGTAGACCTCCAGATAGAATTGATGCAAGTCATTGAGAATTTTTCCATGGTCCTGCGACATCAACACAGCCACACCCGCGTGGGTCAGGTTCTGTAGAAGCATGAGGGCATCATCGTAGTTTTGGCGGAGCAGTGCCGACACAGTGCTCGCCGCTAATCCAGACTGTGTCTGATATTCAGTTTTAAAAGGAAAAGAAAGGAGACCTTGACCTATACCCATCGTTAAACCCCTGCTAAAGCACGACAAAGAGAGTCAGCATACCAAGTTAGGCGAAAGATTGCAAGGCTTTTTGCTGAAACCGTAAAACCTTCCTTTTGAAAAGGAAGGTTTTGCGAATATCTTCCTTTTCAGAAGGAAGTAGACTATAATTAAAACATGAATAATGAAATATTACGACAATTGATTCAGGACTTTCACGCGGACCCCTTGCCCCTTTATCGCGGAAGAGATCTGTCTATCCCCCTGAATACTGAGAAAATTATCACCCTCGTTGGGCCTAGAAGGGCGGGTAAAACTTCAGAGCTCTTCAATCTCATGCAGGCATTGCTAGAGCAGGGCGTGTCGAAAGAGCGTATTTGCTACCTCAGCTGCGAAGACGAGCGTTTTGATCACTCAGTCAATGAGCTGGGCGATTTGCTTGAGGTGTATCAGGCTTTATATCCCAGCCTAGATTTATCCACCTGTTACTTCTTTTTTGATGAAATTCAGCTTTTTGATAAATGGGATAGGTTTATTCGTCGCTTGCATGACAAGATCAGTAAGCATATATTTTTGACTGGGTCTAATGCCAAGTTATTAAGCAAAGAAATTGCTACTGAGCTTCGAGGGCGAGCCCTCAGCTACTCTGTTTTGCCACTCAGTTTTTCTGAATATTGCGCCTTTCAAGAAATTAACACCACGCAACGCAGCAGTCAAAATTCGGCTGTTTTACAGAATGCCCTTGAGCAGTATTTGCGCTTCGGCGGCTTTCCTGAATTATTGCAATACGAGCCTGCCTTAAAAATTTCCATTCTTCAAGAATATTTTAATGTCATGTTCTATCGGGATTTGGTGGAACGTTTTGAGGTTAAAAATGTCTCTTTGCTCAAGTTTTTCATTAAGCGACTGATGTCATGTGCAACCAAAGAATTTTCAATTAATAAGATTTACAATGATCTAAAATCGAGCGGATATAAAATTTCCAAAGACAGTCTCTATCATTTTGCTGATAATTGCGAAGCCATTTATCTGGCCTTGCCTGTGAAAAAATACAGTCCATCGATCATTCATCAGGAATTAACTGAGAAAAAAGTTTATGTGATAGACAATGGTCTTTTTAATGCGATTAATCCCAAATTCTCGGATGATAATGGAAAGTTGATGGAGCAGGCAGTGTATCATCAGCTTCTCCATCAAGGTGCCGAAGTCTATTTTCATAAACAAAAATATGAATGTGATTTTTTGGTAAAAGAAGGAATAGATATTACCAGGGCGATTCAAGTGACCTATGATCTTTCCGATCCTGATACTCGGCAGCGCGAGATTCGAGGTTTGGTCGAAGCCTGTCAGGCTTATGAGTTAACAGAAGGTGAGATCATCACGACCCGTGAAAAAGAAATCATTAATGTCGAGGGTATTCAAATTACTTGCATTCCCTTGCTTGATTTCCTCACTTGTCTTTGATTTCATCATCCTTTTTATACTTCGCGCCCTTGAGGCGGGCCTGGGTGATTTGAGGGGCGGGCGCTACAATGCCGCCTTTAGCGAACTGGACGGCATAATAATCTGAGAGTTTGACGGCCTGTTCGATTTCATCAATGCTCATTTTTTTGGTGACTTGTGCAATATTTTCATAGAGGGTGGGATTAGGATCTCGATTTGCCATCGTCCACCAGGCGTAAGCGAGCACATTATTTTGTGGGACGCCCATGCCCGTGTAATAGAGTCGACCGAGCATGGCTTGGGCGGCCGCGAATTGTTGATGGGCCGATTTTTCAATCCACATGACCGCTTGATTCAAATCAGCGGGCACCACTTTATCGCCTTGAAGGTAAATAATCCCTAAGCTGTATTGCGCATAAGGATCGCTTTTGGCCGCAGCGCGCCCGTACCATTTCAACGCCATGAGGGTATTTTTGCCTGATCGGCCGCCTTCGTTATAAAAATCACCGAGGGTGAGTTGCGCTTGAATATCGCCTTCTTCAGCGGCGATTTCAAACCAATGGTAGCTTTGATCATAGTTATACATAACATTATCGCGATCGGCGAAAAATTGAGCGACTTGGCGCCTTGCGCGAGGGCTGTCATCATTCGCGTTGGCTCTAAGGAAATATTCATTGGCGCGCTCGGCATCGACCTTTCCAAGCCAACCCATTTGATAACTGAGGCCCATCATGTATTGTGCGTAAAGATTTCCATTTTCTGCCGCCAGTTTATACCAATACACAGCGGATTGAAGATTGTGCGTTTCGTATAATCCTTTCGCAAATAAATCCCCCATCGCCGCCTGAGATTCTGGATCCCCCGCGACAGCAAACCAGCGCAATGCGATGATCCCATCTTTCGCGGCATTGTTATCGGTAAAGCGCTCGCCTTTAGGGAGTAAATATTGCTGACGTTCTTTTTTCGCTTGCTCACGAAGCACTTTTTGATTTTCGAAAAAATAATCGAAAGAATCTTCAGGAAAAGGAGGATCTCCGGCCAGCGCAGCACTGGCCACCAGGATTAGAATTACTGAGCAAGCTAACCTTTGCATGAGATCTCCGAGAAAATGGGATTTGAAATAAGTTTAGCAGGTTAAAAGCCTCAAGGCTTTTCATACACTAACTGGGAATACACATCATAATCCTTCAATTTCTCGCGACCCTGCAAAAAAGCTAACTCAATCACGGTAGCAATTTCAACCACTTCGCCGCCCATTTTTTCAATCAGATGGCAGGCGGCTAAGGCCGTGCCCCCGGTTGCCAGCAAATCATCCACTAACAAAGCCCGAGTGCCTTTTTGAATGGCGGCCTCATGAAGTTCCAGCGTGTCACTGCCGTATTCGAGTTCGTAGCTGTGTGATATTTTAGGGTGAGGGAGTTTACCGTGTTTACGAACCAGGGCGAGAGGAAGTTTCAGCGCATAGGCCAGAGTCGAGGCAAAAAGGAAGCCGCGCGACTCAATTCCAACCACCACATCCAAGCCTGCTTTCGCATAACGGTAAGCAAAATTATCGATGCTATGGCTGTACCCTTCAACGCTCAGTAATAAGGGGCTGATATCTTTGAAAACGATACCGGGTTTAGGGAAATCAGGAACATCTTGGATCAGGGAGTCAATTTTCACGGTGTTCACCTTGTTGATGGGAAAAACTAGATGAGTATATCAAGAAAACTCAGGCTATACTCGTAGAGGTGAGGAACTGACGAGGCAGCAACCATAAGATGGTTAGCTGTCATTTTGAATGAGTAAGGAGAGCTGTGATGAATAATCCCTTTGAGAACTGTATTCTTGTCATGCGTAGTGGGCTTCAACAATATATAACGGATAATAAAGAGCGTGAGTCGGAAACGGTGAATTGCTTTCAAATTAGATCATGGTTTCGTCAAGGCTATGATAAGGGTCTGGCTCTAAAAAAATCCATGCTAGCGGATAACATGATTTATACCATGGAGCTTCTTTCCCAAAACTATCAGCATGAGATGGGACGTTTAGGCAAACTTCCAGAAGATCAAGCGGGGCGTTTAGCTTATTTGGAAATGGTCAAGGGATTCGCCCGGTTAAAAGATTGCATGGAAGCGGGGATTACCGCTGAAGAAAACATGAATTCCGGTGCAGCAGGAGCCGGCATGTTGGCAGCCGCGTTAAATCAATGCCGTAAACATTTTGATGCGCATTGGTTAGAAGCCAAGGAAAATATTTGGAACAGCCCATTTCTTCATGGAGTCATGTTTGAGTTCAATGAAGCACTGAAACCTAGAGTGATGGAGCGCTTTGACAAAGAGTTGGAGACTAATCGACATCAGTTCACGAAAATTATGGCCCGTCCTGACAACACAACGGAAGTATTGCCCACAGTCCCCAAGGGAGAGGCCCCCCCTGCTTATGCATCTCATGAGGATAATCATGCAACACAGAATTCAGGCGTTCAGATCATCGTAGGGAATAATGTGGTGACAGTGCAGCCGCGCTATAAATAAGAAAAGCTTGCCAACTAGCTGCATTCTGTGTTAGGCTGTTCCACCCATGAAATAAATAGGACGCTTATGCCCGCATACACAATGAAAAAACTGCCAGAGGATCTTGAGTATTGTTTTCGGGATATTTTGGATCAGCGCCAAGAGGGTTTATCCCCTGAAGACAGGGAACTGCAGGCCACTATTTTATCGAAGTTTCAACGTGAAATTGTGCGCAGACAGTCTCCCAGTCAATTAACCGGGCATGAGCGTTCCGATTTACTCCGAGATTGGCTTTTGCACGAAATCAATCTTGAGCAGGCCTGGAATGGGTTTAAACAAATTCGCCTTTTTACCTATACGAACAGAAAACCTCGGGAAACTCATGGTCATTATCAATCCGTTCTGATACTGAAGAGTACCGACAATAGCCTCACGATACATTGTTTAGATCATTCCGAGTCTTATCAGCTTAGCCAGCGTATGGCTCCTTTTTTGCATCGACGACGTCTTGGCGTGCTCCATCAGCGCGAAATTGATAAATCAAATTGGGATGGCTTGTCGGTTTACGCCCCAGAGGTGATTAATTTTTACCGAAATCAAAACATCGGCACCCTGTTTACCTTATTTCATATGCTAGACAAACCCCATCAAAAGCCTTACCTGATTGTGGATTTAGGTTCGGGCAAGGGCGAAATCGGCGAAGATTTCATGCGATATATTGGCACCAAGGGAGAGCAGTGGGGAGAGACTTATTGGATTAACGTGGATCTCAGCGCAGAAAACACGGAGATCGCGAAAAAAAACCAACCCAATGATCGTATGAGCTTCATCACGGCGAATGCAAAACATTTCGTTCAAAAGCCTATGGAATATTTTGAGCAACACAAGCTTCAGCAAAGTCTTTGGAAGGGGTCGGACATTTATGTGGTGGCCTCGGGCTTTTTAACGGAGGGAGTGATTTCATTCGCTGACAGTATCCAAATTCTCCGAGCCCTCAGAACCAATCCCAATGTGAAGGGGGTTTTCCTCACGGGTTTGCACGCTAGTCATATCAGTCCTTATCTTGCCAAGCAAATGGGTTTTCAACGTGTGAATGCGAATGTGGATCGTTTGGTCAAAGATGCGCTTGAAATATACCAACCTGCGGAGTATCGAGATCAGGTAGACCGACTCCTCGACAAAATGAATAAACATGGCGCACTGGATTTGTCTTATGTCTCGAATCTCACTGAAGTCTTGAGATCGCTTCAATCCATTGATTTGCCTGAAATACAGCACGTTTTCCTCGCGGGGGTAAAAATTGACGAGAGCCATGTCCCGCTTTTTGATCATTTACTTGAAAAATATCCTTCACTCTTATTTTGGGGAGCCTCCATTAATCTTCTTGAGCAATCTGAGTTTGAAAAAATAAAAATAAAGACGAAGGCCCCGCGTCGTTTTATTCTATTAGGCCTTGTGAGATCAGCGCCATTATTTTCACCATTCTTTTTCCATTATGCATCAGAGAAAACGGATACTTGTGTTAGTTCTCCTCTGGCGCATTTTATGAGGGGGGTGACCACTGATGTGACGAATTATGATCCCATGCCTTTGCACGAACGGATATTAACAGCCCGTTTGTTTATTGAGTTGAATCGGGATGAAACGGAAGATCCCATCAAAAATTTGCTTTTTGAATTGCTTAAGCGTGAAACCTTGGCATTTAAGGGGCCAAAGACGATGGATGATTTGCTAGGCCAAGTGAATGAGAGTCAAGTCTGCACTGAGCTTAAAGAGGCCGCCTCTGATTTCTTGAGGCTTGTCCCAATTCGTTGTTATGATTTTGAAAAAGAGGCGTTGTATACCTTGCAGGACAGCAGTCGAGCATCCCACCAATTTGCCTTAACTTTTTACAACGAAGGGCAGGGAGCCATTGCCCCAGAAGACTGGGAAGCGCTGGCGAAGCGTTATCCTAAATTTTAAACTGCTGCATATTTGGTATTATTACACGTGCAAATTCATCATCTGACGGGTTCGTTCAAGGACTGAGGAGTCTAAGTCTTTGCGATTAATCAATAAATTTCGAATCCATTCATCGTGAATTTCGTTTGTCCATTTTGCGCGGTAAAGGTCGGTTAAAGCTAAGCGCATTAAGAGGTCACGCAAAGGGGCAGGGTAAAGAACGCAAGAATCATACAATACTGCAAAAATTGTCATCCATTAATATCCCATATTATTCTTTTGAGCCTCATTGGCTAATTCATCAAGTATATTCAAGCGTTTTTGATCAATATCATTTTTGTATTTCATTATATCTTCTGCAAGGATGCGTCTTTTGCTTCCAACCATTCGATAAGGAATTTTTCTTTCTTCAAGTAATTTAATTAAAAAAGGTCTGGAGACGTTTAATAAATCAGTGGCCTCTTGAGTCGTTAATTCGGCATGCACCGGCATAATGGTGACTGCATTACCTTTAGCCATTTGCGATAAAATAATGAGTAACAATTCAAGTGCCGCAGTTGGAAGTGCATGATTCTGATTGATTTATTGATTCTATTGGATAAATTTTGATTTAACCTGAGTAGGCTAAGGAAAAGATCATCACACTCCTGCATACTGCAAGTTCCTGCCCAACCAACGGTCGATCATGGCTTGGGCATGATCGGGGTTGTTCGCTCGTATTTTTTCAGCGGCGGGTTTGATTTCCGGCAGCCAATCTCGGTCGCGCACGATATCCGCAATCCGTAATTGCGGTGCCCCGGTTTGTCGGGTGCCGAGCCATTCTCCTGGGCCCCGTAACTCTAAATCTTTTTCGGCAATTAAAAAGCCATCCGTGGTTTCTCGCATGATCTGAATCCGCTCGCGAGCTGTGTGAGAGAGTGGGCTTTGGTAAAGCAAAATACAATGGGATTGTTCAGACCCTCGGCCCACTCGCCCGCGTAATTGATGGAGTTGTGAGAGGCCTAAGCGTTCAGGATTTTCAATGATCATTAAACTGGCATTCGGGACATTGACGCCCACTTCAATCACTGTCGTTGCAACCAGGAGTTGAAGCTGATTGTTCGAAAATGCCTGCATGACGGTTTCTTTTTCAGAAGATTTGAGTCGTCCATGCACCAGGCCAATAGCGACATTTGGCATGGCTGCGCGTAATTCATCACAAATGCGTGTGGCGGCTTCTGCATTTAAATGCTCTGAATCTTCGATCAGGGTGCAGACCCAATACACTTGTTTGCCTTGTTGACAGGCCTCGTAAATCCGTTGAATCACCTCGGGACGTTTATCTTGACTCAAGGCCACGGTGGTGATCGGCGTGCGACCGGGAGGAAGTTCGTCGATCACGGAGTAATCTAAATCCGCATACGCTGTCATAGCCAAGGTGCGAGGAATGGGGGTGGCTGTCATGATCAGTTGATGAGGAAGATAATCGCCTTGCAGCCCTTTTTCCGCTAAGGCTAAGCGCTGATGCACACCGAAACGGTGTTGTTCATCGATCACGACAAAACCAAGTTGATGATACTCCACCGCTTCTTGAACCAGCGCGTGTGTTCCGATAATAATCCGTGATTCCCCCTGGGCAATGGACTCCAGTGTGAGGCGTTTGGTTTTGGGGGTGAGTTTTCCGCTCAGCCAGGCGACAGAAATCCCTAGGGAGTCGAACCAGTGTTTAAAATGATGGTAATGTTGCTCGGCTAAAATTTCGGTGGGTGCCATGAGGGCTGCTTGATAACCGCTGGCAACGGCCTTGGCCATCGCCGTTGCGGCAACAATCGTTTTGCCAGAGCCGACATCGCCTTGCAATAATCGCATCATGGGCCGGGTTTGATTCATGTCATGATGAATCGTTTCCAATACGCGTTGTTGTGCTTGGGTGAATGCAAAGGGAAGCGTCTTGATTAATTTTTCAGCCAGGCTTGTTTGAGCACAGACACGGGCCGAAAACCGTTGTTCTTGATCGCGTAATTTTATTAAGCTCAGATGATGTGCACAGAGCTCTTCAAAGATCAACCGTTGTTGTGCCGGGTGTTTGCCTGCAAGTAATAAATTGACCTGCGCATCGCGTGGCGGGTTGTGACAAAAATTCAAGGCCTCGATCAAGGGAGGGAAGGCGTATTGTGTTAAAAGATCTTCAGGTAAATACTCGGGTAAACTTTGCTCCTGCAGCCATTCGAGAGCTTGGTTGATCACCTTGCGCAGGCCTTGTTGCGTTAGCCCTTCCGTTAAGGGGTAGAGCGGGGTCAGGTTTTCGTGCAGAGGCGGCATCTTGCCTGGCTCCCCGAAGGCGATTTCGGGGTGAGCGATTTCGAGCAGGTGATTGAACATTCGAATTTCACCAAACACTCGGACTCGGGTGCCTGGGGTAAATTTTTGCAGCAAACTCGGATGGAAGAAAAAATAGCGTAAGTACACGACCCCAGTGCCATCGTGCAATTGAACGCGCAAGGTGCGACGTTTGCCTTGGGTCACCTGAGCATTCACGACATTCGCTTCGATGACGGCATAGGTGCCTGACTGAAGGCTTCGAATCGGGGAAAGGTGTGTGCGGTCTTGATACCGAGTCGGGAGATGAAATAAACAGTCTTGGATGCTTTGGATATTCAGATTGGCCAGTTTGCTTTCCAGGCTTGAACCCACCCCTTTGAGGAGGGTGATCGGATTTTTGAGTAAATTTTCATTGTTCTTATTCATTATTCTTCTCTATTATCATAAGGTGCGCTAGTATATTAGCGTCAAAATCATAACAAAAGAAGCCATCATGAGCAAATACACCGCTGAATCCATAGAAGTTCTGTCCGGCTTAGACCCTGTCCGTAAGCGACCGGGCATGTACACGGATACCACACGCCCGAACCATCTGGCCCAGGAAGTCATCGATAACTCGGTGGACGAGGCCATGGCGGGTCATGCCACCAGTATCGAAGTGGCCCTTTATAAAGACGGCTCCCTCTCGGTGGCTGACAATGGCCGAGGCATGCCTGTCGATATGCATCCGACCGAAAAAATGCCAGGCGTCGAACTTATTTTAACCCGTCTGCATGCGGGCGGTAAGTTTTCCAACAAGAATTACCAATTCTCCGGCGGTTTGCACGGGGTTGGGGTCTCTGTCGTCAATGCCTTGTCGAAAAAGCTCGACGTTGAAATCAAGCGCGAGGGCAAAATTTATTCGATGTCCCTGGCCCAGGGCAATGTCACCCAAAAACTCAAGGCCACGGGCAAAGCCGTGAAAAATGAAACCGGAACTGCCATTCGATTCTGGCCCGAACCTAAGTACTTTGATTCTCCCAAATTTTCTGTTTCTAAACTCAAACATGTCTTGCGTGCCAAAGCGGTATTATGCCCGGGCCTTCATGTTGAGTTTTACGATGAAGCTTCTGATACCACCGAGGCATGGTGCTATGAGGACGGGCTGCGGGATTATTTGAAAAGCACCCTCAAAGGGGATTACCTTCCTCAGGATATTTTCATGGGCTCCCTCAAAGGCGAACACGAGGCTGCGGACTGGGCCGTTGTTTGGCACACAGAAGACGCGGAGCTTGTCACCGAATCTTATGTCAACTTGATTCCTACCCTCGAAGGCGGAACCCACGTCAACGGTTTGCGCACGGGTTTATGCGATGCCATGCGCGAATTTTGCGAGTCGCGGAATTTATTGCCTCGCGGGGTGAAAATCACGCCAGAAGACGTTTGGTTGCATTGCAGCTATGTTTTGTCGATTAAACTTGAAGAGCCACAGTTCGCCTCACAAACCAAAGAACGGTTGAGTTCTCGTCAGGCCGCGGGCTTTGTCGGCAGCGTGGTGAAAGACGGTTTCAGTTATTGGCTGCATCAACACGTGCTAGAAGGCGAAAAAATTGCAGCCTTTATCATTGAGTCGGCCCAATCACGTTTGCGCAAGGGCAAGGTCGTTGCGCGTAAAAAAATCACCAGCGGTCCTGCGCTCCCAGGAAAACTGGCAGACTGCATGTCAGACGACATGCGTCAAACGGAATTATTTTTAGTCGAAGGGGATTCTGCCGGTGGCTCTGCCAAACAAGCGCGTAACCGTGAGTTTCAAGCCATCATGCCTCTGCGCGGAAAAATCCTAAATACCTGGGAGGTCGAATCTCAACAGGTGCTCGCTTCACAAGAAGTGCACGACATTGCAGTGGCCTTGGGGGTTGACCCCGGGCACGACAGCTTGACAAACCTGCGTTATGGCAAAATCTGTATTTTGGCCGATGCGGACTCGGATGGGGCTCACATTGCCACACTCTTGTGTGCCTTGTTCTTAAAACATTTCCCTGCCCTCGTTAAAGCCGGTCATGTCTTTGTGGCCATGCCTCCCTTGTATCGGATCGATTTGGGCAAAGAAGTCTATTATGCCCTCGACGAATCCGAAAAACAGGGGATCTTAGACGGGCTGGAGGCCGAGAAAAAATCAGGAAAGGTCAGTGTCCAACGCTTCAAAGGCTTGGGTGAAATGAATCCTTCGCAATTGCGCGAAACTACCATGGCCCCTGATACACGTCGCTTGATTCAACTCACACTGCCTTCTCCGAAAGAAACAGACGAATTAATGGACATGCTCTTAGCGAAGAAACGCGCAAGCGACCGTAAATCCTGGCTTGAAAGCAAGGGAGATTTAGCCGATGTATAATACTGAAAAACAACCTTTGCAAACCTTCGTTGAAAAAGCGTATTTAGATTATTCGATGTACGTGATTCTCGATCGAGCCTTGCCCAGTTTGGCGGATGGGCTCAAGCCGGTGCAGCGCCGTATTATTTATGCCATGTCGGAATTGGGCCTGAAAGCCTCAGCCAAATACAAAAAATCGGCTCGCACCGTCGGTGACGTGCTCGGTAAATTTCATCCTCACGGCGACACCGCGTGCTACGAAGCCATGGTCTTGATGGCCCAAGATTTTTCTTATCGTTATCCTTTAGTCGATGGACAGGGTAACTGGGGTAGCCCCGATGATCCGAAATCCTTCGCGGCCATGCGATACACGGAATCACGTTTGGCGGCGTATGCGGAAATCATGCTCGCAGAATTAGGGCAGGGGACCGTCGATTGGCAGCCTAATTTCGATGCCACTTTAGAAGAACCTAAAACCCTGCCCGCACAATTGCCCAATGTTTTGTTGAACGGCGGTCAAGGGATTGCCGTGGGAATGGCAACGGATATTCCTCCGCATAATTTAACTGAAATCACGGATGCTTGTATTTTATTGCTCAAAGAACCCAAGTCGACATTGGCGGAACTATGCAAAATCGTGAAGGGTCCTGATTATCCCACAGGAGCTGAAATCATTACTCCTGCCCGCGACATTCTCGAAATGTATCGCACGGGAAATGGCAGTATCAGAAGTCGGGCTGTTTATAAGCAAGACAAAAAGACAGGCAATATTGTGATCACGGCCTTGCCTTACCAAGTCTCACCCACCAAAATTTTGGAGCAAATCGCTGAGCAAATGCAGGCTAAAAAATTGCCCATGGTGGTGGATTTGCGTGATGAATCGGATCAAGAAAATCCCATTCGAATCGTGATCGTTCCTAAATCGCCCCGTATCGACGCTCAGCAACTCATGATGCATTTGTTTGCCACCACTAATCTTGAAAATAATTACCGTGTTAACATGAACATGATTGGTCTGGACGGTCGTCCTCAGGTGAAAAATCTTGAAATGGTCTTACGTGAGTGGCTCGACTATCGTCGCATCACGGTAAAACGTCGTCTTGAACACCGTCTTGAAAAAGTGATTGATCGCCTGGAAGTCCTCGATGGCCTCATGATTGCTTTCCTCAATATCGACGAAGTGATCAAAATCGTTCGCACCGAAGACAAGCCTAAGCCCGCACTGATCAAACGCTTTAAAATTACTGATCGGCAAGCCGAAGCCATTTTAGATTTAAAATTACGTCAATTGGCCAAGCTCGAAGAAATTCAAATCAAAACCGAGCAAAAAAATCTGGCTGAAGAACGTAAATCCCTCGAAGAAACCTTAGGGTCTGCCGCACGGATGACCACCTTAATTCGTAAAGAACTCGAGGCCTTGCGTGAAAAATTCGGCGATGAACGCCGTTCTCCGATTGTGAAGCGAGAATCTGCTCAGGCCCTGACCGTCGAAGAAACCATTCCAAGTGAACCAGTCACGGTGGTTTTATCTGCAAAAGGTTGGGTTCGTTCTGCCAAGGGTCATGATGTAATTGGAGCGGATCTGAACTACAAATCCGGTGATAATTTCTTGTCTCAAGCCCAAGGAAAATCAAATCAGATGGCCTTGTTCGTTGACTCGACAGGAAGGATGTACGGAGTCATGCCCCATACTCTGCCTTCGGCTCGAAGTTTGGGCGAACCGGTGACGAGCCAGCTCACGCCCCCCAGCGGAGCGACCTTTGTCTCGGTCATCATGCCCACCGAAGGGCAAAAAGTGGTCCTCCAGTCCAAGGCAGGTTATGGGTTTATTGCTCCAACAGCCGATCTGTTTTCTAAAAACAAAACAGGGAAGCAAATCATTCGATCCGAGGGCGGCATGACTCAACCCGTCATTATTGACCAGGTTGCCAAACAACAGGTCTTGATAGTGACAGAGCAGGGACGGGCCCTTTTATTCCCTCTCAAAGACCTGCCTGAAATGACCAAGGGCAAGGGAAATAAGATGATACAAATTGATAAAACCGAGCTCGAATCAGGGAAGGATGGCGTACTGACGATGCTCGTTTTAGAAACAAAAGAAGGGATCACCATCAGCGCCGGAAATCGGAAAAAAACCCTTACTTCCAAAGACTTAGAGTATTACGAAGGGGCGAGGGGACACCGAGGTAAATTACTCCCTCGAGGTTTTCAGCAGCCCACCCAGGTGACGGTTGACAAAAAGTCATAGGCTATAGATTTGAGACCTCGATTATGCCATACTACTTCCTTAATTATTGTCTGTAGTAATTGTGGGGTGTATGGCTATGAAATTCGAGGTTACTGCTAATCAACCATTTATAGTCAAACATCGAAACCTAGAGAACACAGGGATTGTTTTTGCGGATGTTGCTAACGCCGCTTCTTGGAATGAGATAACAAAATCCCGATACCTGGACCCTCTGGCGATTCTCTCAGTCTTCTACACTCACTGGGATTTTATTAAAAGCCAATTGGCTGAAATTTTTCATATTCAAGATTTGAACAGTCCCAAACTTCATTGCCTGGCCGCTTTTTTAGACAACACAACGCCTTATCGCGATGAGCAATCGAATGAGGTCAGAAACCCGCTCCCTCTCAAGCTTTTCAGTCCGAAACTAGTGAACGATAGACTTACGTTCAGTGTGGGTCTTTATTCTGATCAAAAATCATCCAAATCTAAAATTGAGGATCAGTCTGAATCTCAAAAGGTCTATTCAAATTTCCCTCTCACTTATTCTATTGCAGAACTTCAACAAAGTTTCATCAACAGTCAGTGCCAGGTCTTAGAAAATCTAGAGCTCCTGTATGAACTCAGAACAAAAGCACTCTATTTGACTTTCCAAAAAGAAAAAAAATATTTCAAAGAGGGACTGGACTCGCCACTGGATCAGGTTGATTTAAATGAGGTCAAGCTCGAAGAAATTGTTCCTCCTTTTTTTGCAATGCTTTGGAAAACGATTTCGAATCAAACGGATGTCGCAGGATTGCTGCGTGCTAAAATTCTGGTCGGTTTCTATGATCAGATCTTGAAGAAACATACAACCTATCTTCAGCAAACTACGATTGAAGGGATATTTACTCAGAAAAATGTTCGAAATGTCCTGGCCAGCGTATTTAATTCCGCGGTAAAACTGTCGCCCGAAGACAGCAGCCTTGAGGCTCAACTGAAATTTGACTCCATCCTTCCGCCCTATTCACCCGAGGCCGTGTCTGCGATCTGTACTTTTAAATTTTTGCTCGAATCGCGTTTGATTTCTGCAGACTATCTGGTATCGATTTATGACGAGTTGATCAAAAAAGAAACTAACGCTTACCTTATTTATCTTTTAGTGGAGTCTGTCGCGCGGGTGATCAAGGCAACTGCGGTCTCACATTCCTTTGAGAAGAAGTACCTTGATGGGTACTTGGAAAAATGTGAAATGGTCTTGTACAACTTCGAACACCGAATTGAAGAAGCTTATCGAACAGGAAAAGAATCGACTCATTCTACCCAGGATTGCATTATCGACCCGCAGGCAGATAAGAGTCTGGCACTTTTGAAATATTCGCCCCAGGCATGGGAAGCGTTATTTAATTCCATGAAAATTGAATTGGCCTTGCAGCATGCGATCAATGGGTATCCAGTTCAACTGCAAAAGGGCTTCACTGTCACGGAAGTGTTCATGAATGGAACCAACGAATACGTGGTTGGCTATCTCTCTCCCATGGGAAACGCAGCTTCCTTTAAAATTAAAAATACGAAAGAGCTGGGAAGCTTTTTGAAAGGACTGACCGATCAAGAATACGAAAAAATCAAGGAAGAACGAATTGTCAAAACATCTCGACCTCTCCAAGCAGGCCTCCCAGCGCTTTTCGCTGAGGGATCTGCTAAGCTTTGGGCTGCTCATGATGATTTGAAATTACTCGGAGATCGTTTGAAAACGATCGTTCGAGCCAATGACTCCCCGCTCAATGTGACTGAAAAAAGAAGTCTTGTTGTTTCTTTGCTTATCGGACAGGCATTAGCTAATCCGAGCCTGATGACATACATTGGCACATTACTAAAAACAATCACTGGCCAAGATGAAAACACCTATTTTATTACAGGCAGTGATTTGCTCAACAAGATCACTCACTATAGAACCACGGGCATGGCGGAGCTCGTGCGGATTGAAAGAAAGGCAGAGCTGATTCTTGAACTCAGAAGACTTGCGGTCCTCGAACTTGACCCCCTTTGGTTTTTAAACCAAGAGAGCTTTAATGATCAAATGTGCACAGGGAGTCTGACGGATAAACAATTGAGCTCGAATACAGGGCCAGAGGACAAGGCTCGAAGCCTGATGTTGCGGCCGAAGGTGAAACTCGTGCAAACCAACTTTCCCTCCGCACTCGGCGAGCGTTATCACCTTCAGCAGGATGATATACGACTCAAGATTTCTCTGTGTTTTTATGAGGCCCTGCTTGAAACGGAACCTATGGCATTCTTCCTTGAAGGCATTGCATACAAACTCATGCGCAATGGTGGGAAAATTTATCCGAAAATCGTTCTCGAAGGATTGATTTTCCAAGCCTTAGCCCAGGCTAGGGTCTATCTCGTGGGTGGAAATGACCATCAGCGATATGCTCTGCTGCTCCAGTCGGCATCTTTACTGAATGAAATTGAGAAAGTGACGAATAGCGTCTTCAATACTGGCTACGCCGGAGCGTATGGACTCGGCAGCGTGACTTTCACTCAAGAACAAAAGAGGATGAAAGAGCTTTTGGATGAAACCGAGCTCGCCATCTTAACAAAAGACATTATTCCTCAGTATCGCGCTGTGCAGCAAGCTCGACAGATTCAAATCTTGGACGCTCACCATCATCACAGCCCCCCCGGTTCCCATGCGAACTCCACCCTGTCTAACACCTCTGTGGATATCAAACATAAAGATAAACATAAGAATAAAAAGAAGAGAGAAATTCATCTGCAATCGAATGGGTCTGCTTCGCTTATGGTCGGTGGGTTCAACTCAAATTCGAGCTCAAGTTCGAGCTCAAGCTCAAGCTCAAACGTTCATTCCATTTCTAGTCGCTCCCCTAGATCAGATTCCTATAAAAATGAAATGGTTCCCCTGAGTTACGATCCGGATGATATTTCGGAGGTGAAAGAATCTCCTGTAGGGGGCCCCGATATCACTGTCGAGGAGATCATTGAAGTGCCCAAAAAAATCACCTATGAAAAAGAAAATTCAGCGGCTGTTGAGGCACTGGAGCAATTCCGCAAACCAGCACATTATGCGCAAGCACAGGCTGCGATCCAAAGTTACAAACAGGCCGTGAAAGAGGTAGAAACATGGCTTACCAACCAGTATCTCATGGAGTCTAATCAACAGCAGTGGGATAATTATAAAAAATTTCATGAGACTAATACGATGGCGCTCACTCATCAGAAAGATGAGATCCGTCGCGCCTTGGCTGGGCACTTTAGTCTAGTAGATGAGCGATTTGAAGAAGCAGTACAATCTGAGCATGAAAAACTTATCGACATCACGGAACTCGGAGACCAAATTCGTGGCGTGAGATTCGGACCTTTTGAAAAAGCAATTGCAGGGTTGCAGGAAAAGGCTCGACAAATCACAGAAAGGTTAAAAAAACTTCAGGATGAATTAAACGAGGAACGCAGCCAAAATGCAACGGCTGCTTTAGCTGTTAATGCCGCAGGAAACCAAATCATTACGCAGCAGTCCACCCAACTGATCCCCGGATTGCTCCATTTTGAATACCATCTTCAAAATTATTCAAAAATCCACTTCGGTACCCTGAAAACGGGTGTTCTCCATTTTTATGCACAACATGTGAATCACACTGGTAACTTGCATACCGGCCGGCAATTGTCTGATTCAGAAAAAGCTTTGGCCGAATTACTCCGTGCGACGGTTCGTTTACGTTACAGTCTCATGCGCCTTCAATCGAATCCTCCTGCAATATACAGCTGTGAGTTCGACTATCAGCAATTGAAAGACCAACTGGCTGCTGACAGAAAAGAACTTGCTCGATATTACGCATACAATCCGATCAAGTCGTCTGCCAGAAAGGCGCTTGAGAATAAAATTGCAGCTCAAGAGAGAGAGCTTGAGGTTTATCACAAGGCTGCAGGTTCCGCATCGATCTTTTCCGTGGCTCAGATGAAACATCATTTTCATAGCGTCACCGATCCTGAGTTACTATTATGGATGGGGATGAAGGTGTTCGCTGAATCTTGCTCAACCTATTATGAAAGTCTTGCTAGAAAAGACCAACAACTCAAGTTGCTCGCTTGTCAGCTCAGTATTAATGAATTTTTTACAAAATATGACAATTGCGTTGACTTCATTTCGCTCCCTGCATTCATGTCTCAGTTTGTTATCAGTTACAATGCTGCGCGTGTTCAACCGAAGCCTGTCGGCTCGGTGCTCGATAATTGTTTGAAGTTTATATTCGAGGGTGTGCGGCCAACCCAGAGTGCGGCGACCCAGAATAGACTGTCACTATCAAAAGATGATGACCTCTCCTCCTCTCAGCTCAACCTAATCATTCAAGGGAAGACTCATGACCGAAATTCACAGACTCCAGGCGGTATTTTCAGACAAAAATTGGATTAATGAGGTTATCGCACCCCCTTACGACGTGGTCTCGCGAGCACAGGTCAAACAGGCGACTGAAAAGAATCCAAAAAACTTTTTGAATGTGACGCGCCCGGAAGCCTTGCTCGAGGACAGGATCGCATTCAATGACGAATCGGTTTATTTGGCAGCCCATGAGCAGTGGCAGCGTCTACTCAAAGAAGGTGTGTTTCAATCAGACACCGCTCCGCGCTATTATATCTATGCCATGGAGGATGGCGAACGCAAGCAATATGGATTGGTGGGCCTGATATCGGTGCTCGATTATAAAAATGGTTTGATCCGCAAACACGAGCTCACGCGTCCTGATAAAGAAAATGATCGTGTTCGGCATATTCAAGCAGTCAAAGGGCAACTCAGTCCCGTCTTATTGGCCGTAAGAGACAAGGGGGAGATTGCCACCTTATTAAAAAATTGTGCTGCGGGTGAACCTTTATTATCCGCCCATTTAAATGGAGTGCAACACGAGCTCTGGGCAGTGACTGCGCCTGAAAATGAAACCTCCATTAAATCACTCTTTGCTGCTCAGCCCCTGCTCTATGTCGCCGACGGACATCATCGCAGTGCTGCTGCCTTGCGTGCCTACGAAGCATCTCCCGAGACGGCTCCCCCTTATTGTTTTGCGGTGGTCTTTCCGGGACAAGACATGAAAATCATGGGATACCATCGCACCGTTCAAGATTTGCATGGCCATAGCCCCGAGTCTTTCATCGATGCTCTCAAAACGCATTACGAGATTCAGCTCATCGCTGATTTGAGTTTGCCTGTCACGCCGGGAATTTGTCATATGATGCTGGGTTCTCAGGCATTTTCCTTGAAACGTAAAGACACTCATGAAACAGATCCTATTTTATCGCTCGATGTTTCTGCGCTCTCACGTTTTGTTCTTGAGCCGATTCTGGGGATCGCTGACATTCGCACGGATCCACGGATTGGTTTTGTGGGAGGTTTGAATGCTGTTGCTGAGGTCAAGCAAGCCGTGGAAAGTGGAGAAGCCGCTGTAGGCTTTTTGATGTATCCGACGCAAACCGAACAGTTATTTGCCGTGGCGGATGCGAATTTGCTGATGCCGCCCAAATCGACCTGGTTTGAGCCGAAATTAGCGGATGGGTTGATCGCTTATTCGTTTTAAGGTGCTAAACGACAACCTTGGCCTTTTCGCCCGGAACTTCTTTCACCAACTGTGGCACTAAATACCCAGGTAAGACCTTCCGCAATTCCAAGTACAAGGCTTTGGCCTCTTCGATGGGCAGATCAAAATGATGTGCGCCTTTGACGGGGTCAAAGCAATGCAAATAATAAGGCATCACCCCGGTCTCAAACAGTGCCCAGGCTAACTCGCGCTGTGTCTCCACCTTGTCATTAATCTCGCGCAAAATCACGGTTTGATTGAGTAAACAAATGCCTGCATTTTTCAACAGGGTGCAGGCTGTTTTGACGTCTTCATCAATTTCTTGAGCGTGATTGCAGTGCAAGACCATCACGATCCGGAGTGGGCAATTTTTTAAGGTCTCAAGAAACGAAGCCGTGATTCGCTGAGGAATCATGAGGGGAAAGCGGGTGTGAAAACGGACCACTCGAATATGCGGGATCGCCGCGATTTGTGCTAAATGCCAGGCGAGGTAGTGATCGGGCAGAGAGAGTGGGTCGCCGCCGGACAAAATCACTTCTTCGAGTTGTGGGTTCGCTGCAATCGCCTCATAGGCTTGTTTCCAGCCTGTTTTGCCGGGAGTATTATCCGAATAGTTAAAGTTTCGGCGAAAACAATAGCGGCAATGAACTGCGCAGTGATGGCTGAGGGTCAGCAAGACCCGATTATCAAACTTCTGTAAAAGCCCGGGAATAGGGTTGACGGCCGTTTCTAGGAGCGGATCGGCCGTGTAGCCAGGGATTGCTTCGAGCTCTTGCGAAACCGGTAAAAATTGTTTTAAGACGGGATCTTCGGGGTTTCCTGGTTTGATACGTTTGAGTACGGCTTCGGGAACCTTAAGGGAAAAGCCGGCCCCTGCGGCGCTGTGGCTGAGCGTGCCTGGTGGCAGCTGCAGGCGAGCCGCCAGGACCTCGGGGCAGGTAATCACCTGGCCTAGGGCCTGTTGCCAATCGAGGGTCTGCCAATCTGTCTTCATTTGAGGTATCATGGTGCGCATTGTACCTGGGGACGAACAATATGGCGACATTTTCAACCAATCAATTTAAGTCTGGCCTTAAAATTATGCTAGACGGCGATCCTTGCAGCATCATCGAGAACGAATTCGTGAAACCCGGCAAAGGCCAGGCCTTCAATCGAGTCAAGTTGCGCAACTTAAATAATGGCCGTGTACTCGAGCGGACCTTCAAATCGGGTGATAGCGTTGAGGGCGCTGACGTAGTCGACCTCAACATGCAATACCTTTACACCGATGGTGAGTACTGGCATTTCATGGTACCCGATACCTTTGAACAGCATTCAGTGAATCGCGAAACCTTGGGTGATGCGGAAAAATGGCTCAAAGAGCAAGACATCTGCATTGTGACCTTGTACAACGGTCATCCCTTGACTATCCAAGCCCCTAATTTTGTGACCCTCAAAATTGTGGACACAGATCCTGGCCTCAAAGGGGATACCTCTGGCGGCGGCGGCAAGCCTGCCACCTTAGAAACCGGGGCTGTGGTCCGCGTTCCTTTGTTTGTGCAAGTGGGCGAAACGATTCGTGTAGATACCCGCACAGGCGAATACATGGCTCGTGCCTGATGGACTGGCAGCCTTCGTTCAGTCTTGACATGCTCGCAAATCGGGCGCGAATTTTATCCGAAGTTCGCGCCTTTTTTGCAGCCCGCGAGGTTCTTGAGGTCGACACGCCCTTGCTCTCTCGGGCCACGGTCACGGATTTGGCGCTCGAAGGGATTGCGGTGCCTTATCAGGGCGAAACCTTTTATCTTCAAACCTCCCCCGAATACGCGATGAAGCGTCTGCTCGCCGCAGGTGCGCCTGATATTTATCAGCTTGGCAAAGTGTTTCGCAGCGATGAAGCCGGGCGTTATCATAATCCTGAGTTCACGATGCTTGAATGGTATCGTCATGGGTTTTCCCTCGATAATTTAATGGACGAGGTGGATGATTTATTGGCCTTGATTTTAAAATCAGCCCCGAGTCAGCGTTTGACTTATCAAAAGGCCTTTATTGATTATTGTCAGATTGACCCTCATCAAGCCTCTGTCGAGGATCTGAAAAAAACGGCTCAGCAAAAAGGGATCAGCGTCAGTGAAAGTTTAGAATCTGCGGATAAAGACACCTGGCTTCAATTGTTGTTCAGTCACGTGATTGAACCCCAGTTGGGTTTTGATTCGCCTGTCTTTGTTTATGAGTATCCTGCTTCACAGGCTGCACTGGCGATGACGCAGATCAAAAACGGGATTGCCGTCGCTTCACGGGTGGAAGTGTTTGTGAATGGCCTCGAATTGGCGAATGGTTATCATGAATTGCTTGATCCAAAAGAACAAGAAAAGCGTTTTATTCAAGATAATCTGTTGCGCGCCGAGCAAGGTTTGCCGCAAAAACCCGTGGATCCCTTATTGCTCGCGGCGATTTATCACGGGCTGCCTGCTTGCAGCGGGATCGCGCTGGGGTTTGATCGGTTAATGATGTTGGCTTTAGGGGCGACGCATATTCAGCAGGTTATCCCTTTTAGTTTTGATCGCGCCTAAAACAACCCGCCCAATCGCCCTTCCCAACTTCACCTCATCCAATGGCTTCAAATCAGCATTCCATTCGACGACCCCTTGAGGGAATAGAATAATCGCCGTCGAACCCATCACAAAGCCGCCGATTTCATCGCCACGCTTTAAAAACTTGGGCGGATGATAATGACGGGTGGTGACATTCGAATAACGGATCGGACCTTCTTCCCAGGAGGTAAACATGCTGGCCACATTCAAGGCGCCGACTAGCACAACAACCATCGGACCGCGAGCGGTTTCAAAATGGCAAACCAAACGTTCATTGCGAGCAAAGAGTTTCGGCCAATAATCGACGGTTTCAGGATTGACGGAAAATAAACGACCGGGCACAAAGGTCATCGACACCAAACTTCCGTCCATGGGCATATGCACCCGATGATAATCACGAGGCGATAAATACAAGGTGGCAAAGGATCCATGATTGAAACGTTCCGCCAGGTGATCATCGAGGATGAGTTCCGCGACCGTATAATCTAAGCCTTTGGCTTGAATGATCGTTTGATGATCAATCGGACCGATTTGGCTGATGTACCCATCGACAGGCGAAGGCAGGGCGGGCAGAGGGGCCCAGGGACGCACGCTTGGTTTCAACCGACGCGAAAAAAATTCATTGAAGTTTTGATAGGCATGAATATCCGGCTGAACGGCTTCTTGCATGTCGATATTGTATTTTCGAATGCACTTGCGAATAAAATAATTCTTAATAAAGGGGATATTAATCCGGGCCAGGGCGCCAAAACACCAGGTGGAAAATTTCAAGGGAGCGTAAGCTTGCATTTTTGCGAAATTAGACATGGTTCACTCGTTTAATAGGTAACAATAGTTTTTGTAACGTGAGGCAGAAATAGTGTTCGCCTCAACAGCCGTTTTAACCCCACAGACAGGTTCGTGGGTATGCGTGCAATCATTGAATTGACAGGCATGTTTTTGAGCGTTTATTTCAATAAAACCCTGGCGCAATTGTTCGGGACTCAAGTGCCAGCTGGCAATATCATAAACGCCAGGAGAGTCGATGATCTCGGCATCGCCCACCGTGTATAAGCGTGTGGTCGTGGTGGTGTGTTTTCCTTGTTCTGATTGGGATAAATCGCCAATCCGAATATGGATGCTGGGATCAATCGCGTGAATCAATGAAGATTTTCCAACCCCGGATTGCCCTAAGACGAGACTGGTTTTGCCCTCCAGTCGTTCGGGAAGATCTTCCAGCGTGTTGAATTGACTGCTGACCGTGAGCACGGTGTAACCTAATCCACGATAGAGATCAATCATGGCGAGTAAGCTTTCGATTCCCAAATCAGCTTTATTGACTACCAGAATCATCGGTAAACCCTGGGCATGTAATTGCACGAGGTAACGATCGATCATTAATAGACTGGCCTCTGGGACAGGGGCAATGACTAATAAAGCTTGATCCACATTGGCCGCGATGGCTTTGCGTTTGCCCGATTTGGCCGGACGTTCAATCAAATTGGTCCGTGGCAGCAATTGTTCGATGACCACCGGAGGCGTGGCCTGGCTTCCCAGGACCCAATCACCGGTCACGATCGGCGGTAAATTTTGTCGAAGCTTGGCCGGAAAGGTGTCGCCTGCTTCGTTGGTGATTTCAAGTTCCCGACCCAGTTGCGCGCTTACGCGCATCACGACTCCGGTACGAGAGTCTTGAAGGGCTTGGATCCGTGTTTTTTGCTGTAGGGATAAGTGACGTTTTAGCATATACTTCTATTTTACCAACATTGAGGCCTTCATGGATAAAAAAACCAACTTAATTTGGATCGACCTGGAAATGACCGGGCTGAATTATGACAAAGACAGCATCATCGAGATAGCCACCATCGTGACAGACAGTCAGCTGAATGAAATCGCCGTAGGACCCGATTTCGTGATTCACGTCTCCGATCAGATGCTGGAGGGCATGGACGAATGGTGCACCAAGCAGCATGGGAAAACAGGCCTGACCGAACGCGTGCGCGCCAGTCGAATCACCTTAGCTCAAGCGGAAGAAGAAACGCTGCGTTTTTTAAATGAATATGTTGAGGCTCGCGTTTCGCCGATGTGCGGCAACAGCATTTGCGCGGATCGTCGCTTTTTAGCCCGACAAATGCCCGCCCTCGAAGCGTTCTTTCACTACCGACACATCGATGTCAGTACCTTGAAAGAGCTAGCACGTCGCTGGGCCCCTGAAGCCATCGCAAAATTTGAAAAAGAGGGGGACCATCGTGCTCTGAGCGATATTCGTGATTCGATCAAGGAATTACAGTATTACAGAGAGCACCTGATGAGGTGTTAACCCTTCTTCTCTGGGGTCAGCAGCCACCCGACTAGGCCGGTTTCAACATCGATGACCTTGATCCACTTGCCTTGATTTTCAAGCAGGACCATGGTGTCAGTGTTTCGGATGGCTCCGATAATTTTCGATTCGGATTCGGGCTTAATGTGCAACTGCGTGCTTTTTTCGGCCAGGCCAGTCAGGGGCAAAAGTAGCCCACAAAATAAAATCAGCAGATTACGTAACATAACTGCGTATCCTCTTATATAATTTTAAAAGATGGAGGAATTATGGCATCAATACAAGGCCTTGTCCTAGAGGGATTGATAAAATCTTTACCAAAACGCTCACCCGAGGCCAATAAGGGGTCTTTTGGCCGCATTTTGGTTGTGGGGGGCGATGTGGGAATGTCCGGAGCGGTCCATATGGCCGGCGAAGCCGCTTTGCGGGTCGGCGCAGGTCTGGTTAAAATTGCGACGCATCCTCAACATGCCGCAACCTTGAATGTAGCGCGCCCGGAGTTGATGGTCCGCCCAGTCTTTATCCCTGATGAATTGACGCCTCTGCTGGATGAGGCCACCCATCTGATTCTGGGGCCCGGCCTGGGGCAAACCCCCTGGTCTGAGGGGCTTTGGTCGCAGGCCCTCAGGAGAAATCTGCCTCTTTTGCTGGATGCGGATGGGCTCAATTTATTGGCGAAGCAACCGCGCCAATCTCCGGATTGGATTTTGACGCCTCACCCAGGTGAGGCTGCTCGTCTATTAAACATCACTCCCGAAGCGGTTCAGGCCGATCGTTCTGCAGCGATTCGTGCCCTGCAAAAAAAATATCAGGGGATTGTTGTCCTCAAAGGTCATCACACCTTAATTTGCGATGGCGGCGAAATGCTGTATCAGTGTGATCAGGGCAACCCAGGCATGGCGACGGCGGGCATGGGCGATATTTTAAGCGGAGTTATTGGCGGTTTGATGCCACAGTGTGATAGTTTATTGACCGCAGCCTGTTTGGGCGTTTGTCTGCATGCGGCTGCAGGCGATTTGGCGGCTACTTCTGGCGAGCGTGGTTTAATTGCCACGGATTTATACCCATTTCTTCAGAAATTACTAGGATGATATGCGTAACCATTTATTAGCCAATGAAAAGGCAACCCTCGATTTTGGGCATGAAATTTCTAAATACTGTGAAGAGCTTTCCGTGATTTTTTTGGAAGGGGATTTAGGCGCCGGTAAAACCACCTTGG
This sequence comes from uncultured Gammaproteobacteria bacterium, assembly GCA_964389615.1. GTDB lineage: Bacteria > Pseudomonadota > Gammaproteobacteria > JABCZS01 > JABCZS01 > CAYMDW01. The sequence continues at coordinate 36,057 of CAYMDW010000003.1, read as the reverse complement.
TACGCGGTTTGTTGACAGGATTGCATTACGATGGTTTTGTGCGCAGCCCAACCTACACTTTAGTTGAGCCTTATTTGCACACGCATAAAAAACCCGTCTACCATTTCGATTTGTACCGCATTCATGATCCAGAAGAGTTAGAATACATCGGGTTGCGGGATTATTTAACCCCTCAAAATTTATGTGTGTTCGAATGGCCTGACCATGGAATCGGCGAATTACCCGAGCCTGATTTAATTATTCGCCTTGACACGGAGGGAGAGGGGCGCCTTGCACAGTTAGATGCGAAAACAGAATATGGAAAATTTGTGTTGAGCCAACTTGAGAAGCGTTTATGAGATTTTTTCGGTTTCTCATCATCATCGGGTTAATCATGACTCAAGGCGCGAATGCAGCGCAGGTTCGAGACATTCGTATTTGGCCCGAGCCCGAAAATACGCGGATCGTCCTTGATCTGAGTGGTCCGGTGAGTTATCACGTGATCGAATTGCAAAATCCTCATCGGATTGTCTTGGATATTAAATCTGCGGAGCTCACCGCCAAGCTGAATCAACTCCAATGGGAAGGCACGCCAGTGACGCAATTGCGCCATGCTGTGCGTGATCAACATGATTTGCGTATCGTGTTAGATTTGAAATCACCGGTCAAACCCCAGGTGACCAAGCTCAACCCAAACGATGCTTACGGACATCGCTTGGTTTTAGATTTAAAAAACAATGAAACTACGATTCCTCGTAAAGAGGCCTTGCCTCAGCCGCCAGCCCAGGTCACTAAAGCCTCGCCTGCAGTCAAATCACAAGCCGTGTTTACGGTGGCCATCGATGCGGGACATGGGGGTGAAGATTCCGGGGCAGTGGGGCCTCGCGGCACACGTGAAAAAGACGTGGTCTTGTCTATGGCCAGAGCGCTTTATACGGCGATCAACAATGAGCCGGGGATGCGTGCTGTCATGATCCGCGATGGTGATTATTATGTGGGCTTGCGTCAACGGATTGTGAAAGCAAGGCAGCATCAGGCAGATTTATTTGTTTCAATCCATGCGGATGCTTTTACCCATCCGAATGCGAACGGGGCTTCGGTCTTTACGCTTTCGGAGGGGGGAGCTTCTAGTGAAGCGGCGCGTTGGCTTGCGACCAGCGAAAATCGCGCGGATTTGATTGGCGGTGTCAGCCTTGATGACAAAGACGATGTCCTCACCAGTGTGTTGCTGGATTTATCGCAAACTGCCACCAAAGAATCTTCTTTGGTCGTGGGGCAGGCGATTTTAAATAATTTAGGCGGGATCACTGCCCTGCATGGCAAGCATGTGCAACAGGCCGGTTTTGCTGTTTTAAAATCCCCAGATATTCCCTCTGTCTTGGTTGAAACAGAATTCATTTCGAATCCGCATAGCGAGAAAAAGCTACGTTCGGCAGAATACCAACAGCAGGTGGTTCACTCGATTTTAGGGGGGATTAAGCATTATGTTCGCTCAAATGCCCACCAGTATCAGGATCTGCCCTTGTTGCAAACAGCTTCAAAAACCCACACTGTCCGTAAGGGCGAATCTCTTTCCGATCTGGCTGCCCGTTACAATACCAGCATCGGCGGTATTCGTAAGACGAATCGCCTCAAATCGGATGAGTTGAAGGTTGGACAGGTCTTGCAAATACCATGATCCTTGTTTCTAGCCTCTTTTACTTTGTAACAATTTGTGCAAGTCATTGACTTCTCAAACAAAACCATTATAGTGGAGACCTAACTACCAAAGAGGAGCCCATGAGCAAGTTTGTGATAAACAAGGACTATGCTGAGAATGCGCTTGAGAAGCGTTCCATGTTTCAGCGTGATTATTACATCCTTTTAATGTATTTTGCATTGACCCCCAAGAACCAAGTTCCCAAAGAGTTGAAGGCGGTACGCGCCGCCATTCGTCAGGCCAGACTTTCAGACTTAGTCATCAGATTATCCGTCCATACTGCCATGCAGACCCTCAAGCATTCCTGGGATAATTTCATCAATGCTTGGAATGATCGCACGAATCAATTCATGCCCTTTTCTATCATGTTTCGGGCTCTCTGCCTTCCCTTCAGCTTCTTGGGCACACTTATAATGCTTCCTGTGAATGCGGTGTATGGTGCCTTAGATTGGTTAAGCCTGAGAGTGTCGTTGGCATACATCAAGAGTTTTCCCGATCAAGAGCCGAAGCTTCGGATCAAACGAGCCTCCTATGTGGCCCTCGCGACCTCGTTTTTGACGATTCCTTTACGCCTGCCTCTGGGGTTGGTCGAGGCTTTTCAAGAACCTCTCCATCTTTATGACTTCTGGGTTAAAGGTGGGGTAGAGGCTCGCCGTGATTATAAAAACGGAGAGATCAGCGCAAAAGTCTATGCAGCTAAGATAGCCCTGCATACCTTTAAAGTGGTCTGCACCTTTGGCGCGGTGTTAAATATTGTGGGCTTGACCGTGGGTCCTGTATTAAGATTCTTGAGCCAAACTGCACACTGGTTGATTCATACGAAAAATTTACTCCCCAATGCTCATTTGATGGAAATACCTGTCAATGCCCTCAGTGATACGATAGTCGCCGTTGAAAAAGGCTTGGGTGCAGTCACCGGCGTGCATTACAGCTATATGTCCATGCGAACGAATGCGGATAAAGCCATCGAGCTTGGTTTCGAATCCTGCCTGACCAAAGGGGCTGCACTGCTTCCACGAGAGGATGGGCACGGACCCATGGATTTTGAAAGGAAATCTCCCGCACCGGCTTGACTTCATTTGGGCAAAAAGTTAACATACAAGACTAACTCGCCTGCTGTGAGGGCTTTCCCCATGATTATTTCAACCCAAGATCTACAAATTAACTGGTTAGAACGGAACCGGGCTGAACTTAAACGAATCATGGCTGAAAATGGGGTGATTGTTCAACCCAATGAAACCTTGGCGGATGCCTTGGCGAGGGTTTATCAACTACCTCCACTCACTCAGAGCCCCGCCGAGGGAACAGCGCCTGAATTTCATGAGTTGAGTTCAAGAAGGCTGCAATTGCAGCGGACTAATCCTCTAAGGGCCGAATTAAAAGCCGTATGGGACAAAGTGCCCGAGCCTGCTGAGATCCCTGAAACGGATGATCCCATGGCCCCCTTGCTTCCGAAACCCGAAGAAACGGACAATGATTACCTCCGTGGCTTCGCCTATTTGGGGCAAAAACGTCGTTTGGCGCAGCAAAAAGGCCTGCGTTGGTTATTGGAAGAACAACGGCAATTATTACTTCGTTTGAAAAATCAGGCCTGGTACGGCAAAATTTCGGCCTTGGGGTATGGGCTTGCGATTGGGCTGTCCTTGGCCGGTTTCCTGGCCTTGCTGGTTGGTTTGGGCACTTGGTGGGTGATGCCCATCATTGGTCTGGTTTCATGGTTCCCCATGCAGCAAAATTTTTGGATCAGTCGTCGAGCGCCTTCTGAATTGATTTTTGATTTGTTCAGTTCGCCGCGCGAATCCACACCCGATTATTCGTGGGGGCGAGAATTGCTCGCAAGGCTGCTCGGTCTTTGCAATGCCCTGATTTACGGTGGGCTAATCGCCTATGGGATGTGGGAATTTTTCACAATTGCAGCTTGGACCGCTAGCCCTCTGGGCATGCTTATATGCAAAGCCGCGACTTTTATTTTAGGAATGATGGTATTTTTACCTGAACTGGGTCTGGGAATTAAATTTAATCGGGAACAGCTGAAGGCTAATCCGATCAAAAAATTGCTCGCATCTATTTTGATCGATGCGAATGGCCGTTTGTTGAAGCCGAATCTTGCGCTGATCACGACCCTGAGTTACGGGGAATTATTTGAAAGGGCTAGCGCAAAACATTTATGGCGTTTTACCTGGGTCTTTGCCTGCACCCTCATAGGAACGGTCTTCACGGCCTTGGCTGCAGCGGACATGGCTTCCTCTCTGCTCGGAATTCCATTTGGGGCGGGGTGCGCCTTGCTCAGCATCATGGCCATGAGCTTGATGCCCTTTTACCTGGATAAAGCCTTGAAGAATGCCGTCAAACTTCATGAAAGTGATTATGTCAAACAAAACACGGTGGAGACGTCTGAGCAAAAACCACAGGCTGAAAAAAATCTTGAACCTGGCTTATCGCACAGTCCCGGCGAAAAATACCAAGTGTTCACGCGTTGGGTGAACGCAGCAATGAACTCCGTGCCTGCATTTATAGGCGGGGTTGGCTTGCTCACCGGTTTCGGGGGCATGGTGATCGGTGTTTTAACGGCTTTTGCTGGGGGGGTGGCTTCTTTTCTTTCCGGGGAAGACGGGAGAGAAGTCGGCTATGAAGACATCATCGATGCGGAACTGACGCAAACCAACCAAGCCTACAGGCAACTCACGTGCAAAGAAATTCCTGGGCCTCCTACCGTGGAAGTCGATGGAGCAAGACAAGAGGCCACGCGGCATCCCCTGATGTTCAGACCTTTCCACACCACAGCTGAAACCCAAGAAAGGGAATTGCATTTGCTGTGCGGAACCTTGCCTGACTCTGCATGGAAGAAAATGAAATCGGCGTAGACCTGTGCTAGTATTTTCACGAAGCGCTGCTTCGTAGGGGCTAATACGGCTGGTACTCCAGCCAATTAGCCCGCAAGCTCGCAGAGCTTGTAAAAGATTGTTCAACGCTGCGCGCGGGCTAATTGGATGCGAGTACGCATCCGTATTAGCCCCTACGAATAAAAGGACTGCAATGTCTCGAATACAGCTGCTCCCCCCTCTATTGGCCAATCAAATTGCTGCAGGCGAGGTCGTCGAACGTCCCGCTTCGGTGGTCAAAGAATTACTCGAAAATAGTTTAGATGCCGGCGCCACGCAACTCGATATCCATTTACTCGGGGGTGGGCGTGAATTGATCCGCATTCAGGACAATGGGCTGGGCATTCATCCCGAAGATCTTTCACTTGCCTTTGCACGCCATGCCACCAGCAAAATTCTTCACCCTGCAGATCTGGCCCAAATCGGGACCTTAGGTTTTCGTGGAGAAGCCTTGGCGAGTATCGCTTCGATCGCTCGCGTGACGATCACCTCACAACACGACAGCCATGATGCACTCTGTGCCTCCGCGCAAGGGCGGGACATGAGTCTCACCATTTCCCCTGCGGCACATCCACGCGGCACGACGGTTGAAGTTGCTGATATTTTTTTCAATACGCCTGCGCGGCGTAAATTCATGAAAAGTGATCGGACAGAATTTCTTCATATTGAAGAAATGATCAAACGGATGGCCTTGGCTCGGCCCGATGTCGGTTTTTCTTTGTTTCATGAGGGAAAGCTAGTGAAACGTTTCGTCCGCGTCGCACAAGATCCTGTCTTGCGTATCGAGCAGGTGCTCAGTAAATCGTTTATGCAAGGAGCCTTGCGTGTGGACGATTCGATATCTGCCTTTCGATTGGAGGGTTGGCTGGGCGATCTCAGTGCCGCGCGCTCGAGTAATGATCTTCAATTTTGTTATGTGAACGGTCGCATGGTGCGCGATAAAATGCTCAGTCATGCCATTCGCATGGCCTTTGAAGATAAAATTTATCCCGGGCGTTATCCGGCTTATGTCCTTCATTTGAATTGTGATCACAGTGCAGTCGATGTGAACGTTCATCCGACCAAGCATGAGGTGCGTTTTCGTGAGGCACGCACCGTGCATGATTTTATTTTCAGTGCCTTGCACAAGGTGTTGAATCCGATTGTGGCCGCACCCACTGTCGGGCCAGCAAAGGTCCCTACTCAGTCCCTTCGCCCAATCGAGCGACCACCTCGTGATGAGCCCGTCCCCTTTGAAGGGGGCAGACCGGTACCCCGGTCGGGGGTTGTCACAACTCATCCCCTGGGCCGCGTCCTCACCGTCCTCGACAAACGCGTCATCATCATGCAAGACAATTCTATGTTACGGGCGATCAACTGGATCAAAACCCTGCAAAATTTTCTGCAGGCGCAGTGGACGCATTATTTAAATCAAGCAGAAAAACCCAAGGTCCCTTTACTAACCCCCATTCAATTGATCCATGCCCAAGCCGAACATTTTGCACAAAAATTAAATCAACTCGGATTTTATGCACAAATCATCGGCCCCAATCATTTAACCCTTCGAGAGATGCCTCGTTTTCTTCGAGGTTTGCCTGAGGAGGCGATCACACCCATGCTGTTACAACAACCCCTCGAAACGGTATTTCGTTCACTTACCGAAGCTTGGGCACTCCAGCAATCGTTAAATTATCGAGACATCGAGCGGATGCTGGAAAGTGTGCATAGTCTTTCCAAGGATCTGATCTCTTCTAAAGATTATGTTCCTGAGATGTTGATTTAACGAACCTCTAAATTAGCCCCACGACATTGCATCATGGGGCCAGCGGATAGCGATGGCTTTAAAAGATATTGCAGGAAGGACTCTGGGATTCGACCAGTGGAATTTGCCTCTCTTGAGTTTCAATCGCGGGTCTGGTTCTTGTGCCATAGGCGCGTAGCAAAGGACTGGTGCTTCTTAAGGCCAATAAATCAAATACGTCGACGAATTCAAGAGCAGATTTGGCCTCTTTGAAATACGTAAAAATATACTCGAGTCTATTTTCATCCACGTTTCCATAATCCGCGATCTGAAGGCCATGAGTTTTTAGAAATTTCACTGCCTCTAAATTCATGCACATTAATTCGATTTTTACGGGATTGATTCCCGGAATTTGTAAAAAATCTTCTTTGGTCATGCCTTCAATTTGCAGGTAGGCAATAAATTTGTTTTCGCGGAAGCAACGAAAATGATGACGATAGTCTTCTTGATGAGTCTCTGCCACCTGGAACCCCGCGCTTTGTTTAACTCGGCTGACCCATCCCAATTCGGGTGCGTAATAGAAGGCAATATCGCCCTCTGTAGATTTGGCATGGTACCAGTCATGAAAAAGAGAATACGGTTTGTTTGATGTGACAATAAGATCGTCTAGCTCGGCTTTATCCTTGTCGTTGTTGGCTGTGTATTCGTGGTATTCAGCCTCGAATGTGTTTCCGTTTTTTGTGTAAGAAATCGTGTATCTATTTTCAGTCTGAACAATGCTGACATTTCCTGTATGAATGTGTGCTACACCCCGAGTACTAAGCTTAGGCCAATTATTTTTAGCGGGGATGGCTTTAGGGGTACGATCTGCCCCGATTAATTGATTGATGCTGAGAAACTGCGATGCAGGGTAGAGATGCTCGGATTTGCTTAACAGTACACTGAGGTTTGGAGCAGAAATGTTGACCATTTTTTCTATCGATACTCCTGCGCGAACCAGGGAGGCAATACAAGAGTGATGGTCAACGAGTACTTGAAAGTGAGCTTTTGAGGCCAGAAGAGCAGCGACTGCCTGTTCTTCTTGAGCGTGTGCTTTTAACCGCTGGACTGTGTATAGCTCTTTAAAAAAATCATGTCCGCTGAGCGCAATGGCGTGGATTTCATCGAATTTAAATCCGGGATCCATTTCGCAAAAGAAACCAAGTTGACAGTCATGGCTGTAAACCAGACGGACCCTGCTAAAGCCTGTGTACCTTTGATAGGCGGTGCCATCTAATACCTGCCAGGTATTGAGCAAGGGGAGCTCAATTCGCTCGGTTGTTTCGATTTCATTTTCAAGAAGGTAAAGATCATTCTTGTCATAGACTGTCAGAATCGCGCGTCCCGTTTCGTTTCCCTGATAACCGTCAAGCTGAATGAGGGTGGCTTTTTGACCATCACTTTCAATTTGAAGCCCCCCTGAGCCAATTTCTGTGTAGGAGGAACCTTTGGGAAAAATCTGAGTGTGTGTGCCGAGCAACCAGTTAAGCATCAAAAATGTCCTTATACCAAAGAGGATAGGTTTGAGACTATATCAGAAATTGCGTGCCAATTTTTTCCGTTAATGTTGTAAACGTAGTGTTATTCCGCCTCCATGAAACATGTTCCAAGTGGCGGGATAACACATGTGACAAGTCAATTGACTTAATGTATGATCCCCCCATGCAAAACACCGTCGTATTCATCATGGGGCCGACCTGCTCCGGCAAAACTGCGCGGGCCATTGAAATGGCCCAGCGTGAGCCCGTGTCTTTAATTAGCGTTGATTCCACCCAGGTTTATCGGGGGCTTGATATAGGCTCGGCCAAGCCCAGCCCTGCAGAATTAGCGGAATTTCCCCATGCCTTGATCGATATTGCTGATCCCGCGACCCCCTATAATGCCTCCGATTTTTGCCGTGATGCTTTGATTGAAATTCACAAAGCCTTTGAGGCTGGCAAAACCCCGGTCTTAGTCGGGGGGACCATGATGTATTTTAAGGCCTTGCAAGACGGACTTTCCCCTTTGCCCGTCTCCACACCCCAAATCAGACAGCAGATTGCTGAAGAAGCCAGGGGGCTCGGCTGGCCAGCCCTGCATGAGCGGCTTCAATCTATCGACCCCCCTCTGGCCGCACGTCTCAAACCCAACGATGCTCAACGCATCGGTCGAGCCCTCGAGGTTTATGAAATGACGGGCATTCCTTTGTCACAGCTCCAAGAACAATCGGGGCAGGCTCTTCCTTATCCGCTCAAAATCTACGGCCTCATGCCTGAGGACAGGGCCCTGTTGCATGCCAATATTGCCAAGCGTTTTGATGCCATGCTGGCGCAAGGGTTTTTGGACGAGGTTCGGGGCTTGATGCAGCGCCCCGATTTGCATCTGGATTTGCCAGCCCTGCGGTCCGTGGGGTATCGCCAAGCTTGGGAGCATTTATCGGGCGCCTATGATTTTGATATTTTTCGCGAAAAAGCGATTGCCGCCACTCGGCAGTTGGCAAAGCGTCAAATGACCTGGCTGAGGAACTGGTCACGAAGCACCTGCCCTCTTTGACTCAGGAGGGGGCGTTTTTTTGCACTCTCGCATTAATATTTAAATATGGTATTATAGCCGAGCGCCACGTGGCGTTATAAATAAAACAGTTTGGGAGTGATGGCTATGTCGAAAGGGCAGACCTTACAAGACCCTTTTCTCAATGCACTACGTAAAGAGAAGGTTCCCGTTTCAATCTACTTGGTTAACGGTATTAAGCTTCAAGGACAGGTCGAGTCGTTCGACCAATTTGTTGTTTTGCTCAAAAACACGGTCAGTCAAATGGTCTATAAACACGCCATTTCAACCGTTGTTCCAGCACGCAATGTGAAAATGCCTGGGGTTACACTGACAGGTTCACCGGAAGGCATGGGAACTCCGCCTTTCGAGGAAGAATTGCCTGGCAACTTTTAGCACCTGAGGTCATGACCATTGTTCGATCGTCCCCAATCGGGTGAGCGTGCTCTGTTAATTCATTGCCATTTTGTACATGTACAAGAGGGCAATGAAGATCTCGACGAATTTGTAGCACTGGCCGAATCAGCCGGTGCTATTGTCGTTGAGGTCGTGAGCCTCAAACGTGATGCTCCTGATCCCAAATATTTTATCGGTTCTGGCAAGGCTGAAGAAATTCAAGCCCTCGTCAACGCACTCGATATCGAGCTCGTGCTCGTCAATCACGCCTTATCTCCCTCGCAAGAACGAAACCTTGAGAAACTTCTCAAAGTCCGTGTCTGCGATAGGGCCGGCCTTATTCTTGATATTTTCGCTTCTCGCGCGCGCACCTTCGAAGGAAAACTTCAGGTGGAATTAGCGCAGTTGACGCATTTGTCGACCCGTCTTATTCGTGGCTGGACCCATCTTGAACGCCAAAAGGGCGGGATTGGTCTGCGCGGCCCTGGGGAAACTCAGCTTGAGACGGATCGCCGTTTATTGCGCGATAGGGTCAAGCATTTAAAGGCTCGGCTGGAAAAAGTGCGCCAACAGCGGGCGCTTTCTCGTAAATCGCGCGACAATCATGGACAGTTCACTGTCGCATTAGTCGGTTATACCAATGCGGGGAAGTCCACTTTATTCAATCGGTTAACCGAAGATCAGGTCTACGTGGCCGATCAACTCTTTGCCACCCTCGACCCAACGACCCGCCAAATCGAGCTGCCCAATCTGGGGTCTGTCACTCTGGTCGATACCGTCGGGTTTATTCGGCATTTACCTCACTCCTTGATTGAGGCCTTTAATGCCACCCTCGAGGAAACCCGGAGTGCAAATTTACTGCTGCATGTCATTGATTCTTCTGATCCCCTGTACCTGCAAAAAATCGAACAAGTGAATCTTGTGTTGGCAGAAATCGGGGCGGACAAGATTCCTTTGATTGAAATTTTTAATAAAATTGACGCCAATCCTCCCAGCCCCTCGATTAAACTCTATTCCTTTATTGACGAAAAAGGCAAAACCTTGCGTATTGGGCTTTCTGCGGCGACCGGGGAGGGGCTTAACCAGCTTTCTGAGGCGATCAGCAGCCATATTCGCGAACAAATCATTCATACCGTCTTGCATCTTCCCCCTGGGGCCGGCGGGGTACGCTCCGCACTGTATGAGCAAGGGGCAGTCATTCGAGAAACCGCCGAAGATGACGGCAGTTGCAAACTCGAAATCGCCCTGAGGCGTCCTCTTTTGCGGGCGATCCTCTCGGAAACGGGTGTGGAATGTGCGGAGTTGTGATAGTATTGACTGTTTTTTTGATTCGACCGATCTGACGAGAGTGGGGTAATTATGGCATGGAATGAACCCGGCAACGGAAATCAACCTGATCCGTGGCGCCAAGGTGGGAAACAACCTGGCCAGGGGGGGCAGCCGCCTGATTTGGACAAGCTTTTGCTTGATCTCCAGAACAAATTTAAAAATTTCTTAGGGGGTTCCGGCTCTGGCAATAAGCCCAATCAACCGAATAACCCACCTGCAGGCACTGGCTTCAATCCAGGGTTTCGGATCATTGCAGCCGTCCTTTTGGGTATTTATATACTCTCAGGTCTTTACATCGTCGCTCCGGCAGAACGCGCGGCGGTCTTCCAATTCGGCCGCTATGTCAAAGAAGTGGGGGCCGGTCCTCATTGGCTTCCTCAGATTATTCGCAGCAAACAAGTGGTCAATGTGGAAGAGGTGCATACCTCGCGCCACAGTAATTTAATGCTCACCAAAGACGAAAATATTGTCTTTGTGGAAGTGACCGTCCAATACCGCGTCGGTAATCTTCCTGATTTCTTGTTGAATGTGGTTGACCCCGTTTACAGTCTCGAAGAAGCCACGGATTCTGCTTTACGTCAGGTGATTGGCGTTTCCACCTTGGATGACATTTTGACTGAACAGCGGGCCAAGGTGCGTGATGAAATTCGCAAGCAGCTGGAAGACACCCTCGCGCTCTACAAGTCTGGTTTGCTGATCACCGACGTCGCCTTGCAACCGGCCCGTGCGCCCAATGAAGTCAAAGAAGCCTTTGACGACGCCATTAAAGCGCAAGAAGACGAACAACGCATGATCAACCAGGCGCAGGCTTACCGCGAACGCATCGTTCCGATTGCCCAGGGTCATGCCGAACGTATTTTGGCGGACGCGCGTGCCAATGCTCAAGAAGTCAAACTCCGCGCTGCGGGTGATGTTGATCGCTTTGAAAGTATTTTGCCAGAGTACAAAAAAGCACCGGAGGTCACACGCAAGCGCATGTACCTCGACAGCATGCAGCGGGTCCTTAAAAATACCAGCAAAATTATTGTGGACACCAAGGGCGGCAACAATGTCTTTTACCTTCCGCTTGAGCAAATCATGAAAGAAGCAGAAAAGCTCAAAGCCTCGCCCAACCCTTTGCAAGCGCCCGTGATCAAGCACGTGAAGCCTGCTGAGCCTCTTGCGGCGCAGCAGGATTCCGCGGCTAACGCACGCGATCGTAACAGCAGACCTTGAGGATCCAGCCATGAAACATAAAGCCTTACTCACTGTCGTCTTGCCGATTATTTTATTTCTCAGCCTATTTTCTGTCTTCACGATCTACGAAACAGAGCGCGGCCTTGTCACTGTTTTAGGTAAATTGGTCAGCGATGACAAAGGCGCGGCTAAGGTCATGGGCCCTGGCTTGCATTTCAAGTGGCCTTTTATTTCTAACGTGATTGAACTTGATGCTCGGATTCAAACCCTCGACATCAAAGATTCGCGTATCGTCACCATCGAGAAAAAAGACGTGCTCGTGAATTCTTTCGTGAAATGGCGCATTCGTAATTTTGAAACCTTTTATAAGGCGACTGGCGGCATTTATTCTCGCGCCGACGATCTGCTTGAACAAAAAGTATCCGATGGCCTGCGCGCACAGTTTGGTCGCTCTACCATCAGGGGCGTGGTCAGCGAAAACCGTGAAAACATCATGAAAGAGCTGCGTCATCAAATCGATGAAAGCGCCGAATCTTTAGGCATCGAAGTCATTGATGTGCGGATTAAACGCATTGACTTGCCCGACGAAGTCTCCAGTTCTGTGTACGAGCGCATGCGCGCGGAACGTGAACAAGTCGCGGCGGGGCACCGTGCAGACGGCGAACGCAGTTCCGAAGAAATTCGCGCGAAAGCCGATGAAGAGGCTGTGGTGATTATGGCGACTGCGCAAAGCCAAGCTCGCATTATTCAGGGCGAGGCCGATGCCAAGGCGACCGAACTTTACGGAAAAGCCTACAATAAAGATCCTAATTTTTATGCCTTCATGCGTAGCCTTCAGGCTTACGAAGAAACCTTTACTAAAAAAGAAGATATTCTGATTCTTTCACCTGAAAGTGAATTTTTTAATTATTTTGATAAAGCGCGGTAGGGCGGATGACAGCCCAACCTCTCAATGTAGTGGAGAAACAACATGGCCAAAAATATCGTATTACTCGGCAGCCAATGGGGCGACGAA
>CAYMDW010000003.1:0-23283 GCA_964389615.1 uncultured Gammaproteobacteria bacterium | reverse complement strand
TGCAATCAGATATTAATCAATTTAAAATCGAACTGCAATAACAAACCTATTCTATGTCAAAAATCATTGAAAAGTCCGGAGCGGTTACAACAATTTTAGGCAGCCAATGGGGCGACGAAGGCAAAGGTAAAGTCGTCGATTGGTACACCGAATATGCTGACGCAGTCGTTCGCTACCAAGGCGGGCACAATGCTGGCCATACTTTAGTCATCGATGGCGTGCGCACTGCACTCAGCCTGATCCCTTCCGGTATTTTGCGTGAACACGTGCAGTGCTTCATTGCCAATGGCGTTGTTTTGTCGTTGCCCACCTTGCTCTCTGAAATCAAAATGCTGGAAGCCAAAAACGTGGCCGTGCGCGATCGTTTGCGGATCAGCCTGGCTTGCCCCATTATTTTGCCAACGCACGTGGCCTTGGATCGTGCGCGTGAGGTCGCTTTAGGTAAATCCGCTATCGGCACGACGGGCCGTGGCATTGGCCCCACCTACGAAGATAAAATCGCGCGCCGCGGTTTACGCCTCAGTGATCTGCTTCATCCTGAAAAATTCAAGGCTCAGGCCGAAGCCCTGATCCAATACCATAATTTTATTCTTGAACATTACTACAAAGCCGAACCTGTTTCCCTAGAGCAAGTATTGGCAGAGAGTTTAGATTTGGTCGAAGACATTCGACCCATGATGGCAGATGTGACACAAATCTTGGGCACGATGCGCCGTGAGAATAAGGTCATTTTATTTGAAGCCGCCCAAGGCACCTTGCTCGACATCGATCACGGGACCTATCCCTTCGTGACTTCTTCGAATACCACCGCCGGCTCTGTGTCTTCCGGTTCTGGCATGGGTCCTTGTTACATCGACGAAGTTTTTGGCGTGACCAAGGCCTACACCACCCGCGTGGGCGGTGGCCCGATGCCTACCGAGCTCGATGATGCCGTTGGGACACACTTGTTTGAAAAGGGCCATGAATTTGGCACGGTCACTGGGCGTCGTCGCCGTTGCGGATGGTTCGATGTGGCAGCCATGCGTAAAAGCGTACAGGTCAATAGTTTGACAGGCCTGTGCATCACCAAGCTGGATGTGCTCGACGGTCTTCAAGAAATCAAATTATGCGTAGGTTACGAGTTCGACGGCCAGCGTTGGGAGACCCCTCCCGCAGACAGCTCTGTCTATGCGGACTGCCAACCTGTGTACGAAACCTTGCCCGGATGGAGTGAAGTCACCTTCGGCATGACAGATTATGAGGCCTTGCCCTCGCAAGCCCGCGCATATTTGTCTAGAATTGAAGAGCTACTGAATGTCCCCATCGTATTGTTGTCGACTGGGCCCCAGCGACATCAAACGATTGAGAGACAAGCCTTTGATAAGAAAGCTATCGCAAGCTAAAAAAGAAATTGTATTCGGGTCCACCGACATTTATTTTGCCGGGGCCCGAGCTCTCTTTGATACCTTTTACGTCTTTTTCATCAGTCAAATGCTTGGCATGCCCCTGGCCAAGGCCGGCATGATTTACGGCATTGGCCTGATCATGCGGGCCATTGCCGAACCCATGGCCGGCATTGTTTCTGATCACATGGAAACACGCTGGGGGAAACGCAAACCCTTCTTCGTGATTGGCGCACCCCTGGTCTTACTCACCTTCTTGGCCCTTTGGTACCCTTACACACTGGCTCCCAATGCCTTATTTTACGTCTGCCTCGCATCGGCTCTGTCTTATGGATTGGTCTCGGGGGCCATGATGACTCCCTATGCCGCCATGGCACCGGATATTGTGACGGATTATCATGGTCGGACCCGTTTAAGTAATATTCGCCATTTATTTCAGCTGATTATTTTAACCATCACGATCGTGACTTTTTCTTATTATTTTTCTGGGGAACACGAGGTCTTGCCCCCGAGCTATGTTTGGGTTGTATTGGGTTTTGCTATTTTATTCAGTTTCCCCTTTACCTTGCTCTCACTTTTCATTGAAGAAAAAGCGCATCAGACCCTGCCAGAGCGCTGGCCTGATTTATTCAAACGCCTATTGATTCCCTTCAAACTGAAGGATTTCAATGTTTATATTGTGATGAATGCTTGCATTGATACGGTTTTGATCTTACTTCCGGCTTTGTTTCCCTTTTATTTGAAATTTTATTTACACAGTTTTGATCGCCTGCCTTATTATGCGGTGAGCCTCGGTGGCGGCGCTTTTTTGGCGATCTTCATTTTGATGAAATTCGGAAAGACCTGGTGCAAGATTAACATCTTCCGCGGGGCCGTCGCCTTGGCCATTGGGATCATGCTCACCCTCGCTTGGTTGCCCCCCGGGGATGAGATGATTGCCAATGGATTGTTTTTTTTATTGGGCTTTGTGGTGGCTGGGACTTCCTCTGCGCGTTTAAGCATGCTCACCGATCTGGCCGAAGTCGTCAGTCAAACCTATCAAACCTCCTGTCAGGCGACCTGTTTTGCGATGGCCAAGGCTGTGGCGCAAACCATGGCCGGGTGTTTAATGCTGTTTATTTTCCAGTTCGCCCACCTCGAAAAAGAGGGTGCGCAAATCGACGGAGTCTTCGTCAAAAAATTGTTGGTCTATCCTTGCCTGATTTTATTGACGGTGGCCTTGCTCGCTGCTTTCGCCTATACCCTGAATGAAAAAAAATATCGAAACGGAAACTATCTTGAGAAATAAACCGCAGTCATCGCGTTAGTTTTTTGGCGTTGCTGAAATTTGTAATCGAGTTAATTGACAAGAGTTAATCTTCAACCATAATTACCTCATTGCCCTAACAAACTCGAGGACTCTCATGAAAAAAATAATGACTCTAGCAGCTTTATCATCTTTGATCGCCCTCTCGGCTCATGCCACCAAAGGTGCTCCTTACGTCGCTCCACAGCCTGAAAAAGCAGGCTTCAACTGGACCGGTTTTTACCTCGGAATCAACGGGGGTTATGGTTGGGGCGAAGAACAACTTAATGAAGTTGAATTCATCGAAGACCCAGACTTTTATGAATTCAGTGGTGACGAAGTCGTGACCAACGCCAACCCAAGCTTCAATGGCTGGTTCGGTGGCGGACAAATCGGTTACAACTATGCCTTCGAAAATGACTGGTTACTTGGTTTAGAAGCTGATATCCAAGGCGCTGGCTTTGGTGCAAGCTACAATGGATACGATGAGTTCACTGCTGAAACCGAAATGAACTGGTTTGGAACCGCGAGAGCTAAAATCGGTTACTTCTACAGCGATGTGCTGTTTTATGTGACCGGTGGTTTCGCTTACGGTGCTGAAGAGCTGAACCTAAGCGACTATTATGATGAAGTTAATCCAGAAACCATCAAATCCAGTGACAGCCAAATGCGTGTGGGTTGGACTGCAGGTGCTGGTATCGAAGCCGTGATTTATGGACAGTTAACAGCGAAGGCTGAATACCTGTACATCAGCTTCGCATCACAAACCTTTGAGTTGCACGAAGAACCAACCACCAATACGCCTAGCGTATGGCCAACCATCAACGTAGAAACGAACAATTTGAACAGCAATACCTTCAGATTGGGTTTGAACTACCACTTCTAAGCGTTGTATAGAGAGATAAAGAGTTGTTTGAAAAGGGGATCTTCGGATCCCCTTTTTTAATTTGGTGCCGAGAAGAGGACTCGAACCTCCACGGGGATACCCCCACGAGCTTCTGAGGCTCGCGTGTCTACCATTCCACCACCTCGGCTGGGTTAACCCCGCGATTCTACCCATAAAATCCACTCCCCGCAAGCACCTCAAGCCTCGACCGACTCAGCCGATAGTTATGTTTGTGGAGGCAATTCCTATGACAGCAGTTAACCCAAAAATTTGGCAGGCACAATTACTCATGACCTTGGATTATGATTATGCCAATGTGCCCATCGACTTGGCGAAGGCCAAGATGCTTTCCCTCAGCCTGCAAAAAGCAAGGCCCTGTTATTTAGTGCTTTTTTCTGATTTAGACCTGGAGATAGTCAATGTGGTCCGGGTGTTTCATGACATCATCACGATTGAGCGCGGGCAAAAGGGAACCAATCCTAATATATGGCCTCCGGGGACCTTCATCAGCGCCAAAATTACGGCGAAAATGTTGAAAGATTTGCATTTGGACAAATCCTTATTATTGGCCAATAACGAGAATGCGATTGAAACGCCTGAAGGCGACATTATTACCTTAAATCCCCAAGGAGCTTGAACATGAAACTCAGTCGATTACTGATGATTGCCTTGCTAAGCGTGTTTGCAAGCGCAGCCTTAGCGGACGACCCTCAAGCCCCGGATGCGGACAACAGCAATCCAGACGTGGATATGTCCGAAATTAATGATCGTGAAGTGGGCAACCCAGCCATCGATGAGAAAGAAATCGATGAGCCTGAGGTAGATTGGCCTTCTATATAAACAGTGATCCTTATCCCCTCTCCCTCTGGGAGAGGGTGGCGCGTACTCGCGACGGGTGAGGGTGCCTTGTTTTTAGCGCCTTTCCCCCTACTTATCCTTATTCACATCCCCCGTCTTCTTCACACGTCTCGCCCGCTCTGCATCATAAGCCGGCGCCTTCGTCTCAGGTTTTACGTAAGCAGGGGCTTTTGTCGCTGGCTTTTTATAGGCCGGAGATTTGGTGACAGGGATAGGCGCGGGTTCTGGTGCTGGCTCTTTGGGTTTATAAGGCATCGGTGCAGGAGCCGGAGGTCTTTTTTCCGAAGGCAGGGTGAAGCGGAAGGTTAAAAATAGATCTTGAGAGGTGAAATTATTGCTGCTAAATTCGGTATCCAGAGGCGAAGCCCAGAGTACATTGCCCAGATCACTGTAGCGGTAAGATAAATCAATGGCCAACCATTGCGTGGGCGTGAGCGACATCCCTGCGGTGAACATCCAAGCAAATCCAAATTCATCGGTGCTTGATTCCGTATGGGCTACGGCTGGAACAGGAGTGTACATGTTAGTGTTGGTGGTATTAAAGGCCACGCCAGCACCGCCGCCAATAAAGAGGGAGAATAATTCTACAACGGGTAGATCAAAATAAAGATTCCCTAATAAGGTTTGTGACTGGACTGTGGATTCAAGACTGCTTCCTAGGTCACCTTGTAAAAGAAAATTTGCATTGTAGTTTAAGCTATTGCGGTAGGTATAATCCACTTCCGTCCGCACGGGAATTAAAAAGGGGTTCCATTGAAAACCGACGGCGCCGCCGTAAGCCAACTCACCTTGACTGCTGTTATTGTTGGAAAGATCGGTGGCAAGATAATTGGGTGGCAAGCCAGAGCTTTCATCCACGTCTTTCAGATCCATCCAGCCCCAACCAATTTTGCCTGAGGCATAAATATTACCGAGATCAGAAAAAGCTGGAACGCTTACCAAGGTGGAGAGGATTGCTGCATATAATTTTGTTTTCATCGTCATTCCCTTAACTTTATTGGAAGTTAAGGGAAGTATAGACCAATCTAAAACAACCCCAAGCTCTCAGCCCTTAATTCAACAGGAGTGAGGATCTCGATACCCAGATCCTAAAGCCCCTTTGAAGGGGCCGTGCTGAGTTCAGCAAGAGAAAGGAGCTCGCGGGGTTGTCTCTACGCTTTCTCGAAACGCTCAATGCAATCCAAAATCTCCTGCTTAGCCGCTGCCGCATCGCACCAAGCGTCAATCTGAACCCATTTACCTGGCTCTAGTTTTTTATAATGCTCAAAAAAATGTTCGATTTGAGCCAAGATGATTTCATCGAGGTCGTTTTTAGTTTGAACCTTGGCATATTGGCGGCAAATTTTTTCGACAGGGACGGCCAAGATTTTATTATCGACACCGGATTCGTCTTTCATTCTTAGCATGCCAATCGGGCGTACGCGGATCACTGCACCCGTGATGACAGGAAATGGAGTGACGACGAGCACATCGGCTGGGTCTCCGTCTTCTGCCAGAGTATGCGGAACATAACCGTAATTGCAGGGGTAGCGCATGCCAGTGGCCACAAAGCGATCAACGAACATAGCGCCACTGGCTTTATCGATTTCATATTTAATAGGATCGGATTGGGCGGGGATTTCGATGATCACGTTGACGTCGTTGGGGACGTCTTTTCCGGTAGAAACTAATTCAGGGTTCATGCTTAAATTTCCTGTTGAATGGTTAAAACGGGGGGAATTATATCATATTACGCACAGTGCAAGAATCGTGTCGCGACGGAGCTCAATCCCTGCCGGCTTGCGGATAAATTGCGTGGAGTACCACGCGTATTTATCCCTACGTCGCACAATTTAAAAACACCTCTTCCATCCTCTTCATCGCCTCTTTCACCACCGCCGGTCCCGCTCCAGGCTTATGCGCATACAGGGCTAAAAACCGACGCCAGTGACGCGCCCCAGGTTCCCCATTAAACACATTCAAGATATGGCGCGACATCGATTTCAGCGGAACCCCAGTCTTGACCTGGGCGCTGATGTACTCGCAATAAATATCCATGATTTCACGTCGAGTGAAGGCTTGGGGTGCTTGGCCGAAGAGTCGATGATCCGTCTCAGCAAAGACGAAGGGATCCATGTAGGCCGCGCGCCCGACCATGACCCCGTCGAAAACCTTTAACTGAGCCTCGCAATCATCCAGGGTATGCAAACCGCCATTTAAAACAATGGTTAATTCGGGATGCAAGGCTTTGAGACGGGCCACGCGCTCGAAGTTCAGCTCAGGGATTTCTCGGTTTTGTTTTGGGCTCAGCCCCTTGAGCCAGGCTTTGCGGGCATGAACCAAAAACACAGAGCAACCGGCCTGAGCCACCGTGTCGATGAACTTAAAAAAGTATTCATCGCTGTCGAGTTCATCAATGCCCACGCGGCATTTAACCGTGACAGGGATCTGAACCTTGGCTTTCATCGCAGCCACGCAATCGGCGACTAACTGAGGATCAGCCATCAAACAGGCCCCGAAATTCCCTGATTGGACCCGATCACTCGGGCAGCCCACATTAATATTGATTTCAGCAAAGCCCAGGCTTTCAGCCAATTGAGCGCAATGCGCAAGTTCCGCAGGATTTGAGCCCCCGACCTGCAGGGCCAGCGGGTGTTCTTCAGGGGTGTAGGCGAGCAGGCGTCCCACATCCCCATGCACCAGGGCGGCCGAAGTCACCATTTCCGTATAAAGCCGAGCTTCAGACGAGATCAGACGAAACAGGCGACGAAAGTGCCTATCGGTCCAACCCATCATGGGGGCAATGCAAAATGTCCAGGGATTCGTTGGGGTACTCATGGGGGTGTATTGTACCCTAGATTGATGGTTAAGATCATTAACTTGACTATTAATTACAATATAACTACAATGTATTTATTATGGATGTAAGGTTTCTTTTATGCAGTATATTGATTTTGAATGGAATAAAACAAAAGCACAGAGTAATTTAATAAAACATGGGATAAGCTTTGAAGAAGCTAAAAGTGTTTTTTTAGACGAAAATGCACGAGTCATTGCCGATCCATCGCATTCAGACAGTGAAGATAGATTTGTAATACTTGGGATGAGTGATCGTCCTCGCATACTGGTCGTTTGTCATTGTTATCGAAAAAACGCTGAAATCATCAGAATTATTTCAGCGCGTAAGGCCACTCGGAATGAAGCAAAAGCTTATGGAGAATATGTATGATGAAAAAAGAATTTGATTTTTCAAAATCTCAAAAAAATCCTTATGTTAAAAAGTTGAAAAAGCAAGTCACTATTCGGCTAGATGAGGATACGATTACCTATTTCAAAGAGTTAGCTCAGGATCAAGATATCCCCTATCAAAGCCTTATCAATTTATACCTGCGAGATTGTGCAATCAAACACAAGATCTTGCAGATTCATTGGAAATGAAGCTTCTTGAACAGTTTAGGTTTTCTTACCCACCATTTGATTCTTCAACCGCACATAATCCGGCAAGCCATGGCGGAAGGGGGGGTAGGCCTCGCCCTGAATGAGGGGAGCGATGTATTCGCGGCAGGCGGCCGTGATGCCAAAGCCATCGGGGCTGATGAAGTCGGCGGGCATTTTTTTCTCGACGTTGGCCACATCGGCGAGATTCGCTTCGCCAAGGGTCCAGGTGTAGGGCGCATTCGAGCCACGGAGAATGATGGGCATGACGGCATTACGGCCTTGAATCGCTAATTTTACGGCAGCTTCGCCCAGCGCGCAGGCCTGTTCTAAATCGACCCCAGAGGCTAAATGACGAGCCGAGCGTTGTAAATAATCGAGCACACCCCAATGAAATTTCAGGCCCAATTCGCGCTTAATCAGCGCAGCAATCGTGGGGGCAACTCCGCCCAATTGCGCATGACCAAAGGCATCTTTGGCGCCTTGATCGGTTAAGAATTTGCCGCTGGCATCTTTGACTCCTTCAGAGACCACAATCGTGCAGTAGCCAAACTGGTCGACCGTGGCCTGAACCTTAGCCAAAAATTTGGCCGAATCAAAGGCAATTTCAGGAAATAAAATAATATGAGGACCGTCGAAGTCTGTTTCGCGGGCCAGACCGGCAGCTGCGGCAATCCAGCCGGCATGTCGACCCATGACTTCCATGATGAAGACCTTGGTCGAAGAAGAGCACATGGCCGCGAGATCATAACTGGCCTCACGAATGCTGGTCGCCACGTATTTAGCTACAGAGCCAAAACCAGGGCAGTTGTCGGTCAGGGGGAGATCATTGTCGATGGTTTTAGGAATGCCGATGCATTGCAAAGGGTAGCCCAAGGCATCTGAAATTTGCGAGACTTTATGGGCCGTATCGGCAGAATCACCGCCACCGTTGTATAAAAACACATTAATATCGTGAGCTGCAAAGACCTCGATCAACCGTTCGTATTCTTGTTTATTCTCGTCGATGGATTTCATTTTATAGCGGCAAGAACCAAAGGCTCCGCCTGGGGTGTGTTTCAGGGCTTCGATGATGGCATCGGACTCGAACGAGGTGTCGATCAACTCTTCATGCAGCACCCCTAAAATCCCGTTTTTAGCCGCATAAACCTTGCCGATTTGGTCAGGATGAGCCCGACAGGCTTGGATCACTGCGGCCGCGCTGGCATTAATGACGGCTGTCACTCCACCGGATTGCGCGTACAAAACGTTTTTTAGTGCTACCATGAAGGGTCCCCTAGAATTAAGAAGCGGATAGTATATAGCAGAGGTGAGGATAATGCACATACACATCATGGGAATTGCGGGCACTTTCATGGCTGGCCTGGCCCGATTGGCCAAACAGCTGGGGCATCATGTCACCGGCTCGGACAAGGGCGAAATTTACCCGCCCATGAGTACCCAATTGGCCGAGGACAAAATCACCGTTTTTGCCGGTTTTAACCCTAAAAATCTGGAACCTCAGCCGGATCTCGTGATCGTCGGCAATGCCATTTCTCGGGGAAATCCTGAAATGGAAGCGCTTTTAAATTCTCAAATCCCTTTTGTCTCCGGCCCTCAATGGCTTTTTGAAACCATTTTGCGCACGCGTCATGTGCTGGCCGTATCAGGCACCCACGGTAAAACCACGACCGCGACCATGCTCACGACCGTGCTGCTCGACAACGGCGTGGATTGCGGCTATTTGATCGGCGGTGTGCCGAATAATTTACCCGGTTCTGCCATGCTTGGCACAGCCCCGTATTTTGTCATTGAAGCAGACGAATACGATTCGGCTTTTTTTGATAAACGCTCCAAATTTTTGCATTACCAGCCACGCACTTTAATTCTGAATAATCTGGAATTTGATCACGCTGATATTTTCGATAGCCTTGCAGACATTCAAAAAACCTTTGCCTATTTGCTTCGCACCGTTCCATCGACCGGCTTAATCATCGTTGAAGCCGATGAACCTAATTTGCAGGCGGTGATCGCTAAAGGTTGCTGGACCCCAACCCAATCGTTTGGATTAAATCACGGAGATTGGACCGCTCAGTTATTGTCTCCTGATGCTTCACACTTTGAAGTTTTTCATCAGGGTGTTTCTCAGGGCAAGGTGTCTTGGGGATTGACGGGCGAGCACAATGCCTCCAATGCGCTGGCCTGCATCGCGGCCGCGACCCAGGCAGGCGTGACACCGCCTCAAGCCATTCACTCTTTATGTGAATTTGTCGCGCCTAAACGTCGGATGGAAATCATCGCGCAACATAAAGGCATTACTGTGTTTGATGATTTTGCCCATCACCCAACCGCTTTCGCGAAAACACTTCAAGGCCTGCGTGCGAAAGTAGGCCAGTCTAAAATCATCGTGTGTTTGGAGTTGCGCTCCTACACCATGCGCAGCGGCTACCACGGGGATAATGTCATGAAAGGATTGGTAGATGCCGATGAGGTGATCCTACTTCGTCCCGAATACCTCAATGATCTGGAAGCCCAGACCCTCTCGAAGGCCCATGCCCATTGCGTGGTGGTCCCCAATGTGGATCGGATGCTGGAACGCGCCTTAATCGATGCCCACTCAGGCGATCAAATTGTCATCATGAGTAACGGCGGGTTTGAGGGGCTGAGGGAAAAAATGGTCGGTGCCCTGTCTGAGTGAGCCGATTAAACCCTCTAATCGGCTCACCGAGTGAGCCGATTATGGGCTATAAGCATCGAAAAGATTATTACCAAGCCTTAGAGCAAAGCAAGGTGATGGATATTACGCCGTGGATCAGTGCTTCTCAATATCAAAAGGTAGCCAAGGTCTCTAAAGCAACGGCTACGCGACATTTAACGGATTTATTGCAAAAAAAATGCATTGAGAAATTGCCGGGAAGTGGGAGAAGTACGCGTTATAGGTTGGCAGGGGGGGAAAGGGGCGAATGAGCAGGCCTCTACCCGAGTCTTCCCGCTAAATACAGGGGGTAATACCGCGTCACCCCGCCCGAAGCATACAGTGGTTTGGCACTTAAAATAATGCGATAAGGAGGATGGTATTTTTCTGAAAATTTTTGCAAGCTTTGAGCCTTGGTCACTGTGCCTGATTTGACTTCGATCGGGATAATTGCCCCGTCAATCAGCTTTATAAACTCAACCTCTGCACGATTCTCTTCCCAGGAGTACAAAGCCGGTGTGCCTGCATTCAACATGGCCTGTGCGACGTAATTTTCAGCAAAATAACCTTTATAACTGCCGTAATCTTGTTCCAAAATTATTTTGGGTGGAAGCTGGCTCATGGCGCCTAATAAACCCACATCATTCATGTACAGTTTAAAACGGTTGTCTTTGAGATGCGCGGGCAGGGGCAGGCGGGGGGTATCAACAATGGACACTTTGATAACGAGTTCCGCTGCGCACAACCAATCAATGGTATCAGCCAAACGTTGGTAGCGATCGATGCCTGGAATAATGCCTTTGAATTTAAATTTTGAGGTGCTTGACTCTTGTGCGCGAGCAAGCTGTGCAGGCACATCGCGCCAAACACGATCAATATGCATGGCATTGACCTTGCCAGAATGTTTGGCAATATCGGCTTGATAGGCAGTGATTAAATCGTGTTGTTGTTCGCGCACTTTTTCAAGTGCGGTATAGGGAGTATTTTGATATTCAAGATAGGTGTTGATAGCAGCGGGCATTCCGCCTACCACAAAATAAATTTTCAGTAATTCCCAAAGTCCGTGATGAATACTCTCGGGGATGGGGGTGTCTAAGGCATGTGTGCTGATAAAATCGTAGTGCTTTTGATGACCGGTTGCCAAAAGAAATTCTTCAAAATTCATCGGATAAAGATGCATGAATTCGACTTTGCCCACGGGGAAAGAGCCATTGTTAAGATGCAAACCTAGTAATGACCCGGCCCCACAGATGGCTACCTCAGGCAGATCTTCACAGAAGTATTTCAAGCTAGTGAGGGCTCGTGGACAAATTTGAATTTCATCAAAAATAATGAAATCTGTTTTAGGATGAATATCCGTATTGACCAGAAAGCTTAGCTCAAAAAGAATGCGTTTAGGATCAAGGGGCCCCTCAAAAATCGGGGCCAGACGGTTATCCTGCTCAAAATTAAAGTAATGGACCCGGGGAAAATGAGCCTGCCCAAATTCCTTCAGGATATAAGTTTTACCGCACTGACGAACTCCTCGAAAAATCAAGGGCATACGGTTTTTTTTCGCTTTCCATTCTAGGAGGCGGGTGATTATCAAGCGTTTCATCTTGTAAATTATGACAGAATTGACGTTTTTTACAAGTAGAAAATGTCAATAATGACGTTATTTGCAGGATCACAGAGGGCCAACTGAGTATGATGCCCACCCATTGCCATTTTATTAAAGATACTATAATGGTCGTTATAATTGATTATGCTAATTAAGAGATACATTGATGTCCGTTAATCTGATAAGCCCTCATGAAATGGCGATCCACATCGCCACCTTAGCCCAGGCTAAATTCACATAGGGGGGGGTAGGTCCCCCGGACTAGTATCCGGGAGACTTGGTCGATCCGCCCCCATCCGTTAGAACTTCACACCTAAATTAAGATACGGACCCATCATGCTTACGTCAGCAAGATTATGATTGGCCATTGAGGTGGCGCTAGCGGTAGCGTAACCGTATTGATTTTGGACCTGATCAACGACATTAAAGTAGTAGGCTACCTCATAGCCCGCTTCAAGCATGACGCGGTCTTGCATGTCCATGAACGGTACATTCAAGGTTAAACCCAGTTTTGCATCGATAGCAGGAACCATTCTTCCCTCATTTTCGATTGAGGATTGGACTTGGTCATAGCTATCGTAGGTATTTGAGTAAGTTTCAAGCTCGCCGATAAGCAAAGCAGCGCTAAAGCGACCGATGATACCGAACCAATCGTAGACATCATAGTTGGCATCAAAGCCTAGCTCCGGGCCCCAGCCAGAAAAGCTGGAATCAATCTGGTCGAAAAAACTGAATGGGAGATCAATATCTTCGTAATTATTAAGAGTGTTATTTTCAATTTTGGCATAGCGTACCCCAGCAAAAAGCCGTGCACTCAGGTTATTGCTTAAATCATGGTACTGGCCCAAGGTGCCATCAAAGGACTGAAAATTAAGAGTTTCACTTGAGTGGGCGTTTAAGGTAGCTCCATTAAGATCATAGCCGTACTGATTGCTGGAGGAAATGTAATCAGTACTGCCAGTTACGGAGGCTGCACCACTCGTTGAGGTATCAAGTTGTGACCAACTGACCTGAACGTCGTATTGCTTGCTGATCATATAGCCTGCGGCTAAAAAGTAACCAAAATGATAATCGCGGTCAAGACTATAAATTTGGGTTGTTGGGGTGTCGTCATAAAGTGTATTGTTAAGATAATCCAATCCATTCATGTTAGGCATGAGATAAGTTGCGCCACCGATTAAACTAAAACGAGCCATTTCAGGTTCATTTTGCTGTGCAATATAAGCCGCGCCTTTCGATGCCTGGGCAGCAAAGGCAGCGAGTAAAGAGGCAGCAGCGATGGCTGCGAGGGTGCGAGGATAATGCATAATATACGTCCTTGTGTAGTGTGTGATATATCTATGAGAGTAGCAGATTTTTGGCTGTTGAGTGGGGCCTCTTCAATAAGTCAACCAATGGATGTAATTGATGATCCAAGTATGAAAGGGCACGCCCACAATATCGATCAAGACCGAGCCGCACAGCGGGACGATCAACAAGGCTTTGTAAGAAGACGATTTGTAATCGTTGCATACGGAATCCATGTTGGCGACGGCATTGGGCACGGCTCCTGCGCCATGTCCCAGGAAGCCTGAGCAGATCACTGCGGCATCATAGTTTTTGCCCATTGACGGAAAAACAACGAATTTGGCGATGCAAATCAATAAGACAATTTGTAAAATCAAAATGCCCGCTAATGGAAGCGCGAGGGTGTAGAGATCCCAGATTTTCAAACTCATGCAGGCTTGTGTTAAAAAGAAGCCCAGAGAAAGCTCTGCAATCAGATCGATGGCTGGGGTATTGAGGGTGATCAGCGGGAATCGGTCATTCAAATTTCGAAATATCATCGCAACAAACATGGCCCCTACATAGGTAGGAAGGACAAGATTGCTCCAACGCGTAAAAGCCTGGCTCACCCAAAATCCGAGGGTCATCAGCACTAATATCAATCCGGCAGAGGCGATGAGCTGATAACTAGTGAGCGAAATATTGGCTTCTCGATCGGAGAAAGCGGGAGCGATGGGAGTTTTCGGTTGATGAGGAATGGTTAATTGATGCTTTTTGATTAAATGGCTGGCCAAGGGTCCCCCGAGTAAGCCTCCCGCAATCAAGCCAAAGGTTGCGCAGGCGAGGGCCACCGTGGTGGCATCATGAAATCCTATGTTTTCTGCCATGCTGCCGAATGCGGCCCCGGTTCCATGCCCTCCCAATAAGGAAACGCCCCCGCCCATGACCCCATAAATAGGATTCAAGCCGAAAAGCCCCGCCAGGCTCGCTCCAAAAATATCTTGAGCCATGACAAGAACCCAGCAAATCGCAAGGTAAATCAACAGCAATTTTCCGCCTTGCTTTAACAGGGTGAAACTCCCACCCAGGCCAATGGTGGTAAAAAAGGCGATCATGGCCGGGGCTTGCAAACTGGTGTCGAACTGCACAGACACCCAATGCCTTTCTTTCAAAAACCATAATACCAAAGCGGCAGAAAACCCTCCGATCACCGCGACCGGAATACAAAATCGTTGAAAAAATGGCAGACGATTTTTGATCTGGTAGGCGATCAGCACGAGCAAGAGGGTGAAGGTGGCGGTTAGGATAAGATCGGGGCGCCATTCAAGCATGTGAATACGTCCTTGTATCAAAGCGGAGGTATTGGGATTCTATCATAATTTCAGTGATTCGTTTAAGCCTGGGAGTTTCAGTTGATCCACCCATTCGATCAGCTCAGGGAGGGTGATTAGCATTTGGGCGGGGTACATTTGATCGCGTTTTTCCCAGAGTTGTTCTTGCAGATATATTTGTTGTGCAGCAAGATAATCGTCGATTTCAAGAGTGGGACTTTGTTTAAGAGCGGCCTTGATTAAATCGAGAAAGGTATCAATGAGAGCAGAAACGTCATACGCTTCATGCATTCTCATCTCTACTTTCATTCTATATGCCTGGATCAATTCAGTATGAGCGAACTCGGGCGTGATGATCCTCGGCACCATTCGTGTGTTAATTTTGGCCATGGATTCAAAATCAATGAGGTGGACTGATTCTTTCTCTGGGTGATAAATAATATTTTCAGGCTTCAGATCAAGATGCAGATAACCTTTCGTATGCAGCTCAAGCACGGCCTGGCTTATTTTTTTCATGAGAACCAGAGCAAGAGAGGGCGTGATGAGCTGTTGATTGTTCGCATCAAGCAGATCTATCCCTTCATAAAAAGGTTCGAACAAATAATTTTTTTTGCCTGAGTCTTTGCGAATTATTTTGTGATAGGTGGGCACGCCCAAGAGAGTGTAATTATTGTGTTCATTTTCCGCATGATAGGCTTGCGAATCATCACGAAAAACTTTGACTAATAAAGGGGGCGCCTCTGCCAGGGGGATCATGGGTTTGGCTGCGATCTTGCGGGCGGAGTTTTTCAGTTCGACGGGATTGGCAAGCCTCAAATAAGGCTCATCGTTCAAAATATCCAGGGTAAAAGGAAGTTTGGATTGGTGTTTTTTTTCAACAACCCAATCCAGGGGTTCCTGCTGGCTTTGGTATTTTTCTTGGATGAGCCGGCGGTATTCCTCTTTCATCTTCTCCGTCAGGGTGATCCCTTTTTTATGCAAGGCTGCCAGGCATTGAGGATTGAAGAGCAGGCTCATTTTGGTGGCCCGCTCTTTTTGGAGATTTTCTAGTACCTTTTCTGGGGGTTGCATGGGGGCTTAGCCTCCGGTCACAGAAACTGTCTTCAAGATCCCCCCATCGACCGTACTTGTGTTATTAACGGTCCAGGTGTCGCCACTGTCAAAGCTAGTAATGGTCAGTGTATGAGTATCCGTGTTGTCCAGTCCCACTGCAACGCAGGTAAAAGGCGCAAGATCGCCGGTGCAGCTCACGTCATACAAGACGCCAGTGGTTGTAGTCAGGCCGCTGATGTTGTTTACCTGGGACCAGGTGCCTGCATTTTGGCTTTTGAAAATCAACGGACCTGTGGCGCCGAATCCTACTGCGACACAAAGGCCATTAGTAATGGTGCCTATGCAGTCGACTCCTAAAAGAGTGTTCGGTGTCCCAGTGATAGGGGTGTTCACAGCCCAGGGAGTGGTCGCCCCAGAATCCGTCGTGTAATAAATTTTAGGATCGTTGCCGTCCTTGCCTACCGTCACGCACCAGGCAGTACTCCCGCTCCCTGTGCAGCTGCTGTCTTGAAGAATCACTGTACCTGAAAAGGCTAAATACCAGTTAAAACCTTGATCGGGTGTTTGGAGGATTTTAGGGGCGCTTGTGCTAGAACTTCCGCCGGCAGCCATGCAGATCCCGCCATCGTCGCTGCAGCTTGCGGTAATCATTTTTTGTGTAAAAGAACTGTCAAGCGGGGGGGAAGGTTCGTTCCAGTCAGCGGCGGTCGCAGGGGTAAAGCTTTGGATAATGTAAGAGCTGCCCGAACCAGCATGATTTTCACCCACGGCGATGCAGATACTCCCATCGGCGGCACAGGCGGCGTCGTTTAAAGTTTTATTGCCTTTATTAACGCTGGTAAATCCTGTGTCTTTCCAGGTGCCGGGTGTTGCAGTGCTGATGGCTATGTAGGCATTTGGAGTGGGGGTGTTTGTGTATCCCGCGGCTACGCAGAAGTTGCTGTCAGTGCAGTCAACACCAAAAATGAGATTATTGGTGAGTGTGATTCCTATGACATTCGCCCAGGTGAGCCCCCCATCGCGAGTTTGATTGATGAAACCATCCGTTCCGATTACCGTCTGTCCTATCAAAGTGCAGGAAGCCGTGCTACCACTTCCGACACAGACAGAATCGTATGAGGTTGAGCTGGGAGGCGTGCCAAGGATCTGCCGCTCCCAGTTGTCTAAATTATTCAAGCTGACTTCAACCAGATTACTCAAGCCGAGGATAGGCGGGCTAGACACCTGCCCGCCTGAGACGGCGCGGAGACTGGAGGCCGTGCTCGACTCCACCTGCAAGACATCTTCCGTTCCTGCACAGGTGAGGTTGCCCGGGAAGCAAAGCATTAATGGAGGATTGCAGCCATCGGTGGGCCCGGTGATGCTGAGTTGCAGAACGCAGCTTGCGCCTGCGTTCAAGCTAATGGGATCAGAGCACAGGCCCGGGCCTGTGACCTGCGTGGTATTGGAGGGTAAATGAAGGATATTATTCGAGCGAGTAGAACCGGTATTATTCGTGACCGTATAAAAAACAGTAATGGTTTGCCCGGGAACAATCGCAGTGGGCAAGGGGGGCTGGCCGTCTGCGTAGACAATATCAAAAGGCAGGGCACGGGCGAGTCCGCAGGTGCAAATCAACAATAAACCCACTAGAGTTTTTTTCATGACAAAAATCCTTTTTTTAGAACACCCAAGAAAGTTGTAAGAGCACTTCGCTGAAGCTCATGGTGTCTTGCGTCAGTCGGCCGTCCACTTCTACGCCATTGAGTGTCGAATTGCCTAATTCAGCCTCACCCAGACCAGTATAACGGTAACTGAAGCCAAATCGTAAATGATCTAAGAGATCAATGTCCATGCCCGCTCCAATCGCATAACTGAAATTGGAGGTCACATTGTCTTCGTAATGACGCGTCTGGGTCAAGCATTCAGGGACGTCGGCATCAAAGTCTTTGGATTGGTTGAAGGCCGCGCCTAATCCTAAAAGAAGGTAAGGATGGTAAAGCTTGTTGACGTTAAATAAGAGTTTTCCCTCGAGCAGGGCTTGCTGCACCAAAATTTCGTAGTGAAAGGGGAAAGTGCTTTCGGATTGAACGTCTGCACCCTGCGTGACCGTGCCCTCGACATTGATCTGCGCTGTTTTAACATAATCCAGCCCCACTTGGATCGACATCATAGGATTGATCGGCCATTCGCCGCCGATGAACACATTGAATCCCCAAAGACTTTCTGAACTGCTGGTGTCATCATAATAATAAAAGGAATCCGTTTCGGGATTAACCACAGGGAAAGAAGAACCAGTCGTCAGCGTATTTGTCATCGCACCCAGAGCCCCGACGGTCAACACGGCTCGCACATTGGCATCCTCAATGGGATCGGCATGGGCAAGGCTTGCCGCACAGAGCAGGGTGATTATAATGTAGTTTGCTTTCAAATTTTTCACGGGCACGTCCCTGTGTGAGTGATTTTTATCTCTTTTAAGCGTAGGCGGAACGCGTGAAAAAACCAGTGTATTTTGGAGAATTACCCTCACCCTAGCCCTCTCCCGAAACGCAATCAGCGCACAGAATTATATTGTGGTCGGGAGAGGGGACAGGATCACGCTGATTGTTGATTAAGCGAAACACGAATAGTGCGATCCTGTCCCCTCTCCCGACCACGATTTCCGATTGAGAACTGTTCGTGTTTCGGGAGAGGGTTAGGGTGAGGGGTAAAAAGATTTAAATCGGCCATACCCTTGAGGTATCATTTGAAGGAAGGGATAAAGCGTTTGTTGGTATTGTCGAAATTTTTTGAGAAAATTATTAAGATTCTGAATTCCCGCGGTCATTAGGTTAGAGAGATTAGGGGTTTCTTCCCAAAACAAGGATGTTTTATGCAAAATCAAGAGCTCACTCAACATTTCAAACCCGGCGATATCATTGCTTACTACAATCATCCTGATAATGCTCCGCATCATAGGACTTTCTTTGGTCGTGTGATCGAAACGGCTCAGTGGGTTTTTTGGGGAGGGTCTAAAAGCGTTGATACCCGGGTAACCCATATTTCGATGATTGATGATTTTGATTCTGAAGATCCGGAACCGGGTTATACCTGGCTCAAAATTTACGATATTCTTTTGAATAAAGAAGTCGCCAGACGCACCTTTGAACATAACTACGCATTCAAGGTTTTTCGTTTGCGCGCAGAAAAACAAATACACCCCAATTTTACTGCGGAGCAATTAGCGAAAAAAGCCGTAGAAATCGTGCGCCAGTGCCTGGGGGTGCCCTACAAGCGGCGCACTGCTTTGGAGGTGTTTTTTGACTGGCACAATCGCGAGGGAAAGCTGCCGGACTCTGACTATCCGGCTTGGTTGGTCGAGCGCTTTAAAGCCAATCTCGAGGATCAAAGCGTTTGTCTTGATAAAGAACAAGACGGGGTCATTTGTCCTGAATTGGTGCTGGGCAGTTATCAAATTGCTTGGTTGATGTTGTCGGGTGAAGAAGCCGTGAATTACCCTCTGCCTGAATGGCTTAATTTTCATGCACAGTGCACGCCCGCAGGGTTAAGTGCTTTTTTAGAAAAGAATGAGTATTTTGAAGCGGTGTCTCCAGAATATTTAGAGGAATTGCGCTACAGCGGAAGAGCCGATCCCAGAGATTTAGATTCGGCTGCTTATGTGCAAAAAACGTGGTTATTGAGCCAACGCAAGGCCGAGGCTGTCTCAGAAAATGGTTCCGCGCCGCTTCAACAGGCGAATGCCTTGAAACTTTAGTTGACTTCTTCGCCCGCCGCTTGCTTATCCGCATGATAACTTGAGCGCACGAGTGGGCCAGAGGCCACGTTCGCAAATCCCATTTTTTCACCTTCAATTCTTAAGGCCTCAAATTCATCGGGGTGGGCATAACGTTCCACCGGATGATGATGTTTGCTCGGTTGAAGGTATTGTCCAATGGTCAACATGGAGACATTGTGCGCACGTAAATCGCGCATGACTTCCAGAACTTCTTCGTAGGTCTCACCCAGGCCCAGCATGATCCCGGATTTGGTCGGAATTTCAGGGAAGCGTTCGCCGAATTCTTTCAGCAATAATAAAGACCATTGATAATCAGAACCCGGTCGAACAGACAAATACAAACGTGGAACGGTTTCAATGTTGTGATTGAAGACATCGGGTGGGCTGACCGACAATTTATCAATTGCGATTTGACGGCGATTTTTGCCACGAAAATCGGGAACTAAGACTTCAATTTTAATCGTGGGATTGTATTGCCGGGTGAGGGCAATGCACTCGGCAAAATGCTCGGCCCCACCGTCGCGCAAATCGTCACGATCAACAGAGGTGATCACCACGTACTTCAGCCCCATGGTTTGAATGGCTTTGGCAATGTTGAGAGGTTCCTCTTTGTCGAGCGGATCGGGGCGGCCGTGAGCCACATCGCAAAAAGTACAGCGACGGGTGCATTTGTCACCCATGATCATGAAAGTGGCAGTGCCCTTGCTGAAGCATTCCGGCAAATTGGGGCAGGCGGCTTCTTCACACACGCTGTGTAAACGATTTTGCCGAAGCATGTCTTTGACTTGTTCAACCTTGCCAGAACTGGGAAGTTTAACGCGGATCCAGTCCGGTTTTTTGAGCAGGGGTTGCTGTTCCACTTTGACAGGAATACGGGACAACTTGTCGTGACCACGGTGTTTGTCGGTTACTTTGAGTGGGATATCGCTCATGCCATGCTCTCAAATGGGGTTTTTAGCGATTATACCCTAATTGCTCCAAAAGATGAGGGACTAATAATTCACTTGCTGCGGCAACCGTATTAATAGAGGTGTGATCGCAGAGTTGCGTCATTTTTAAGTCATTGTATCCGCAAGGATTAATGTGTTGGAAGGGGGATAAATCCATGCAAACATTTAAGGCTAAGCCATGGTAGGAACAGCCTTTTTTGACTCTTAGGCCAATGGAGCAGATTTTCATCTTGTCGATATAGATGCCTGGAGCATCCGGGCGTGCTTCGGCCCTAACACCTTGATCTGCCAGCATATGAATGACGGCTTGTTCTAGCGCGGTGACCAAGTCCCGAATGCCGAGGTGGGTGCGCTTTAAGTCAATTAAACAGTAAACGACCAGTTGCCCGGGGCCATGATAGGTGACCTGGCCGCCCCGATCAGACTGAACAACCGGAATATCTCCGGGATTGATGATATGTTCTGCTTTTCCGGCTTGACCTTGAGTAAACACGGGCGGATGCTCGACGAGCCAAAGTTCGTCAGCCGTTTCTGGGGTGCGTGCTTCGGTAAAGGCGCGCATCGCATCCCAGGTCTCGCTGTAGGGTTGAATGCCCAGATCACGCAGGTTTAACGGTTTGGTAATAGTCATACATTGCCTTGGCCACCGGGCCGGGTTTGCCCGTGCCGATGGGTTTTTTGTTGATTTCAATCACAGAAGTGACTTCTTTCCCCACGCTGGTACTCCAGACCTCATCCGCAGTGAATAATTCATCTTCTGTGATTTCACGTTCAACCAAGGGAATATGATGTTGCTTCGCCAGTTTCACGAGTAATTGTCGCGTAATGCCGGGCAAAATGCCGGGTTCATTGGGATGGGTTGCGATGACTCCGTCCTTCACAATGAAAATATTACTCAAGCAGCCCTCGGTCACGAGCCCGTTCCGAATTAAAATCGCTTCTTCCGCCCCTTGTTCTTCGGCCATTTGACGATGCAAGACATTCGCTAACAGATTAAGGGATTTGATATTGCAAAATTTCCAGCGAGTGTCTGGGGCAGTGATGGCGATGATCCCTTGTGTTTTGACATTGACGGGCGCGCCGCTCATGGCGAAAACTGTCGGCAGGACAGTTGTCGGAAATTGGTGCGTGCGCTTCTCCGCAGGTCCGCGAGTCATTTGCAAATAAATCGATTGATCTTGACCATTCTCTGCAATCAGACGTTCAAAGATTTTTTTGAATTCTTCATGGGAATAGGGCGACTTCAATTGGATCGCGGCAAGACTTTGATCGAGGCGATCAAAATGTTCTTGAAGAAGAAAGCAAAGGCCATGATAGACCGGAATCACTTCGTAAACGCCATCGCCAAATAAAAACCCGCGATCCAAAGGAGAGATGCGGGCTTTATCTTGTGGCATAAATTCGCCATTTAAAAAAACTAAACTCATGTTTAATCCAAATGCAGTGTTTCAACAACCGCATGAGAGCTGCTGCTGAAAATATTTTTGAAGAATAATTTGATCCAATCAATGAAACGCTGGAATATATTGCCGCGTTCCACGGATTGCAGGGCCACGATCGGATGTTGTGCCAGCACCTCATTGTTCAGGGTGATCGTCAATGATCCAATGGTTTGCCCGCGTTCGATCGGCGCTTTGAGCATGGGGTCGATTTGAATTTGTGTGTTGATCAGCGCTTGTTGACCTTGGGGGATGGTGACATAAAGATCATCGATCACCCCACCAGAAACCTGCTTAGCCTTTCCTTGATAAACGGCGGTGGTCGCGATAGGTTTGTCCGCGGTTAAGAGGTTTTTGGTCACATAAAAACGGAAACCATAATTGAGCAATTGTTGCGCCTGATCCATGCGTGCGCTGTCGCTGTCTGCGCCGATGATGACGGCATTCAAGCGCATATTGTCACGTTGGGCAGAGGCGACTAAGCAGAATCCTGCTGAATCAGTGTGTCCGGTTTTGATGCCGTCGACGGTGTTATCACGCCAAAGCAATTTATTACGATTAATCTGTTTGATGTCGTTATAGAAAAATTCTTTTTCAGAATAAATTTTATAGGTTTCGGGGAATTCAGTGATCAAGGCGTGGGCGAGGGTCGCCATGTCGCGAGCGGTGGTGTAATGATTCGGATCAGGCAGACCGGTGGCATTCATGAAGTGCGTGTTCGTCATGCCTAATTGCTTGGCATAATGATTCATGAGTTGAGCGAAGCCTTCTTCGGTGCCGGCGATGTGCTCAGCGACGGCGATACTGGCATCGTTTCCAGATTGAATAATAATGCCTTTAAGGAGTTCATTGAGAGGGACTTCTGTGTTGACTTGCACGAACATGCGCGAGCCTTCTGCTCGCCAAGCTTTTTCAGAGATACGAATATTTTTGTCAAGTGAAAGGCGGCCGGCTTTGAGCTCATGATCGATCACGTACACGGTCATCATCTTGGTGAGGCTGGCAGGTTCGAGGCGTTCGTCTGCATTTTTTGCAACGATAAGTGTTCCACTGGTGTTGTCTTGTAAGACATATGACTTTGCTGCGAGTTGGGGTTCAGCGGGTGCGGGTATATAGGGAAGTGAGGGCGTTGCCATCAGCGTAAAAGAAGAACAAAGCAAAAAAATAAAAACTAGGCGGTGAACTAAAGTTTTGGTTGTCATGACAGCCTCATTAAATAATTTAATAGGGAAAAATGGGTCTGTATAGTATGTATGAGTTTACTCATTCACGCAAAGTGTTATTTTTTTTCTCTAACGTATTGACAGGATGGTAAAGTTTGCAGAGAATAGCAAACTCGCAGGAGGGATGTCCGAGTGGCTAAAGGAAGCAGACTGTAAATCTGCCGGCTC
>CAYMDW010000002.1:29013-83080 GCA_964389615.1 uncultured Gammaproteobacteria bacterium | reverse complement strand
ATCGAGCACGGCGGCGGTCAGTTTTCCACTGATTCGCATTTTTTCGATGGCTTGGGTGTCTTTTAGGATAATGGCCATAAGGGGTCTCGCTTTATTGAGTCGTTTATGGTATAAAATCCGCCAGATTAAAGCAATCGTGCTTTAACAATACACACACAGGTCGATTACCTGCGTTCTGGGTGCCTAAGGCCTTTAAAGCCAAGGGTGGAGCGCATAGTCCTGTGGAGGCTCAACCCTTAAAGGAAAACTCTATGAACGTTAATATGCGTGATATGTTAGAAGCAGGTGTACACTTCGGACACCAAACCCGCTTCTGGAACCCCAAAATGGAACAATTCATTTTCGGTTCTCGTGCCAAAATCCACATCATCAATCTTGAAAAAACCTTGCCAATGTTCCGTGAAGCCATCGCTTTGGTTGCCAGTGTGGCTGCCAAAGGTGGTAAAGTCTTGTTCGTGGGAACCAAGCGTTCTGCGCAAGACATCATTCGCGAACAAGCCATTCGTTGCGACATGCCTTATGTGGATCACCGCTGGTTGGGTGGCATGCTCACCAATTACAAAACCGTGCGTCAGTCTATCAAACGTCTTAAAGATCTTAAAACCAAGCTTGCTGACGGCAGCCTGGATAAACTGAGCAAAAAAGAATCCTTGACCGTTCGTCGTGAACTCGAAAAACTTGAGTACAGCTTGGGCGGTATCGAAAACATGGCCGGCATCCCCGATATTATTTTCGTGGTGGACGTAGGTTATGAAAAAATCGCAATTACCGAAGCTAATAAATTAAAAATCCCCGTCATTGGTGTGGTCGATACCAACAATAGCCCAGACGGTGTGGATTATGTAGTGCCTGGCAATGATGACGCGATTCGTGCGATCACCTTGTATGCCAAAACTGTGGCAGACACCATCATCGCCAGCAAAGAAAAATCACGCTCAGGCGCTGACAACGAAGAATACGTTGAAGTCGAAGGCGAAGCAGCTCCTAAAAAAGCAAAGGCACAACCTAAAGCGGAAAAGCCCAAGGTTAAAGTTGAGACCAAGGCTAAGCCTAAAGCGGCTGAAGGCGAAGCGGGCGAGTAAGGCTCAGTTTGCTCCTGCCTCAGACTGTGTGCTGGGGTAGGGGCGAATGTGTGGATTGTGCTCACACTTCCTTCGGACTTGCGGATAAATTGGCCGGAGTACCGGCCGTATTTATCCCTACGTCGCACGATTTAAGAAATCTGTGGCAATTAAAATTTATCTTACATGAGGTTTAACCATGTCAATTTCTGCTGCAATGGTCAAAGAACTCCGCGAGCGCAGTGGCGCTCCCATGATGGATTGCAAACGTGCACTCGAAGGCTCTAATGGCGACATCGACGCTGCCATGGACGCCATGCGTAAAGCCGGTCAAGCCAAAGCCGATAAAAAATCAGGTCGTATTGCTGCTGAAGGTCTAGTGACCGTCGCCACCAATGCGGCTGGCACACTGGCTGCCTTGGTTGAAACCAATTGCGAAACTGATTTCGTCGCACGCGATGAAAACTTTGTGGGCTTCGCCAAAGCGCTAGCCGAGCTTGCCTTGGCCAATAAAATTGCCGATCGTGATGCCTTGCTGCAAGCCAGCATGGGCGAGGGCACGGTCGAAAATACCCGCGCTACACTCGTTGGCAAATTGGGCGAAAACATCAATGTGCGTCGCGTGGAGTTGATCACCGCTGACGACGGCGTCCTCGGTGCTTACATCCATGGCGGACGCATTGGCGTCGTGGTTCGTTTACGCGGGGGCGATGTGAGCCTGGCTAAAGACTTGGCCATGCATATTGCTGCTAACAGACCTCAGGTCATCAGCCCAGAAGATGTTTCCCAAGCCTTGCTTGACAAAGAGCGTGAAATTTACACCGCTCAGGCTCAAGAAAGTGGCAAACCGGCTGAGATCATCGAAAAAATGATTGAAAATCGCATGAAGAAATTCCGCGATGAGATTTCTTTGCACGGTCAATCTTTCGTGAAAGATCCCAGCCAAACCGTGGCTGCCTTGCTGAAAAACTCTAAAGCCGAGGTGGTTTCTTTCTTCCGTTTTGAAGCGGGCGAAGGCATTGAGAAAGAGAAAGTTGATTTCGCTAAAGAAGTCATGGATCAAGTAAAAGGAACCTCTGCATGAGCGACACTGCCTCCTTAGCAGTTTACAACCGGGTACTCATTAAACTGAGTGGCGAGGCTTTGAATGGGTCGATCGAATTTGGGATCGACCCTGAAACCTTGCAGCGCCTCGCTAGAGAAATCCGCGAAGTCACCCAGTTGGGGGTGCAAGTGGGCTTGGTGATTGGGGGTGGCAATTTAGTCCGTGGTCGTACCCTTTCTAAAGTGGGTTTGGATCGCGTCACCGCAGATCACATGGGCATGCTGGCCACGGTCATGAATGCCTTAGCCATGCGTGATGCGCTCGAACTCGAAGGCGTGGGCACGCGCGTGATGTCCGCCATTCCCATGAGTGGCTTGGTCGATCATTACGACAGACGAAAAGCCATTCATCACCTTAATTGCCATCGTGTGGTGATTTTTGCAGCGGGCACGGGCAATCCTTTAGTGACCACCGATTCTGCCGCCAGTTTGCGAGGCATTGAAATCAATGCCGATGTGATTCTGAAAGGCACGAGCGTCGATGGTATTTACTCTGCCGATCCTGCTAAAGATAAAAACGCCACGCTTTATAAGCATATTACTTACGAAGAAGCGCTCGACAAAGAGTTGGGCATCATGGATTTAGCGGCCTTTTGCCAGTGCCGTGATTACAACATGCCTATTCGGGTGTTTAACATAAACAAACGCAATGCCTTGTTGAATATCATGAAGGGACAGCACGAAGGAACGCTTGTTGAACGGGAGTCATCACATGTTAGAAAAACTGATCAATGAAACGACGCAACGGATGGAGAAATCCGTTGAAGCCTTGAAGGGTGAGTTGAGCAAATTGCGCAGCGGTCGTGCACACCCCAGCCTGATTGAGCACTTAATGGTCAGCTATTACGGCACGGACACCCCCCTGAGACAGGTAGCGAATATCACTGTCGAAGATTCCCGCACCCTGGGAATTACCCCTTACGAAAAAACCATGATTCAGCCGATTGAAAAAGCCATCATGACCGCTGATTTGGGGCTGAATCCTGCGACCTCAGGGAATATTATTCGTGTTCCTTTGCCTGCGATGACAGAGGCACGTCGTAAAGAAATGATTAAAATCATCAAGCACGAAGCCGAACAGGCGCGAGTTTCTATTCGTAATATCCGTCGTGATGCGAATGCCAGCGTCAAAGAATTGCTCAAGTCCAAGGACCTGACGGAAGACGATGAAAAACGTGCGGAAGAGCGTATTCAAAAACTCACCGATAAATTCATTACCGAAGTTGAAAACGCATTAGCGAAAAAAGAAAAAGACCTCTTGGAGATTTAGGGTGTCTAGTAAGGAAACTCCGAACCACATTGCCATCGTGATGGATGGGAACGGCCGTTGGGCTCAAGCTCGCGGCCTTCCTCGTGTTTCGGGGCATGAGATGGGTGTTCAGTCGGTTAAATCTTCCGTGAAAAGCTGTTTAACCCATGGGGTTCCCGCCCTGACCCTCTTTGCTTTCAGCCGAGAAAATTGGCTTCGCCCTCAGCCTGAGGTCGACTTTCTCATGAATCTTTTTCTCTCCGCTCTCAAAGAACATGTGAGCGAACTCTCTGCTCAAGGCGTCCGACTGCAATTTGTCGGGGAGCGCTCTGCCTTTTCCCCCGATCTTCAAGCCCTCATGCACGAGGCTGAGCATCAAACCGCCTCGAATCAAGCCTTGGTTCTCACCATCGCGATGAATTACAGCGGGCGTTGGGACATTGTTCAAGCGTGTCAGAAAATTGCACATGCGGTTCAGGCCGGTGAAGTGTCGGCCGATGCGGTCAATGATGCCTTGATTGAGCAGCGCCTTTCCCTTTCCGATTTGCCGGAGCCCGATCTGCTGATCCGCACCTCTG
This sequence comes from uncultured Gammaproteobacteria bacterium, assembly GCA_964389615.1. Lineage (GTDB taxonomy): Bacteria > Pseudomonadota > Gammaproteobacteria > JABCZS01 > JABCZS01 > CAYMDW01. Next base: position 79,088 of record CAYMDW010000002.1, on the reverse strand, counting down.
GCGAAATTCGCATCAGCAATTTTATGCTCTGGCAACTTGCCTACACAGAGCTTTATTTCACCGAGACGTATTGGCCTGATTTTGATGAGGCCGCCTTTCTTCTGGCCTTGAACGCATACCGCATGCGAGATCGCCGATTCGGAACCCTCCAAAGCAGTATCAAAGAGGTCGATTATGCTTAAGACACGCATCATCACTGGAATTTTTCTGATTGGTTTTATTTTTTGGACAATTTTTTCTCTTCCTACGGCAGGATTTACCCTCGTCGTGGGGATTTTAAGTCTCTGCATGATGCATGAATGGATCACCTTGATGGGCATTAAGCACCGCTTAGGTCGCATCCTTATTTTGGATCTTTTTGTCTTGTTGGAATTTCTTCTTTATTGGTTTTTACCGGAGTCTCACTCGCTCTTTTGGGCTGCCGGCCTCTTTTGGTTCGGCGTTATTCCCTTGCTTTGTTGGGCGCAGCGCAGTAAAACCATTCCAAAACTCAACCCCTCTTTGCTACTCTTCATCGGTTACTTCACTCTTTTATCGTTTTTCGCTGGGTTATTGCAGTTGCAGGCCTTATCTCAAGGCCAGCGGCTTGTTTTGATGGCCTTTGTGCTTGTTTGGTGCAGCGATTCTTTGGCTTATGCGGTGGGCCGCTTGTTTGGGAAGCATAAATTGATCAGCACCGTCAGTCCAGGAAAAACCTGGGAAGGGTTTATCGGAGCCACCTTGTTGACCCTGCCTCTATTGGCCTTGTATTGGGTCTTCGTCTTACACAGCAGTCTTCCCGCCTGGCCCTGGTTTTTGGCGATGGTGTATTTAATCGTGATGGCCCTGGTGGGCGATTTATTCGAAAGCCTGATTAAGCGGATGCATGGGGTCAAAGACAGTGGCAGTGTATTGCCAGGTCACGGAGGCTTCCTGGATCGCTTCGATAGCTTAATGGCGGTCGCTCCCGTATTGGCGGCCTTGAGCCTCCAGGGCCTACTCGTATGATGAAATCCATCACACTGCTGGGTTCGACGGGGTCCATAGGGCGACAAACACTCGAGATCATTGCCTTACACCCTGACCGTTTTTCCGTGTATGCACTGACTGCAAACACAAATCATGCCCTGATGCTCGAGCAGTGTTTGGCCTTTTCTCCGCATTACGCCGTCATGACCGATCCGCTTGCAGCGGCTCAGCTCAAAGAAGCCCTCGCCGAAACCTCCCTTGAGACCATTGTGTTATTCGGCAGTCAAGCACTGGAGACGGTTGCCAGTCATCCGGAAGTTGATATCGTGATGGCAAGCATTGTTGGCGCCGCGGGTTTGCTGCCTAATCTGGCCGCCGCTCGTGCAGGAAAAACCATTTTATTGGCCAATAAAGAAGCCTTGGTCATGTCGGGCCGTTTATTCATGCAGGCAGTGCAAGATCATCAGGCGACTTTATTGCCCGTCGACAGTGAGCATAACGGGGTTTTTCAATGCTGGCAGGGGACTAAACCAGCGATTCGTAGCATTGCATTGACGGCCTCGGGCGGTCCTTTTCTTGGCATGGCTGCGAGCGCACTCACGCAGATCACCCCAGAACAAGCCGTGGCTCATCCACGCTGGGCCATGGGAAGAAAAATCTCTGTGGATTCCGCGACCCTCATGAATAAAGGCTTGGAAGTGATTGAAGCAAGCTATTTATTTGATCTTCCTCGATCAGCCATTGGGGTATTATTACACCCACAAAGCACGGCTCATGCCTTTGTTGAATATATCGACGGTTCTGTGCTCACTCATTTGGGTCATCATGACATGCGTGTTGCCATCAGCCATGCCTTAGGCTACCCTGAACGTATCATTTCAGGTGCGCCGAGATTGGCTTTGTTAACGGAAGGGGCAACCCTGGATTTTCGTCCGTTGAAGCCGGGTGAATTTCCCTGTTTTGATCTCTGCATGCAGGCACTTGAGGCGGGCGAAGCCGCGATCATTGCATTGAATGCTGCCAATGAGGTCGCGGTTCAGGCTTTCTTGAATCGTGAATGTTCTTTCCTCGCGATTGCGCGTATTATTGAGGCAACCTTGTCTGATCATCTCTCACAACCCATCCACACCCTTGACGATATACTCTGCGTAGATCAACACGCCCGCCGTTGTGCTCAAAAGCATCTGGCGGAGGCGTTGCGGGAACGCAGTCACTATGTCTAATTTTTTTATTAATCTTTTTGCTTTCCTGGTGGCCATCAGCTTTCTTGTCGCCCTCCATGAATGGGGGCATTACGCTGTCGCACGCGCCCTGAAGGTCAAAGTACTGCGTTATTCGATTGGCTTTGGTCCGATTATCTGGTCGAAGCGTTTGAAGAATGGGGCTGATTTTTGTCTCTCCCTGATCCCCATGGGCGGCTACGTAAAAATGCTCGATGAGCGGGAAGGGCTGGTGGCTGATCATGAGTTGCCTTTTGCCTTCAATCGACAATCGGTGTGGAAACGTATTGCGATTGTTGCTGCCGGGCCTCTCGTGAATTTTTTATTGGCTGCGGTCTTGTTCGTCGTGGTGTTGATGTCCGGGATCGATGGCGTGGCTCCGATTGTGATCAGCGTGACACCTGATTCGCCCGCAAGCCATGCGATGGTTCAACCCGATGACGAAATCATTGCGGTAGGGGGCGAGTCTACTTCGACAGGGATGCAAATTTCACGCGCGCTCGCAAAACATTTGAATGATCCCTCTGTGGATCTGACCTTGGTTCGTGATGAACAGGCGCCTTATACGGTGAACCTGCCTTTGCCCTCCCTTCATGCCGAAAGTAAAACACCGCTGCTTGAAACCATGGGGCTGAACATGGGTTTGCCCGCCCGAGTCGGGAAGGTCAAGCCAGGCAGTCCTGCCGCGCTCGCTGATTTGCAGCCAGGCGATCGTATCATTTCAGTCAATGACGAGCCGATGCCTGACTGGATGCAGGTGGTGACTGCGATTTCAAAGCATCCACTGGAACCCGTGGTTTTAGGCGTGCAGCGAAAAGAGTCGGTGCTCAGCATCCGTCTTATTCCCGAGAAAACGGATTCAGGTCGAGGAGCCATGGGCGTTTTTCTGGATGAATCCTTACTGCGCAAAGAAAAATATTCATTTGTGAGTGCGGTGCTGCTTGCTGGAAAACAAACGGCTGAATATTCTTGGCTCACGTTGAAAATGATTTACTTCATGATCAGCGGTCAAGCGAGCTTGGAACATCTGAGCGGACCTGTGAGTATCGCGCAAATCGCGGGAGCGACTGCAAAAGTTGGGTTCACGCATTATTTAGATTTTTTAGCGATCATCAGCATCAGCTTGGGTGTGTTAAACTTGCTTCCTATTCCTGTGCTGGATGGTGGGCATCTTTTGTATTATTTAGTTGAAATTCTTCGCCGAAAACCGCTTTCTGAAACTGCGCAAATGATAGGGCTTCGCTTCGGTTTGATATTCCTGGTATCATTGATGCTCGTCGCACTATATAATGACATTTTGCGTTTGGTATGAAGTAATGGAATTACGCATCATTAATAAATTAGCTCTCACTCTTCTGGCAGCACCCTGTTTAGCCTGGGCCGCTTCCAGTGATTTTGTCGTCCAAGATATCCGCGTGGAAGGTCTTCAGCGTGTTGATCTGGGCACGGTTTACAATGATCTCCCCATTAAAATTGGCGATGATTTTCACGCGCGGGATTCCGGCGAAATCATTCGGCAATTATTTAAGTCGGGTTCGTTTTCCAACATTACCTTGGCTCGTGATGGCAACACGCTGGTCGTGATTGTGCATGAACGTCCGACCATTGGTCAGCTGTCTATTGTCGGTAACGATGCGATTAAAACCGAAGACATGCTCCAAGGCTTGCATGCCGTGGGTGTGGCCGAGGGCTTGACCTATGTGCCTGCTGTGCTCGAGCAAGTGAAGCAAGAATTACTTCAGCAGTACTACGCTTACGGTCAGTACGGGGTTGAAATTAACCTTGAGGTTGAAGAGTTGCCACGTAATCGCGTAGGTCTGACGATCAACATCGATGAAGGCGCTGCTGCGAAAATTCGTAACATCAACATCATCGGCAACAAAGCCTTCAGTACGCGTAAAGTCTTGAAGCAATTCGGTTTGACTACGCCGAATTTCATGACCTGGTTCACCAAAAACGATCAGTATTCGAAAGTGCGACTGACGGGTGATCTTGAAAATCTCCGTTCCTTCTACCTGGATCGAGGTTACCTGAAGTTTGACATCGTCTCGACTCAGGTGTCGATCGTTCCCAGCAAAGAAGATATTTACCTCACCATCAATTTGCACGAAGGCGATCTGTATACGGTGACTGATATTCAGTTCTCCGGTGAAATGATCGGGCCCGAGTCGGATTACCGTGAGCTCATCGTTCAAGAAGTCGGTGAATTGTATTCGCGTAAACGCGTCACCGCGAGTCAAAAACGACTGGTCGATTACATGGGGCGTTCAGGCTATGCCTTTGCTGAGGTGAATCCCGTTCCCACGATCAACGAAGAAACGAAAACAGTCACGCTGACTTTCTACTTAAATCCGAAAAAGCAAGTGTATGTGCGTCATATCAATTTTGCGGGTAACTATTTAAGTAAAGATGAGATCCTGCGTCGCGCGATGACTCAGCTGGAAGGGGCCTTGTCTTCCACGCGTAAAATTGATCGTTCACGCAATAATTTAAATCTTTTGGGTTACTTCAAAGACGTCAGCATTGAGCCCGTGCCTGTGCCAGGAACTGACGATCAGATCGACTTGGAAGTCAAAGTGACCGAACAATTGTCTGGCCAGTTGACTGGGGGCGTGGGTTATTCTCAGGTCGACGGTATTTTGTTCAACGTCGGCATTAAACAAGACAACTTCTTGGGTACGGGTAACATGGTTGATTTCTTGTTCAACCGAAGCAAGGCCTTTACCTCGTATAAAATTGGTTACAACGATCCTTACTACACGCCAGACGGGGTGAGCCGCGGGTTCAATGTCTTCTATCAAGCCACGGACATGGGTGAAACTGAGGTTTCTAACTATACCCGGGATATCTGGGGCGGGGGCATGGATTACGGCATCCCCCTCACTGAGGTGGACCGTCTCACGGCCGGGATCGGCTATGAAAATGTGTACCTGAAAACCAGCAACAATCCTTTGTCGGTCTCTGAACAGGTCGAAGATTTCGTCGATGAGTACGGTAATCGGTTCAATTTATACCGTTTATCGACCTCTTGGTCGCATAACACCTTGAATAGGGCCGTGTTCCCTAGCAACGGTTTATTGCAAAGTATCAGCGGTAGCTTGACCGTCCCCTTGTCTGATCTTGACTATTACAAGCTGATCAGCGCCACCCGTTACTATTACCCCATCAACTCAGACTTTACCCTGATGATGCGAGGCAACGTGGCTTATGGCGATGGGTACATTAACACCCACGAGCTGCCCATCTTTGAAAACTACTATGCAGGGGGTTCCGGCTCCGTGCGTGGCTTTAGGGACAACAGCTTGGGGCCTCTAGACTCCAAGGGCGACCCGCTCGGGGGTAATTTCCGCCTGATCGCCTCGGGTGAGGTCTATTTCCCGATTCCTTACCTCGAAATACAATCTATTCGCACCTCAGTGTTTATTGATGCGGGTAATGTGTATAATACCACCGTCGAGGATATCGACCTGGGGACCTTACGGTACTCCACCGGGGTTTCACTTCAGTGGCTGTCACCCATGGGGCCGTTTGTGTTCTCGCTGGCTAAGCCTTTAACGAATTATGAAGGGGACATCACTGAATCCTTCCAGTTCAACATCGGCAGCATGTTCTAAACTATATTAAGGAGACTAGCTTTGAAACGTGTCATTCATCTACTTTTGGCTTGTGTTATAGGTTTTACAGCACAGTCAGCCATCGCTGCTGACACCAAAATCGGCTTCATCGATGGGAATAAAATCATTCAGAAGTACGAGCCTCAGATCGACGCTAAATTGCAAGACGAATTCAAAGCCTCGCAAGAAAAAATCGTCAGCTTGCAGAAAAAATTGGTAGAACAAAGCGATAAATACAAGCTAGACTCTGCGGTCATGAGTGAAGCTGAACTGGCTGCCCTCAAAAAAGATTTTGAAAAAAATCAGGCTGATTTTCAACGCTTAAGCGCTGACTACAATCAAAAACGCGGTGCACGTGGCAATGAAGAATTGAACAAATTGCTTGAGGATGTGAAAAACGCTGCCAAAGGGATTGCTGCTAAAGAAGGTTACGGCATTATCCTCCAACGTGGCGCGGCCGTTTACATCACCAACGAAGCTGACGACATCACCGACAAAGTGATGAAACAACTGAGCTACAAGTAGTATGAGTACCAGGTTCCTTGAGCCAAAAACGCTCGGCCAGTTGGCAATCCTTGTCGACGGTCAAGTCCACGGTGACCCCAGTTATTCAGTAACTGGGGTTGCTACTTTAATGGGCGCAACGAAAGAAGATCTTTCATTTTTATCTCAAAGCAATTACCGTCCCGCGATGGAAACCACGCAGGCGGGAGCGGTCATTCTGAACGCGGAGGATCTCTCGAGTTGCAACACCCATGCGATCATCACTGATAATCCTCATGCGGCTTATGCCAAAATTGCCATGCTCTGCGTTCTTGATCGCAGCCAGGCGGAAGGGGAGATCAGTTTAACCGCAGTGATTGACCCGACGGCAGAGGTTCATCCTTCTGCAGTGATCGGTGATTTTGTTGTGGTGGGTCCGCATGCGCGCATCGGCGCTGGGACTGAAATTAAAGCCTGTGCAGTGGTGAGTTCTTCTGTACAGATCGGTGAACATTGCCTCATTTATCCTCATGTCACCCTCTATCCCGAAGTGGTCTTGGGAGATCGTGTGATTATTCATGCCAACACTGTGATTGGCAGTGATGGTTTTGGTTTTGCATTCGACAAGGCCTCTTGGCTGAAAGTGCCTCAACTCGGGTCCGTTCGTATCGGAGACGATGTTGAAATCGGTGCTCATACTGCGATTGATCGCGGTGCCATTGAGGACACGATCATTGAGCAAGGCGTGAAGATCGATAATCATGTTCAAGTGGGGCACAACGTCGTCATCGGTGCTTACACGGTGGTGGCAGGAACAGCGGCTTTTGCAGGCAGCGCCAAAATCGGTCGTTATTGTCTTATTGGCGGGGGCGCGACCTTCGCAGGTCATATTACTGTTTGCGACAAGGTTCAGGTGGCAGGCATGACCACCGTCACTCGTTCTATTACCACGCCCGGAACCTATGCCTCTGGCACAGGGATGATGCCGGCTTCCGAGTGGCGTAAATCCGTTGTTCATTTCAGAAATCTTGATGCCATTGTTAAACGTTTACGACAACTCGAAGGGGGAACCTCCCATGACTAAATCTATTGACATTTATAAAATTCTTGAATACTTGCCTCACCGTTTTCCCTTCATGATGATCGATCGCGTGATCGATTGGGAAGCAGGCTCGCATTTACACGCCATTAAAAATATTACCTTTAATGAGCCCCAATTCATGGGACATTTTCCCAATAACCCAGTCATGCCAGGCGTGTTGATCATCGAAGCCTTGGCTCAGGCTTCGGGTATTTTAACTTACCTGACTTTGGGTCGTGTTCCCGCCCCCGACGAAGCGAATTATCTCGTCGGTGTGGACAATGCACGCTTTAAACAAGTCGTGATGCCCGGCGACAAGCTTGATTTGCATGTCACCATGGGCGCTTCCAAACGAGGCATCAGTAAATTTCACGCAAAAGCCATGGTCGGTGAAAACGTCGCTTGTGAAGTGGATATCATGAACGCGACAAGGGTGGTAGTAAAGTGATTGACGAACGTGCCTTTGTGCATCCCACAGCGACGATTGCTGACAATGTGACGGTAGGTCCCTGGGCTTATATCGGTGAGAATGTAAGCATTGATGAGGGCACTGTGATTGGGCCTCATGTGGTGATCAAGGGTCCCACACGCATTGGTAAAAACAATAAGATTTTTCAGTTTGCTTCGATTGGCGAACAACCTCAGGATAAAAAATACGACAATGAGCCGACAGAGCTTATCATCGGTGATGACAACGTGATCCGCGAATATTGTAATTTCAACCGCGGAACCGTGCATGGGGGAGGGGTGACTCAGATCGGTCATCGCAACCTATTCATGGCGAATGTTCATATTGCCCATGATTGCATCATTGGTAATAACATCATCATGGCGAATAATACCTCCGTGGCTGGCCATGTTCGTATCAAAGATTTTGCGATTTTAAGCGGATATATTGGCATTCATCAGTATTGCTTGATTGGTGAATACAGTTTTCTCTCTCATGGCATGCTGATCACTCAGGATGTCCCCCCCTACATGATGGTGGCGGGCGAGCGTCGTAAAAAAGTGTCCGGCATCAATACTGAAGGTTTGCGTCGTCATCAATTCAGCACCGAAGCCATTCGCGCCATCAAAGAAACCTACAAAATTCTTTATATGCGGAATCTTCCTCTCACGGAAGCCACGCAACAGCTGCGAGAACTGGCCAAGCAGCATCCTGAGGTGGAGCTTGTGGTCAAATTTATTGGCGAATCCAACAGAGGATTATTGGCTTGATCATAGCACTCGTCGCCGGCGAACCTTCCGGTGATGCGCTCGGCGCTGATCTGATCGCCGATCTGTCCAAAATTTACCCAGGTGCAAGTTTCATCGGCATCGCCGGCCCTCGCATGCAAGCGGCGGGCTGCCAATCTCTCTTTCCGATGGAAACCTTGTCCGTCATGGGCATCGCTGAGGTCTTACCTAAGCTCCCGGCGATTTTATCCGTGCGTAAAAAATTACTCGACACCCTCATTCCAAATCCCCCGGATGTTTTCATCGGCATCGATGCCCCGGATTTTAATCTCCCTGTCGAAAGGGCACTCAAAAAACGTGGGATCAAAACGGTTCACTATGTCAGTCCCACGGTCTGGGCCTGGCGCGAAAAACGAGTCTTAAGTATTAAGAAATCCACCGATTTGATGCTCTGCCTTTTCCCCTTTGAGCCCGCCGTCTACGAAAAATACGGCATGAAAGCGGCCTTTATTGGGCATCCGGCTGCCGAGCGCCTGCGTCTTTCGACGGCCGATCATGCGATGCGCGCGCAACTGGGGTATGGTCCCGATGATCTAGTGCTCGCGATTTTGCCGGGCTCTCGCAGTATGGAGATCAAACACCTGGCCCCCCTCTTTATTGCGGTGGCTGATTGGCTCCATCAAAAATACCCTACGATCAAATTTGTCATCCCCGCAGTCAATGAGCGGATCAAAGATGAAATTGTCGCGATTTTTCGCCAACTCCCCTTTACCTTTAATGCCGATCTTCTGGTCGGCTCTTCTGATCGGGTGATGGACGCCGCTGACATCGTGCTCTGCACCTCCGGCACCACCACCTTAGAGGCGATGATTTTGAATAAGCCCATGGTGGTCGCTTATAAAATGTCAAGGTTCAATTGGTGGTTGGCCCAGCGCTTGGTGAAGGTGAAATACGTCGCCTTGCCCAATTTGCTTGCGGATAAGCCCATGGTTCCTGAATACGTTCAAAATGATGCGAATATTTATAATGTAACCCAGGCAGTTGAACAGTGGATTGCAATGCCCGATCGCGCAGAACATTGCAAAGCGCTTTACGAACCCTATAATAGACAATTGTCCCAACACGCGAGCCAGCAGGCCGCGAAAGCCATTGCGCAACTGTTATCTGATTGATTGAATTCGGCCTAAGAAACAAAAGGACTTGGAACACATGCCACAATCCCCTCTGATCATCGGCGTTGACGAAGCTGGACGAGGCCCCTTGGCCGGTCCCGTCGTTGCAGCCGCCGTTATTTTAGATCCTCATCATCCGATCCCTGGGATCAACGACTCCAAATTACTCTCTGAAAAAAAACGCGACGCGCTTTATCCTCTGATTAAGCAACATGCCCTTGCTTATTGCATTGGTATAGCGAGTGTCGAAGAAATCGACCGCATCAATATTCTTCAGGCGACTTTTTTAGCCATGCAGCGCGCCGTTCAAGGATTATCGTTGAAGGGCGAGGTGGTCTGGGTGGATGGGCGCGATACCCCCGATTTTGGACTGCCGACACAAGCATTTATTGGTGGCGATGCACTGCATCAGGAAATCGGCGCCGCTTCGATTTTGGCTAAAGTGACCCGTGATGAAATCATGGTAAAATACGGCCAACAATTTCCCAATTACGGGTTTGAACAACACAAAGGCTACGGCACAAAAGCTCACCTGGAGGCCATTTCGCGCTTCGGGGTTCTGAGTATTCACCGTAAAAGCTTTGCGCCCGTTCGTCAACAATTAGCTTTACAAGAGTCGAGTCACGCATGAACCCAGCTTTTGCACATTTATCCGTCCACAGCGAATATTCAATGATTGATGGCATTTGCCGTCTTGATGAGATGCTCGACCAGGCAGAACGTTCGGGGATGTCGGCCATCGCCTTGACCGATCAATGCAATATGTTCGCTCAGGTCAAATTCTTCAAAGCAGCCCTCAAGCATAAAATCAAACCCATTCTTGGCGCCGATGTTTGGCTTCAACACGAAAATGATCCTTCCCAGTATTCCTTGGTGACCCTGCTTTGTCAAAATCAGACAGGGTATCACCATTTAACCTGTTTGATTTCACAAAGCTATACCCATGGGCAGGCGCAATCGGTTCCAGTGATCACCCGCGATTGGTTCAATCTTTCGCACGAAGGTTTGATTGTGTTGTGTGGCGGGCCGACGACTGAAATCGGCAAATTGATCATCAGCAATCAGCTCGAAGAGGCCAAGCAGGTCACTCAACATTTCATTCAGATGCTGGGTAATCGTTTTTACCTCACCGTCCAGCGGATTGGCGGCGAGTACGATGAATTGTGCAACCGCCAAATCGTCAAATGGGCACAACACTACAAATGCCCTGTGGTGGCGGTGAATCAGGTTCGTTTTTTGAATCCCGGCGATTTTGAGGCGCACGAGGCGCGGGTCTGCATACATGAAGGCAATACCTTGGCGGATCCTGCGCGTCCCAAACGCTATACGCCTAAACAATATTTACGCTCTGCTGATGAAATGCGCGCCTTGTTTGCGGACATGCCCGGCGCCCTTGAAAATTCCGTTGAAATTGTGAAACGTTGCAATGTTAAATTGCAATTAGGTCGCGTCTGTTTGCCTGATTTCCAATTGCCTGCCGGCCAAACCACCGAATCTTTTTTTCAGGCACAAGCCACTGCCGGCTTAAATTACCGTTTTGGCCGCAATCAATGCACCGCCGCGGGCTTCACTCGCGAAGATTACGAAAAACGACTTCAAATTGAATTGGGCGTGATCAACGAAATGGGCTTTGCCGGCTATTTCTTGATCGTGGCTGATTTTATTCAATGGGCCAAAAGCCAAGCCATTCCTGTGGGTCCTGGACGGGGTTCGGGTGCGGGTTCCTTGGTCGCTTATGCCCTGCAGATCACGGATCTGGATCCGCTCCAATACGATCTGCTCTTTGAGCGTTTCTTGAACCCTGAGCGCGTCTCCATGCCTGACTTTGATATCGATTTTTGCATGGACAAACGCGATGCGGTGATCGAGTACGTCACTCATAAATACGGCCGCGAATGCGTTTCTCAGATCATCACCTTCGGCACCATGGCGGCAAAGGCGGTGATCCGCGATGTGGGCCGTGTCCTGGGTCACCCTTATGGTTTCGTGGATCGCATTGCCAAACTGATTCCTTTTGAGATTGGGATCACCCTCGATAAAGCCCTCGAAGATGAACCTGCCTTGCAGGCACTGTATGACGAAGACGAAGAAGTCCGTGCCCTGATAGTGCTTGCGAAAAAGCTGGAAGGGATCACCCGAAACGCAGGCAAGCATGCCGGAGGCGTGGTCATTGCGCCTGGGAAATTGACGGATTTCACCCCGCTTTATTGCGAACCTGAGTCCAGCAGCCTGGTTTCTCAGCTCGATAAAGACGATGTCGAATCGGCCGGTCTGGTGAAGTTCGACTTTCTTGGCTTGCGTACCCTGACGATCATTGATTGGGCTTGCCAAACGGTGAAGTCTCAGTTCGGTGAAACGATCGACATCAGCACGATTCCTCTGGATTGCCCGAAAACCTTTGCCTTATTGCAAGCCTGTTCCACCACCGCGGTCTTTCAGCTGGAATCCCGCGGCATGAAAGATTTGATCAAACGTTTGCAGCCCGACACCTTCGAAGACATCATTGCTTTGGTTGCCCTGTTTCGTCCGGGCCCGCTCCAATCGGGCATGGTCGACGACTTTATTGATCGTAAAAACGGTCGTCAAAAAGTGAATTATCCGCATCCTGCGCTGGAGCCCATTCTCAAACCTACTTACGGGGTCATTCTCTACCAAGAGCAGGTCATGCAAATCGCTCAGGTCCTCGCGGGGTACACGCTCGGGGGCGCTGACTTATTACGTCGCGCCATGGGTAAGAAAAAGCCTGAAGAAATGGCCGAGCAACGCGCGATCTTCACTCAAGGCGCCGTGGCAAACGGTGTCGAGGAGCGCAACGCCACTCATATCTTCGATTTGATGGAAAAATTTGCGGCTTACGGATTTAATAAATCCCATTCGGCCGCTTATGCCTTGGTTGCTTATCAGACCGCTTGGCTGAAGGCGCATTATCCTGCAGTCTTTATGGCCGCTGTTTTATCCGCTGACATGGATAATACCGATAAGGTGGTTCGTCTCATTGAAGAATGCTCTCAAATGGGCCTGAAAGTTTTGCCGCCGGACATTAATCTCAGCTTTCATCATTTCACCGTCAAAGTGAATGAGGAACCTTCTTCACTCTCACCCGGGCCCAGCACGATTGTGTACGGGCTTGGGGCAATCAAAGGCGTCGGGGAAGCTGCGATCGAAGGAATCATTGCGGATCGTAAAGCCAATGGCTCTTACACGAGCTTATTTGATTTTTGCCGTCGAAACGATTTACGCAAAGTGAATCGGCGTGTGCTGGATGCCTTGATCAAGGCAGGGGCCTTGGATCATCTCGGCACACACCGAGCCTCATTGTCTGCGACACTCGACAAGGCCATGCAATTAGCCGAACAACAGGCCAAAAACGATGCTTACGGCCAAGCCGACATGTTTTTTATGCAAGCCGAGGCGGGCAGCGATACTTACATCGACGTGCCTCCTTTGAAAGATGAGATTCGTCTGCGGCATGAAAAAGAAACCCTGGGCCTGTATTTAACCGGACACCCGATTGATCAATACCGGGCTGAGCTCGGAAAAATGGTGTCTAATACGATCAGTCATCTTCGTCCTGCCGACAAGGTCACTGTTCGCGTCGCTGGCCTCATGATTTCCATGCGCACAGTCAAAACCAAGCAGGGCAAGCGCATGGGGATTATTTCCTTAGACGACAGCACGGCGCGTATCGATGTTACCTTGTTCGCCGATGATTTTAATTTGTATCATGATATTTTAATTAAAGATCATTTATTGATTGTGGAAGGCACGATTTCTCACGATGATTTTAGCGGAGAGCTCCGCATGCGCGCACAAAAAGTCTACACTCTGGCTCAAGCGCGTCAACATTATGCTAAAGGCCTGCGTTTAAGCATCAATGCCACTGCGCGTGAAATCAGCCCAATCCCTGCGCTTCATGATCATCTTTCTCCCTTCATTCATGGGACCTGTCCTGTCACCGTGAATTTTCAAAATGATCGCGCCTCTGCCGTCTTAAAATTTGGTCAAAGCTGGAATATTATTCCCAGCGATGATTTAATCGACACGCTCAAATCCCTGTTGGGGAAAGAATGCGTTTCTGTCGAGTATTCGTAAGGATTCTTTCTACTCTTTCACCAATTTCATCTTCTTAGCCTGAGGTTCAACAACAGCCTTATCATACGTGTGAAGAAAAAACTTTGTGTGATTGCTCAGGCGAGGTTCTGAAAGATCTTGATAATCGTAATGCGCGTTGAAATATAAATTAAGCAACATTTCGCGGGAATCCACGACCAGCATTTTTTTCTCCTTCGCTGGGATATTTTGACCAAAGAAAAAATCACGCAGGACCTTGTCCTTTTCATGATCCAAGGGCAGTTTCAGAGGGAACTGACGCTTATACCTCCAGTTTTCAACATGTGGATGTAAGAAATACATGAACTTGCCTAGACGGTCATTATCTTGTTTGGCCCCTAAAAACTGATTGTTTTGATTATGAACCATATCACGGTAGAGTTGCGCAATGCCACGGGCAACGAGGATTTGCTTGGACTGAAGTGATTCCTCATCGAAAGGATCAGGAGTATATGCATCAAAGCCCTGGCAATGAAGGGCAATTTGTTCGAGTGGGCTCAGCGACAGCTTGTCGGCTTGTTTCAGAATAATCGATTGTTCCGCATGATAAAGCGCCAAGCAGTCTTCAAAATCTTGCCTGTTCAGGGATGCCCGTGAAGGGTATTGCGGCCATTGTTTAATGTTTAATCGACGGGATAAATTCCACCTTTCTGCTCGGATAAGTTCGAGAACGCTGAGACAGTCACGATTTTCGAAAGTCTGTTTGATCGCATCTTTGATCCATCGAACACTGATAATATGGCGTCGTTGCATCGAGGGTTCACAGGCGTTTGATACAAGGGCGTTGAGTGGTCTGTCGTTATTAAATCGGATGGTCTTGATGATTTCTCTTTCAAAATCGACAAACACTTCGCCTTTGAAGAAATTATCAATGGAGGTGACGAGAGGGAGCTGGTTATCTTGGCTAGAATAGTTACCAATGACCGTGATTGTTTTATTGAGGAAATTGATCTGCGGATTGGTCGCAAATTCTTCGAGAATTTCAGCAATAAACTCTCTGTATTTATCGTCGATAAATAGCGCCTCATGCCCTCGTTTTTCCATCATGAGGTAGAGCCAAAATTTGAGTTGACTGGCCTTGGGGCTTGGGCATTTTTTGGATTCTTCTATCCCCATATCAATTAAAGCGAGGATCATGCCTGATTTGATTTGCTCGGAAAATGCAATCCGTGTGGTGTAGAGTTCTGTCATGGAGTCGAGTTCATCGAGCTGATTGTTCTCCATACAATCTTTGGCCTCTTCGAGGTATTGGTTTTTTATGTCTTCTTCCCAATCGACGTAGTAATCCCCATCCTCCAGCATAGTCACCTCATTTCCAGTGTTCGAAGAAGGAACCTTATCCTAGTTTACTTGCAAAATCAACCGGACAAGTAGGTCGATAGTCATCCTGAACAGGGGCAGATTCTCTCAACCAGGCTCGCAATGTGGGGGCGGGCCATGGTAAAATAAGCGCCTTATTATCTTAAGACCCGGGATTACGCTATGCGCTTGAATTTCCTAGAATTTGAACTTCCCATCGCTGAGCTGCAAGCCAAGGTAGACGAGCTGCGCCTGGTGGGCCAAGATCCTCACCTCAATATTACCGATGAAATCGCTAAGCTTGAGGGAAAAATCAAAGACATGACCGAGTCTGTTTTCGCTAATTTAACCCCCTGGCAGGTGGCCCAGTTGGCTCGCCATCCTCAGCGCCCCTATTTGCTCGATTACATAGGCCATATTTTCACCGAATTCGATGAACTGCACGGCGATCGCGCTTTTGCAGACGATCACGCCTTGATTGGGGGCATTGCTCGCTTTGAGGGCAAGCCCGTCATGATTATTGGCCATCAAAAGGGCCGTGACACCAAAGAAAAGGTGAAGCGTAATTTTGGCATGGGCAGCCCGGAAGGGTACCGCAAGGCCGAACGTTTGCTCAATTTGGCTGAAAAATTTCATCTTCCCGTTTTCACCTTCATTGATACCGCCGGGGCTTATCCGGGGATTGGCGCTGAAGAGCGCGGCCAAAGTGAGGCCATCGCCAAAAATCTCCTGGTCATGGCGGGATTAAAAACCCCCATCATCTGTACCATCACCGGGGAAGGTTGTTCGGGCGGTGCTTTAGGGATTGGCGTGGGTGATCGTTTAATCATGCTTCAATACAGCACCTATTCGGTGATTTCTCCTGAAGGCTGTGCTTCTATTTTGTGGAAGAGTGCAGAAAAAGCTTCAGAAGCCGCGGCTGCCATGAACATGACCGCAGAGCGTTTGCTGGAATTGGGCGTCCCTGATCTCGTGATTCCAGAGCCCTTGGGCGGTGCGCATCGTGACATTCCTGAAATGGCTTCGCGCATTAAATCCGTGTTGCATGATGAGCTCAGTAAATTACAGCGTTTATCCACCGATCAGCTATTGGCGCAGCGTTATAAAAAATTGCGTCATGCCGGAATGCCATAACTTTGCGATCCTGTCCCCTCTCCCAGCCACTTGGGGTACAGGCTGAACTAGAACTTTGCGATCCTGTCCCCTCTCCCAGCCACAATGTAAACATGTGATCAGATCGTATTCTGGGAGAGGGCTAGGGTGAGGGCCAAACACAGACATGATCCTAATCGCCTACTCCGGAGGAATCGACTCCACCGTCCTCCTCCACCAACTCATCCAAACTCATCCCCGTGATCAACTCCGCGCGATCCACATCAACCACGCCCTCTATCCCGAAGCCGATCACTGGCAAGCTCACTGCGAACAAACCTGTCAACACTACGGAATCCCTCTTACCTGCATCAAACTCACAGAAAAACCCAAAAAAAGCGAAAGTCTCGAAGCTTGGGCGCGACAACATCGCCACCACATTTTTGCAGCGCATCTCCAACCCAATGAAATCTTAATGACGGCTCAACACGCAGATGATCAGGCCGAAACGGTCTTACTTCAATTATTGCGCGGCGCAGGACCCAAAGGTTTATCCGCCATGCCGGCCGAAAAATCACTGGGGGAGGGGAGGCATCACCGCCCCCTATTAAATACGAGTAAAGCTGACATTATCAAATACGCCCAGGAGCATCAGCTGACCTGGATCACGGATCATTCGAATGCCGATCATCAATTCGATCGCAATTATATTCGTGGCGCCTTAATGCCGATTCTCAAGGAACGTTGGCCCAGTGCCCACGAGACCCTCAGCCGATCTGCGGCGCATTGTGCGGAGCAAGAGGCTTTATTGCAGCTCTTGCTTGGACCGATTTATCTTTCTTGTGCTGGCAGTCGATTCGGCACGCTCTCCCTCAAAGCGCTGAAGCAGCATGATGAGCTGATCCAGCGCGCCATTATTCGCCATTGGCTCAGTGAAAAAAAATTCCCGATGCCGGGTCATAAAAAGTTCGACAATATTTTTGACGAACTCATCCCTGCGCGGCCTGACGCCAATCCGATCATTGCTTGGGGAGAGGTCTGCATTCGGCGGTATCGTGATGATTTATACGCCCTCAGGCTTTCAGACATTCCTCTGCAAGGGGAGCGCAAACCTGGCATGAAAAAGACTTTCCAAGAACAGGGGATCCCGCCCTGGGAGCGCGGATGAGGGCTTTTATTGATATAACCACTCAACCATGATAAGCTAGTCAACATCTTAAAGCCAGGGGACTCCTATGCTGGTCAAAAATCTAGAACAAGCGGTATTAACCAATAACCGTGAACTCGCCAAACTCTTCGTCGATGAGGGCGCGGATCCTCATGTGCAGACTTCTACCCGACAATCCACGACTTTGCTCACCTATGCCATCTGGCAGGGCAAACGAGAGGCAGCCTTAGGTATTCTAAGCAGTACGCAATTCAAATTTACGAATAACCCCAGCTCCGCTTGCTTTGGTCTGACGGTGGCTCAAGCCCTGGTCAGTGGCTGGACAGAGATTATTCCCGAGCTATTACAGAAGCCTCGAGACCCAGCTGTGAGGTTAGACGTTATTTTTCCTCCAAGCCAAGAAACCTGTCTGGGATATGCAGTACGAGTGAATTGCCCTCCTGCCATCTTGCAATTATTGGTGGACCACGGCGGCAATCCGAACAGAGTGGCCGCCAATAATCTTTCGCCCTTGCACTGGGCCATTGCCAACCGTAAAAATGAAGCCGCACTGGCCATGATCAACAGCAAGGCCTTTGTCTTTACCCCTGAGACCGAACCTGCCTTAACCCAGGCCATCGCCTCGGCGAATGGCGATAATGGAATCGTGCTTGCACTGATGGCGAGCAAGAAAAAAAACAAACATGAAGTGACTCTGCGCAGCGCAATTGAAGCCAATGATCTTAAACAGGTTGAAACTTTAATTGCAGCCGGCGCGAATGTGAATGAGGTGAATGTGGGCGAAACTTATCCCACCCCGCTTTTTCTTGCGGTGAGCAAGGGATCGGCTGAGATGGTGCAGCTATTGGTCAATCATAAGGCTGATAGTAATTCCAGAAGAGTTTATGAGAAAGTTTATGGTGAACCACTTTACCAAACCCCTCTTTCGCTGGCTGTCTTTTTAAGAAAACCTGAACTGATCATGATCATGATTGAGAGTGAGCATTTTCAGTTTACGACTGACAGTGGTCTGGCTGTTCTTGAAGCCGTGCACCGTGACCAGCCTGAATTACTCGGTATGCTTCTCGAAAAACACAAGGATGCCGCCGCTTCAGTGAGCCTGGATCAATTCTGTTATCCCATCTTGACTAACTGGGGTGTGGCGCTGTGTATTGCCATTGAAAAAGGCTATGAAGAGGCCGTGACCTTATTGCTCGCGCACGGAGCAAATCCTCATCAGCATATTAAGTATGCTTCTGCCACCGCTTTCCAGCGTGCGATAACTAAGCACCAGTCCGGAAGCAAAATACTTTCATTGATCATGGGCAGTAAAAACTTTAATGGCGATATCGAACCCTTGCTCCGACGTCTTGAAGCAGGAAGTGTGCATTTTGCACCTCCTTTGATTGAGTATGCGAAAGAGCCGCTCTTAAATATCGTGGCGAATAATGGTTACCTGACTGCTTTAAGAATATTACTCGAGCATGGCCTGAATCCGAATGAATTCATTGAGCACATGCCCGGTTGGACCCCACTGACGATGGCGATTTTTAAGCATCAAATTCAAGCCGCGATCATGATGGTGAAAAGTCCGCAATTTGTTTACACAAAATATCGTGGTGGGACGGCCCTGAGCATCGCGAAATCTTCGCTCTATGCAGAGGAGTGCAAGGAATTGATCACCTTGTTAGAAGCCAAAAAAAGAGATTATGAAGACGATTTGCTTTGGGAGCGTGTAGCTGATGATAATCATGATGTGATTGTTGTTCCGACACCGGTTGTTCCTGCTACGACAGCGCCTTTAACCATGACTGCGCCTTCTGAGGTGAGGCCTGTTGATCCGAAGTTTAGCGCGAATACTATTGATGATCCTAATTACACGAGAAAAGGTGGGTTATTTGAGCTGTAGGGGAATCCCTCCCCTCGCGTCATTGCACCCCATCATTACGAATCACTTTGTCTATAATTTTTTCAATTCCTTTTGGGTCTTTTTCAAGGAGTATTCCTCCTGGAACAAAATCCGCAGCGTGCAGAACAATGGGTGAAACTCGTTTCCTTATTATCCGCTCAAAAATTGGCATTCTTGGCATTCGAAGACGATTTGCTCTGGAATACCTCTACTGATGCACAAGAACCTGTCACTGCGACAACTGCGCCATTAATCACAGAAGGAGGCTCCTGAGTACAGGTGCAGTATTTTGAGCGGGCAAATTGCGTGGAGTACCACGCGGATTTGCCCCTACGGCTCACGGTTCTAAATTCATCAGTGATAAGATGATTTGCGCAACAAAGCCGATCTCTAGTGCGCGAAAATGTTCTCTGTGGAGGCCCCCTTATCAAGGGGGCAGAGCCGTACTCGGCGAGGGGGTTTTGCCGCTGGGCCCCATGGATAAAGCCGCCCTTGCTTGCTCTCATCCAGATATGCTAAGCTGGCTAACATCTAAAGTCGGGGGTCACCATGTGGGATAATAATCTTCTCCAAGCAGTATTAGCCAATAACCGGCTAGTCGCTAAATCATTGGTCGATCAGGGCGCCAACCCTAATGAGGGTAATGAGTGGGGCGACACACTCCTCTGCTTTGCCCTTCGGCACAATATGCGAGAGGCTGCCCTAGGGATTTTGAGCAGCGAATCATTTATCTTTAAAAAATCCCATTCCTCTAGTTTTGGCCTTGCCGTGGCTGAGGCTTGTTACTTTAGCGCGCTTGGCCATACTAATTGGCCCATAAAGCCAGAGATTATTCGTATGATTCTAGAAAAGCCACGGGAAGAAGGTGTGGCTATCGAGGATTATAAGCGCAAGGGCAAATCCGCTTTGCGCATTGCAATAGAATCTTATTGCAGTCGGGAAATCATTGAGTTATTGGTGGATCATGGAGCTGATCCAAATAAGCCAAATAACGATGGTACCACCCCCCTGATGTATGCTCTTTATGCGCGAAACAAAGAGGCTGTCTGGGGCATAATCAACAGCAAGGCCTTCGTCTTCACCCCAAAAACGGAACCCGCCATCGCCGTGGCGATTGCTTGGACAGCGGGTGGCGATGATTCAATTGTACCTGCCTTGTTGGTGCATAGAGCCAAGGCCGCACTTGGCTCCCCTCTGCGGCAGGCGGTGAAAGCCAGTGATGTGGATCAAGTTCGAGGCTTGATCGCGTCCGGGAGCAATGTGAACGAAATCAAAGAGGGCGATGATCACCCCAGTTTGCTTTCTCTTGCGCTGAGCAAAAAAAATGATGCAATTCTTTCGCTGTTGATCAACAGTGAAAAATTTAATCGAGATTTGACTCCGGTCGTGGATTATCTTGAGAAAGATGAATCGCACTTTGTTAGCCCGTTGTTTGCGAAAGATCAAGGACGGCTTTTTTGGTTAGCTCTGATTCAGGGGTGCAAAACCGCACTGCGGACACTCTTGGAACAGGGGGCTGATCCGAATGACATTATTGACGGCATGCCGCAGTGGACCCCGCTCTTATCAGCAATTTTTTTTCGAAACATGGATGCGGCGTTGATGATGGTAGAGGCCCCGCAATTTGTTTACACAAAAAAACGCGGCGGGGCAGCCCTGTGTTTGGCCAAAAGTCTGTGGCGCATAGAACAAAATCCGCAGCACGCAGAACAATGGGCGAAACTCGTTTCCTTATTAACCGCTCAAAAATTGGCATTCTTGGCATTCAAAGACGATTTGCTTAGGAATACCTCTGCTGATGCACAAAAACCTGTTACTGCGACAACTGCCCCATTAATCACAGGAGGAACCCCAGTGTCTAAGCTTTCACAAGAGCAAAAATTGGAATTGCAAAAAGTGGATGATGGCCTGTGGAAAAAGGGCGGAAGGTATGAGCTGTAGAGAGCCGTACTCGGCGAGGGGGTTTTGCAGCGGGGCCCGCTCAAAATAGTGCACCTGTACTCAGGTGCCTTCCAGCCAGTCTGCTACCACTTTAATCTGCGATTCCGTCATTAATGAAGGCGTATGACCCACTCCCGGCAGTGTGACAAGACTGGCCTGAGGGTTACGGGCCAGCATTTCCTGGCAAACAGGGGGGGTGAGTATCATGGAGAGCTCGCCGTGCAAGATCAAAATGGGGCAGTTAATCTTTTCCCACAGATCCCAGAGGGCTAAATCAGAAGTGCTCAGGGAGCCCACGGATTGTGTGATTTTAGGATCAAAATTCCGGGTAATTCGCCCTTCAGGAGTAATGCGATGATCGTAGGTCGCCATATGTTCCCAAAAATCTTGGTCTAAATCGCCCATCGCACTGTAGGCCCGCTTCAAAAAGCCTTGTAATTCGTTAAGCGAACCAAAATGAGGGGTTTGTTCCAGATTCGTGGCTAAAAAAGCGATGGCTTCTTTTTTGATCACCGGGCCAATATCATTCAAGATCAGCCGTTTGATCGGAGAGTGGGGCGCGGCTGCCATGGCCATGCCAATCAGGCCGCCGAGCGAAGTACCCAGCCAATCCACCTGATTAATATGAAGTTCTTTGAGCAAGGTCCCCATGTCATTGATGTATTGCTCGAGGGTATAATGCGAGGGATCGGGCAGCCAATCACTTTGGCCCCGGCCCACGATATCCGGCGCAATGATTCGGTAATGGGTTGAAAGATGTTTGGCTAAATAATCAAAATCACGGCTGTTGCGAGTGAGTCCGTGAACGCAAATAAGAACATTCGGGTTATTTTCATCGCCCCAATCTTGGTAAACGATCCGATGTTGGCCTGATTGATTGGCGCTGAGTACGTGTTTTGTTTTCATTTAAGCCTCGTGAGGTCATGTTTTTAATTATAACGTATATGGTAGAATGTGCCCACGTCAACGAGGTATCTCATGCTAGAACTTACATTGCACCGCGACCCTGTCACTCAAGAAGAATGGATTTCTACTCCTCTGAAAGGCAAAGCCTTATTAAATACCCCCCTCCTGAACAAAAGCACGGCTTTTACGGCGGAAGAACGCCGCGAATTTCAAATTTTAGGTAAGTTACCTTTGAGGGTCGAAACCCTCGAAGAACAAGCCGAACGCGCTTACGAACAGTATCGTCGTTATACGATCGATCTCAGTCGTCATTTGTATTTGTATAATTTGCATGAACGGAACGAGGTCTTGTTTTACAAGCTGGTCAGCGATCACCTCGACGAAATGATGCCGATTATTTACACCCCAACGGTGGGGAATGCCGTTCAACAATTTTCTCGCGAATTTCGCTCGCCTCGTGGCTTGTATCTGTCTATTCCAGATCGCAAAGACATGGCGAGTATTTTGGATAATCGCACCCATTCTGAAATTGATCTGATTGTGGTCAGCGATGGCAGCGGTGTCTTAGGCATTGGAGACCAAGGGGTTGGCGCCATGGACATTCCCATTGCCAAGCTCATGGTTTACTCACTTTGCGGGGGCATGAATCCTGCCAATACCCTGCCGATCATGCTGGATGTGGGCACCGACAATCAGGTCCTTCTGAATGATCCTTTCTACCTGGGCTGGAAGCATGCCCGCGTGAGGGGACCAGAGTACGACAGCTTCATTCAAGAATTTTTTGAATTGGTGAGTCAGCGTTTTCCCCAATGCTTTTTACACTGGGAGGATTTTGGCCGCGATCAAGCGCACGGCATTCTCGAGCGTTATAAAAACCAATTTTGTACTTTTAACGATGATATTCAGGGCACGGGCGCTGTTTGTCTCGCGGCTATTTTGGCCGGCCTTAAAGTCAGTAAAACTTCATTGGCCGAACAGCGTTTCGTGATTTTTGGTGCCGGTGCAGCCGGCGTGGGCATTGCGGATCAGATCTGTGCCAGTTTAGTGCGCCAAGGCATGCCCCTTCAAGAAGCGCGTTCTAAATTCTGGCTGTTGGACAGCAAGGGTTTGATTACCCAGGGCAGAGAAGCCAGATCTTTCCAAGCGCCTTATGCCCGATCCGAATCTGAAATCAAGGCCTGGAACTTAGGCCATTCAGACAATATCAGCCTAGAAGAAGTGGTTGCTCATGCTCATCCTACGGTCATGATAGGGACTTCAGCCGTCGCGGGTGCTTTCAAGGAGTCCATTATTCGCACCATGGCTCAGCATTGTGAACGGCCGATCATCATGCCCTTGTCTAATCCTACTGAAAAGGCCGAGGCCCATCCCTCCGATCTGCTGAATTGGACCCAAGGCCGCGCCTTGATTGCCACAGGCAGCCCCTTCAATAATGTGGAATACCGAGGGGTCGTTCAAAAAATTGCTCAGTGCAATAATGCCCTGGTCTTCCCCGGCTTGGGCTTGGGTATCTTGGCGACTCGGGCCAATCGCCTCAGTGAAACCATGCTCTGGGTGGCTTGTGAGGCCCTCTCTGAGCTTTCCCCGGCCCTAATCCATGGCGAAGGGCCCTTATTACCCCCCATCATTGATGCCCGTAGGGCCTCTTACCGCATTGCCTTGGCCGTGGCTGAGCAGGCCCTGGCAGAGGGGCTGAACCGGGTTCATGAGCCGGTGAGCGCGAAAGAGCTGGTGGATAAGATGTTGTGGTATCCGAAGTATCTGCCGTTTAAGGCGGAATAAAACAACCCCCGCCCGGAGTACCGGTCTGCCCCCTTCAAAGGGGGCCGGAACTTCGTAGGACATTTACTACAAGGTGCCCGCCCCCTTTGAAGGGGTCCGGAACTTCGTAGGACATTTACTACAAGGTGCCCGCCCCCTTTGAAGGGGTCCAGAACCTCGCAGGACATTTACTACAAAGTGCCCCCCCCCTTTGAAAGAGTCCAGAACTTCGCAGGACATTTACTACAAGGTGCCCGCCCCCTTTGAAGGGGGCAGACCGGTACTCCGGGCGGGGGTTGTCTCAACCTTTCTATTGCATTAATCCATCCAACTCTGTTAATCTGGCTAACATTGCCAAATTAAAGCAGGGGGGTATGATCATGTGGAACAAAGAGTTAAAAAATGCGCTGACTCAAAATGAGCCAAATCACCAGGCGGTTCTTGACTCAATTAAGTCGTCGAACGACATGAATGCGACTGAGCAGCTCAGAGACGGGATCACCTTTACCCCAGTTTCTTGGGCAATCGACCAAGGGCATTATGACCTTGCCGAAGCGATGATCAAGCTTCCTCACTTTAGTGTTGAGGATGGGAACGTGCTTACCCTCGTTCAGGCCATTCGTGCGCGACAAGAATCGCTCGCTCTCTTATTGCTTTCAAAACTCGTCCCAGGCAGCGTGTTAATAGAAGATTATATTTTTGAATCCGAAACAGCGTTGTATTCTGCGACTCAACAGGGGATGGATAAGGTGATTTCGGCTTTGCTTGATCATGGGGCAGATCCCTTATATGAACCCATCATTGATTCAAAGCCGCATACGAGTGCATTCGGCGCTCTCGTGATGCAGAATAATCTCGAGCTCATTAAAAAGATCGTAGGGCATCCAAAATTTCAATGCACAACCGCACTGAGGAAATGGATCGACTTCGCAAAAAGCAAAGATTGGACTGAGATGGCTAATCTATTGGATAAGGTCCATCAAGACTCCACGGAGAGCATACAAGCATGGGCTTTGTTCAACGCGATTCAAATGCAAAACAAGCAAGAGGTGATGAAATTAATTCAAGCGGGAGTCGATGTTAACCGTTCGGTCAAAATTTGTGGATTATCCCGAACGCCACTGTATGCTGCGATGCTGCATAAAAACATCGAGTTGGTTCAATTATTGCTTGAGAACAATGCAAGTTGCCACAGCGACGAATTTGATCATGTGATAAACCACGGTTTGATTCATGTCACGCCGCTTTCGACGGCTGTATGTTGGGCGGTTAATAACAATGAAGATGCTATTTTCAAGCTGTTGATGAAAAGCGAGGAGGTGCCTCCTCTCAAGCGCCTCTCGATGCCCTTCGCCTATGCCTCGCGGAATCCTCAATATCTACGTGTGATGCTCGAAAAATATGCGAAGAAGGTCCCGATTGCCCTCATGGAAATTGATTATGCTTCCCATTTTGGTCTGGATGAGGGGCCCTGTATCACACTCCTGGGATTTGCTGTTACCGTAGAATGTCAGGAAGCTGTGGAGCTGCTGTTGGAATATGGTGCAAATCCTCGCGATAAAGTCTCGCAAGATTCCCCATCAGCATTAGAGATTGCGGAAAATATGTATGAAGCAGAACATCCGATGCTTTCATTGTTACTGAACCGAAATCAAGTCAACAATGACCCCGTTCCGTCTGTTCAGGCAGAAGATGACGATGATTATCTTTGGGAAATCGTCAAACCAGAGCCACAACCTGCGGCGGTGCCAATTCCCATCGCGAGAACTCAAGATCACGCGCCTTCGGGTTGGGATGAGCGGTTAAAAAAGACCCTTTTTAATATGAGGTTGGATCATGGGGCGATCCTGGAGCTGATCAATTCTGGGGGTGATGTGAATGCCATCGAAATGTTTGCTGAACTGCTTTATACCCCTCTCTCTTGGGTCATTCATCGAGAGCAATATGAACTTGCCAAGGCAATCCTCAACCATCCAGGGTATCGGTTCGAGGAAAATTCATTCCTTGCACTCAACGCAGCCATTGACTCGAATGAAGTGGAGTTGGTGAACATGTTGCTGGCAAAAGGGATTCCGGCTGGACTCGATGCAGAAAAGTTTACTCGATCAGGTAAATCCGCATTATTTCTGGCCATTGATAAAAACATGATTTCGGTGATTAATGCACTGTTAGATCATGGGGTCTGTCCGCTAACCAAACGAAGGCTAGAGAGTGGTGTGGAAACATCTCCTTTGTATTATGCCGTTCATCAAACTAAAATCAGATCTGCTAAGGCGATCATCACGCATCCCAAATTTGAATATCCTAAGTTCGAAAACGATGTTCTCTGCCTCGCTATCTCAATGGGGGAACGTGAAATTACCTTATTGTTGGCTCAAGCCTGGGCGGCGAAGTCCATGAACGAGTCGCTGGTGAGTTTAGTAGTCAAACAAGGAGCGACATATATTTTACGCATCCTTTTAGATGAGGGGCTGGATCCGAACCAACGTATTCCAGAAAATCCACAATGGACCCCCTTGCTCATGGCGATTGCCTATCGTCGTTCTGAGGCGGCCATGATGATGCTCAACAGCCCTCAATTCGTTTACAAACCTGGTCCTAGCGGAGCAGCGTTGGTTCTTGCTAAAAATCTATGGCGTGAATCCGCATTTAAAGATGTGATAGCCAAATTAAGCGAAATGAAAAGTAACTACGAAGATGATTTGTATTGGGCAGATCCAGAGGATGATCAGGATACGATTGTCCCAGTGACACCTTCAAGTTCATCGACGAGTGTGAGGCTTATTCATAGCGTCCGAGAGAAAGAATGGATAGAGCAGCGACTTGCTCAGATTTCGGAAGAGCAAGATAAGCTTTATGGTAACTATGGCCTATTTAAAATGTAGTTCAAGGTGGATTCGCTTTGTGATGAGGATTAAGATGTTAAAACGCGCGGTCTTACTGTTCCTGCTCCCTCTGGCCCTTCACGCCGAGCCCTTGCCTCAGAACGCTTGTACTCAGGCCGTTTTTGCGCATACGCATTTGAGCGAGCAAACGAATGATTTGTCGAGAGACTTAAATACACTGTTTGTCGAGTCTCAAAAAGATGCCTACCAATTAAGCATGCCTCTCATGATTGCGGGCATGTTGCCCGATCGCGCGCTTTATACCATTATCGAGTATTACATGAATATCGAAATGAAAAAGCAGGAAGAAGAGGGGACGTATACTGATTGGCTGCGTGGGCGAATCTTACTGGCGGATTATGCGTTGCATGGCAAGATTACCCGGAATGATATCTTAATCCCTCTGCAAAGGCATGTGGAATTTTCGAAGACCAGCGATAATTTCATGGCCTGGGCGGCAGGGTATTTGGCGGCGGTTGATTATCGATACAAAGACAAAATGCTCAGCATTGTCAACGAATTTACGGCGAATCAACAGGCGGCGAGGTCTGATAAATTATGGGCCTGGGTCTTGGTACTTCAAGCTGCGGGAAATGCGCGTGATACAGGCACTTATTTGCGCGCGCTGGATCAGATCAATGCGATTGGTGAAAAGTCTTCGGCGGGGGAGTCACTGCTTAATGGCTTGTCTTCGAGCTCGGATTATCCTGCCTGGGCGATTGCGGTCGCTCGACTTGCTGCGGCTAATATGGGAGATACGGGTTATTTTGAGATGCTCGACGGCCCGATGAAACAAGCGTTGAAGAATACAGGGAGAGCTGAAAAATTATTAGCCGAAGTGAATAATCGTTTGGCGATTGAGCGCAATGAGGCTTTGATGGCATGCAAAGGAGGCGAACCGATCAGCGTTGAGCATTGTGGGCATTGAGGTCAAATGCTGCTACGCTGAACGCGAATCGTGCGTAGGGATAAATACGGCCGGTACTCCGGCCAATTTATCCGCAAGCCCGCAGGGATTGTCAAACAATTCTTAGCTTTTCAATGCCTACGGAATTGTGGGCAAATTGCGTGGAGTACCACGCGTATCCCGGCTCAAGGCCGGGACATGTTTGCCCCTACGCTGAACGCGAATCGTGCGTAGCGATTGTCTATTCACATTTTCCATCGCCACTTTAATCAAATCTTTCGCTGGCAAATAACCCGGAATCATCGTGCCATTTTGCATAATAATGACCGGGGTCACATTCACACCCAAGGCTTTTGCCACCTGGTGATGGGCATCGACGGGATGTTTGCAATTAGCCACCGCAGGTTCTTTCCCAGTTTTGGCTAAATCCAGCGCCGCATTGCGATCGGAAGCACACCAGACATGAATGGCTTTATTGTAAGAAGCCGTGCCCTTAGGGGTGCGAGGAAAGGCCAAATAACGTACTGTGATTCCAGCCGCATTCAGTTCTTTCACTTCTTTATGCAAAGCGCGGCAATAGGTGCAGTCGATGTCTGTGAACACGGTGATCACGGTTTTTTCGGGTTTGGCAGGGTAGATGATCATCGTTGCTGGGTCGACCTTGCTCAGAATTTCTTTGGTGTGGACTTCACGAACGGAATCAGAAAGATTGACTGGTTTGGCAGTGTTTTGTACATCGTACATGTCGCCTTGAATCAGGTATTTTGCATCGGCTGTCATGTAAAGAACCTGCGCGCCTGAGGTCACTAAATAGAGATTGTTCACGGGAGATTTTTGAATGCTGTCGACCGAAAGTTCAGGCATCATTTGATTTAATTTTGCTTTAATGATTTGTTCAGGGTTCGCACTTGCAGTGAGAGAAAGTATCACCAACAGGCAAGCAGATAAAATTTTGTACATGATTGGGCACTCATAAAGGATTAAAAAATAATCATAACATACTCACCCGCGCGGGTGATGCTTTTGGTGCAAAACTTTGAGCCGTTCTTTGGCAACATGAGTATAGATTTGGGTGGAGGATAATGAGCTGTGTCCTAACAATAACTGAACGACTCGCAAATCTGCGCCGTGATTAATCAAGTGTGTTGCAAAGGCATGCCGAAGCGTGTGAGGGGAGAGTGGGCTTTGAATATCAGCGAGCTTGGCATAATGTTTGATTCGGTACCAAAATGCTTGGCGCGTGAGCGGTTGCCCTTGAGTGCCAGGAAATAAATACTCATGAGAATCATGACTGCCGTAACGTTTCAACCAATTGACCGCGACCTCGCCGAGGGGAACCAGTCGCTCTTTATTCCCTTTTCCCGTGACTCGGATCACGCCTTGATTGAGATTAATTTGGGAGCGCTGCAAACTCACCAATTCGCTGATCCGAAGGCCTGAGGCATAGAGCAATTCAAGCATGGTGCGATCTCGCAGACCCAGCGGGGTTTCGATGTCTGGAGCATTCAAGAGGGCTTCGACATCGCGCTCTGATAAAGTGTTGGGGAGCGATTGCCCGAGTTTCGGGCTGTCGATGCCTTGTGTCGGGTTTTCTAGGCCATGATTTTGATGGCAATAAATAAAAAATTTACGCAGACTGGCCAGGCATCGCGCAATGGTTTTCGATTGGGAACCTGATTCGAGTTTCATGGCCAAATAGTGTTGAATGTCCGTGTTGAGGCATTCCGGGAGTGCTTTACCTTGGGTATGAAGCCAGGTGATGAAGTGTTTGAGATCGCTGCGATAGGCGGAGCGGGTGTGATCGGATTTACCCTCTTCAAGCCAGAGACGATTGATGAAGTTATCGAGCCAGAGGAGGTCGGGGCTCATGAAGTGTCCTTACATGGGGGGATTGGGTTGTCAATCCCTGCGGGCTTGCGGATAAATTGGTCGGAGTACCGACCGTATTTATCCCTACGCACGGTTTGGGTCATTGATTGTCAATCCCTGCGGGCTTGCGGATAAATTGGTCGGAGTACCGACCGTATTTATCCCTACGTACGGTTTGGGTTCAGCGTAGGGGCAAATACGCGTGGTACTCCACGCAATTTGCCCGCAAAAAAGCCTAAACGATTACTCGGCGCTTTCATCAGCCTGAGGGGCTGCCGCTGGGGTTGCAACCACGCTTGCACCCACTTTCTTAACCAATTTTTCTTTGATACGTGCAGCTTTACCAGACAATTCACGAATCGTGTAAAGTTTAGCGCGACGGACATCACCGCGACGTTTCACTTCAACGCTTTTGATAATGGGGCTGTGTGTTTGGAATACGCGCTCAACGCCTTCGCCGTGGGAAATTTTACGCACGGTGAAAGAAGAATTGAGACCACGATTTCTGCGAGCGATCACCACACCTTCAAAGGCTTGCAGACGCTCACGTTCACCTTCGGTGACGCGCACTTGCACGATAACCGTATCCCCAGTTGAAAAGGCAGGGATGTCGGTGCGCAGCTGTGACTGCTCAAATGCTTCGATAATGTTCATGGTGTTATGACTCCGTTTGTTCGTACTCTGCCCAGAGATCTGGGCGTTTGCTTTGCGTTTGCAAGATTCTTTGTTGCTGCCGCCAGCGTTCAATGCTGGCATGGTCCCCGTTCAATAAAACTTCCGGGACACTTTGCCCATCAATCGTTTCCGGGCGAGTGTAATGAGGATGATCTAATAAGCCTTGCTGAAACGAGTCAGCAGGGGCTGATTGATCATTCCCTAGCGCACCAGGAATCAAGCGAATCAGGGCGTCCATGAGTACCATGGCGGGCAATTCACCGCCAGAGAGCACATAGTCGCCTATGGACAATTCTTCATCGACATCGCGGTCGATCAGGCGTTGATCAATGCCTTCATAGCGTCCGGCTAACAATATTAGCCTGGATTGCTGGCTCAGGGCCTGACAATGGGCCTGAGTCAGTCGTTTCCCCTGCGGGGACAAATATATCACTGGCGCGCTGTCTTGAACAGCCCTGCGAGCCACATCAATGGCTGCGCGTAGGGGTTGCACCTGCATCACCATGCCGGGACCGCCGCCGTAGGGCTTGTCATCGACTCGCCCATGCTTGTTTTCCGTATAATCCCGTGGATTATGGAAACTCAGGCTGGCGAGGCCGGTCTGGATGGCACGCCCCGTCACACCGTTTTCACTGAGTGCTGAGAACATTTCGGGAAAAAGAGTAATGATCTCAAATTTCATGTCATTAGGCTAAAATTCTTCGTCCCAATCCACGGTCATTTTTCCCGCTTCAAGGTTGACTTCAATGACGACCTCAGGACGGTAAGGGATGAGCCGCTCGCGGTCCCCTTTGACCACCATGACGTCATTGGAGCCTGTCTCAAACAGGTAGTCCAGCTTTCCTAAATCAACACCGGTGACCGTGCTGACCTGGAGGCCGATTAAATCAGCCCAATAATAACCTTCGTTTAAGGCGGGGAGGCACTCCCGCTCGACCTGAATAAAGCTCCCCACCAGGGTTTTAGCCTTATCTCGGTCATCACAGCCCTCCAGCTTGACGATCAGGCCTTCGCCTTGGCGTCTAAACTGGGTGAGCTTTGGGCTGAAACTGAGCCCATGGGGGCGCTCAATCAGCCAGGGTTGGTAGCCAGCAATGGCCTCGGGGGGCTGGGTATAAGGCATGATTTTAATTTCGCCTCTCACCCCATGAACCCCGGTGATTTTGCCGACTACAAGAGAGTTCACACAGCGGCCTGTTCTTTGCGGCACTGTTTGACTAGGTCGCGAACGCGATCAGAAAGCTGAGCGCCCAGGCCAACCCAATGGTCAACACGTTCAAGATTCAAGCGGACAGGCACTTCTTGACCGGTAGCGATAGGGTTGAAAAAACCGATACGTTCAATGTTACGACCGTCACGGGGAGCACGCTCGTCGCATACAACCACATGATAAAACGGGCGTTTTTTCGCTCCGCCACGGGACAAACGAATTTTTACCATAATATATCCACCATAAAAAAATCCATGGGCGCAGCACGCAGCGCCCCTACAACGCGCCATTGTACGCATTCTTAACAGGATAAACAAGGACTTCGTTGCCTTAAGCAAAGTGCTCAAGGGCGAAACAGACACGTTCTTTGGCGGTTCTGCTGTCTTGCCCTTGGGCCCGGACTTTTTCTAGGCGGGGCAGCAGGCCTGTTTGATTGGCGATTTGGATGGCTAAACCCGGCCTGGCATTGAGCTCTAGCATCATCGGCCCCAGGGTTTTGTCTAAGACTAAATCAACCCCCAGGTAGCCCAGACCCGTTAATTCATAGGTTTGCGCACAAATATGCAAGAGTTCTGGCCAATGAGGAATTTGGACTCCATGCACTCCGCAGGCTGTGTCTGGGTGTTCTTGGACCACGCGATTATGCTGAGTGCCCTGCGCGGTGATCCCTGTTTTGAGATCAATCCCCACCCCAATGGCGCCTTGGTGCAAATTAGCCTTTCCTGAAGATAACCGCGTCGGCAGACGCACCATCGCCATGATCGGGTAACCTAAAAAAACAATGATGCGAATATCCGGCACGCCCTGATAGCTGATGTCTTGAAAAATTGGATCAAACTCGACCTTAGCCTCAACGATGACCTTATCTGCGTGTCCACCCAGGCTGTGCATGCCACTTAAAATATTCGAGAGATGAAAGCTTAAATCTTCTTGAGTAATGATGCTGCCGTCAGATTTTAAATAATGGCGCCCCCGTCTTCCTGCAATCACGATGATCCCATCGCCCCCGCTGCCTTGGGCAGGTTTAATGACGAAGGATTTGTATTGCTCCAAGATCCCATGGACCGCACGTATTTGATGCTCAAATTCGATCACATGATAGAGCTCAGGGACGGGAATCCCTGCCAGTTGCGCCAGACGTTTGGTTTCGAGTTTATTGTCGACACGAGGAAAAAATTTGCGAGGATTATAGGGAAGAATAAAATCTGCATTCCGTTGGTTCATGCCTAAAATACCGATTTTTTTCAAGGAACGCGCTTTTGAAAATAGGCTAAACATCGAGCTCCCCTCGTTTGCCCAATAAATCAGAGAAGCGG
Organism: uncultured Gammaproteobacteria bacterium; assembly: GCA_964389615.1. GTDB lineage: Bacteria > Pseudomonadota > Gammaproteobacteria > JABCZS01 > JABCZS01 > CAYMDW01. The sequence goes on along the minus strand of CAYMDW010000002.1, from coordinate 46,367 downwards.
AACAATTCACTCAAACGGTAGCCATGGTATTGCCCAATCCATAACATGGCCACCATGATTAAGCCCAACAGCTCAGGGAAGACGAATAATAAATGTTCAAACAAGGGATAACCCATCACGGCGTAGGCCAGTACAGCTGCCACTAAACTCCCCAGGGCCTGTTTGATGGCCTCTAGCGAATTACGCTCTTCCCAAACAATCGACATGCGCTCAATGATCATGGTGATGATCACCATGGGAAATAAAGTGACCGAGAGTCCGTGAGGCAGACCCAATTTATAAGAAAGAATGCTGAAAATGATCATGCATAAGACGACCGTCGACAGCACAATGCTGAGGCGGGGAATGAGCAATAATTTGAGGCGCTCTAAATAAAACCTGACCGATAAACCCAGGGCCACGATGAATGAAAATAAAATAATGCCAGAGACTAAAGTGGTTTCACGCAAAGCCAGCGCGATTAAAACAGGCATGAAAGTGCCGAAGGTTTTCAACCCAACAAAGCTTCGCAATAACAAAATAACGAGGGCCCCGAGCGGGAGCATAATTAATACCTGGTACAGCGCTTGTGTTTTAAGCGGCAGTGAAAAGAGTGAAAATTCCATCAGCAGAGAATGTGAGGCACGGGCTGCTTCTTGAGCCACTTGCAGAGTGTCTTGCAGACGCTGCGAAAAAGAAAAGGTTACATTGGGGCTGCTGCCCCCCAAAATGTCCACCAAAGGCGCATCGCCGTATTGCCATATTAAGAAATCACGGGGGAGATTAGGCTCCGCCGTCTCAGGGTTTAGGTAATGCCATTGCTTGGTGCGGGAATCCCAGACCGCCAAGGCGATACTCAGCGGAATATTGCTGCGTCGTTGAACATTCTCCGAGAGACGAAACCCGTAGACCAGACGACTGCTGATATTGGGGCCAAAATCAGCGCTGGGGCCATTGAGCAAAGCAACGGCTGTCTTGGCAATATTCTCAGTTGAATAATTGTGATCAAGGAGTGTGGCGACATTTCCATTCTGTGGATCGAGTAAGGCTTTGATGATTTCAAGCGCAAAACTAAAATCATCGGCAGAGCGTTCTCGTACGTTATTGATCAAGGTTTCTGCCGCTGTTTTTTTAGCGCCGGTAAACTCATGACGAGGCGAACGTTCAGCTCCCAAGGGCTCTGGCCCTGAATAACTGTCGTTGTAAAAAAAATCTGCTCGATAATAGAGGGTTTGGGGATCCGAGGCCCGACGGCGACTTAAGGTTGCCTCGCGGTTATCGTTGACCTGGGAGATACTGGAACCGTAGTTGCGAGACACAAAATTTTCATTGAGCCGAACAAAATGAGGTTGGTCGGGTGGAAGCGTGAAAATGACTTTGAGCGGACGGTTTTCTGCAAGAAAATTGACCTTGGCCTCCACGTTCCATATTTGACTGGTCCCGTGAGGGTAGACAGGCATGTCTAAGACGATGACCTTGTAGAAAAAAGTCCAGAGACTTAAAAAAGTGAGTAGGGCGCTTAAAATGAATAAATGGCGTTTAGTGGACAACTTGGGTCTCGCTTTCGCAGACAGGTTTTACTGTAAAAACAAGATTAGGATCGACCATCACGCCGAATTGCAGCATGGCCGTTCGACCCATCAGCATCCCATAATTGAATTGTGAGCGATCGGCCAGATTGACTTGAATCATTTGCGTTTGGTCGCCTAGAGTGACAGGCATCAAGACCACCGGTCTTTTTTCAAAGGCCTCTGCCTGTGATTCGGATTGACGCTTTCGGATTTTAACGAGGCGTGCAATCGGCAATTCAAACTCATGGGCTGTGACGCTGTGCTCGGGGTCGAGTGTGAATTGAACCCATTCTTGATTGTCTTTGGTGATTAACTTGATATTTTTAGCGCTGATCGAAGAGGTTTTTGCGCCGGTGTCCATGCGAATTTGCATGGGGATGCAATGCTCTGAGACCAGCCCCTTCTCGACTCGTCCGACGATGGCGGGCAGTTCGGGTGTTTGAGGGATCGCTCCTAATGAATAGCCCAGTAACCCTGAGAGGATAGCTGCGCTAGCAAGGACGAAGAGGCACCGGATATTCATTAATAATCCCATAAGAACGATTGAAGGTTATCTTAACAAAAATCACTTCGAACATCCATGCGTTCGGGTATTAAAAATGAGCTTTGCAGGTCCAGGGAATCGATTCGTCGTCACGATGACATAAGGTTGCGCGACCATGCCCAGGTTTAAGCACTCAGGGGCAGGTTGCTCACGGGTGACATAAACCAAGAGCTCCCCATGGTGATCTTCCATGTGATCCAGGCGCAGATGATAACCGCTGTTGGGTTGATCGCTGTCCACGACGGCAATCACTTGCTTGCGAGAAAAGTCAACAAACTTAGGCTTGGATTTGGGGGTGAGGGTAAGGTGTTTCGCCCAAAAGGCTTCCCAAGTTTTTTCATCCCTGATCTCATGCAACATCGGTTTGTCCTGGACGGCGCCGCTATTGACGCCGCTTTCCAGGATTTCATAGGAAACTGACAGATCCGTGCCTGCATACGCGGGGATCCCCCCGAATAGGCAGGCAAGGAAAGAGAGGTGAAGTATGATACGGTTCATTGATTCTTTTTACCTTTGAGAGCGCTACCCAGAGTAGGATAGGCTTCTTCATAGTTTTTGACAACATGAGATCGCCCCGATTCATCGATCTGCTTATTGAATACATCGTCTATTTCGCCGATCATGCTGTTACCCATCTTTTCCCAATAAGAGAGGAGTCCTTGATTTTGAGGGGAACGTTTTTCCGGCGGAAGGTAGACATCGGTCAAGCCTCCATTTTTGATTGAATTTGCAATCGGAAAGGGGGTGCTGGTGGGAATAGCCATCGGTTTAGAAGAAGGAGCCTGCTCTTTCTTCTCTTCCTTGACCACTTTCGGAGGAAGAGCAGGCTCTTGTTTATCTGGGGGATTAATAGAGTTTATAATTTGAGGATTTTTTTTTCCTCTGACTTGGCCTCAGGCTTTGATGAGTTTGCAACAATCGTATCAGCAGCACCGCGCAATCTTTGCTCTGTTTTTTCCAAAGCAGCAAAACTGCTCACGGTTTGGAGATACGACTTAGCCATGTCAGGATCAAAAGGATGTTTTTTATCCTTGTATCTGTTGATCATCTGCGTGAGGTCTTCGCACAGCTTAATGCATGTTATACGGACTTGATTGAGTGCCGCGGCGTGCTCTCTTCCGCGATAGCTTTCCAAATGTTGCTGCGCTTGCGCGATAGTTTTCACGAATTCATCATGTTCGGCAGGAATGCCGACGACATTGTGCATCGCTTTGAACATCTCGAGGCTTTTGTGCAGGTAATGCATGATTTCATGCAAATGGATGTCTGAAGCTTGTTTTGAGGACTTCAAATCGGTTCCTTTATTTGGATCTTTTTGCGGAATCTGCTCTTGCAGACGAACCATTAAAAAGTTAAGTGTGGCATCCATGCGGTTAGGTTTCTTGTCCTTATCTGTTGAATAGGCCACTGAATAAACGGCTATTTCTTTCTCAATGACTGACAAAAGAGGAGTCGAGGGGCCGTTTTTGACAAAGGTTTTGATCTCTTCATCACTTGTGTCTTGAGAGAGAATTTCTTTGGCGCACTCTCGCATTTTTTTGGCGGCTTGCACAAAGTTATGGGCTTCATCATTCGATGCTTTTGAATCTAATACTTTGATATAGAGTTGAAGCAGTGATTCCATTATGCTGGGGAAACGGTTTCCAGTCCAAGAAGTGCTTTTATAAATGTCTTGAATTCTAGTGAGTAATACGCCTCTGCTCCCGCTGTCATTGGTCTTGGTGGCATCCAGGGCTTGGTTGTATTGAAGGTACAGATCCAGATTGTACTGCGCATCTGCATCGTACATGTCATAAATACCCGTTCTCGCTGCAAGTCCAGAAGCATTTTTTAAAAATTTTGCACCGCGGGTGTAGTAGGATTTTTGAGCGTCGGTAGAGAGTCCTTTTTCAAGGTAGATATAGTTGGCAAGTTGTATTTCCAAATCCTTTAAGGTATCAATATTAGATTTTTGTTGTGATGTGGGAATCGAGGGGCTGGGTGCAGCAAAAATATCTTGTACCGGTGGGAGTGGGGTCGATAATGTCAGGTTTGTAAGGGCGGCAGTCACAGTGGCAGTGGTGACTGGGGGGGCGACTGAAGCGCTTGAAGCGTTTGAAGCGTTTGAAGAAGAGGACTCTTGTTGATTGTTCGCTTTGATCATGGTGCTTGACTCTCCGTGTTCGGTTGATAAATTTGTTGTCGTTGGATTCAGTGGCGGCGTGGTGATGTCTAGGGATGTGAGAGAATTGGTGCTGCTGGAATTGCTTAAGGAATCTTGCGAGTAGAAGGGCAAGACGCCCATATTCGCGGTCATGTCATAGGTGAGTTTATTATTTTTACGTTTGTGTTTGCTGTTGCTGTTGGGTTGATCTCCGCCCATGGGTTATACTCCTTTAAAAATAACCTAGTACTAAATATGTACACGCGAATTAGACGTGTGTCAAGGGTGGGGGTTATATTCTTGGCCTGCGGCACCCTCTCCCAGAGGGAGAGGGGATATGGATCATTGTCTATTTAGGCCCGGAAATTGCCGCATCATATTTTTCATCGCCCCAGGCTTTGAAAATTTCTTCATCATTTTCTGCATGCTGGCAAATTGCTTCAGCAGACGGTTGATTTCAGGAACATCGAGCCCACAGCCACTGGCGATGCGGCGTTTGCGTGAACCTTTAATGATGTCCGGGTAACGGCGCTCTTGAGGAGTCATCGAATTGATAATCGCCACGTAACGTGAAAACATTTTTTCGTCGATTTGACCGATAGGCAACTGACCCATGCCTGGGAGTTTGCCCAGAATGCTGCCTAACCCACCCATCCCATTCATTTGCTGAATTTGTTCACGAAAATCTTCGAGATCAAATTGGCCTTTTTTGATTTTTTGCGCCGTTTTTTTTGCGGTTTCTTTGTCTACCTTGCGCTCGACTTCTTCAATCAGGCTGAGCACATCGCCCATGCCTAAAATACGGGAAACCAAACGGTCGGGGTAAAAGGCTTCTAGGGCCGTGATTTTTTCCCCCACGCCCATGAACTTAATGGGGGTGTTGGTCAGTTTGCGAATACTGAGAGCTGCGCCTCCGCGTGCGTCGCCATCGGTTTTGGTGAGAATCAAACCCGTGACCGGGATGAGATCATGGAAAGCTTTGGCGACAGTCACCGAGTCTTGTCCCGTCATGCTGTCGACGACTAACAAGGATTCGATGGGGTTGGAGGCGGCATGAACGGATTTGAGTTCGCTCATCAGGGCTTCGTCGACGTGCAAACGGCCGGCGGTATCGAGAATAACGACTTCAATCCCTTGGCGTTTGGCTGCATCGATTGCATTTTTAGCAATCGTGACCGGTTGTTCGTTCGGACTGCTGGGGAACCAGATCGCGTCTACCTGTTCCGCCAAGGTTTTTAATTGATCAATCGCGGCGGGGCGATACACGTCCAGAGAAGCCAACATGACTTTTTTATGGTTTTCTAGTTTGAGCTTTCGCGCCAGCTTGGCAGCAGTGGTCGTTTTACCCGAGCCCTGCAAACCTAACATCAGCACCACGGCGGGAGGTTGAGCGGCTAAGTTGAGGGAATTATTCGTTTCGCCCATCATGGCCACGAGTTCGTCTCGCACAATTTTGATGAGGGCCTGACCTGGGGAGAGACTGCGCATGACGTCTTGGCCCAGGGCCTTGGCTTTAATTTCAGCCAAAAGATCTTTAACAACGGGGAGGGCCACGTCGGCCTCTAGCAGGGCGAGACGAACCTCGAGCAGGCTCTCTTGTATGTTTTCTTCACTGAGATGGGCTTTGCCAGAAAGTTTTCGGACGGTGTCGCTCAGACGTGCAGATAGTTGTTGAAACATAGTAAGACCCCTTGTATATTGTTGGGATTGTATCATTCTATCCCGAGGCGCCCAACCCCCTATGCAATCTTCCATTGAGCTTTGGCACATCGTTCTTGCCATGTTCTCCTACAGCATTTTCGGCCTGGCGGCGCTTCAAGCAGCGGTGATTGCGCTCCAGTTGCGTTGGCTTCGGCATCGTCCCTCACACCCGGTCTTGTCTCAGCTTCCTCCGGTTGAGTCGATGCAAAACCTCATGTTTATTCTCATCAGCCTGGGTTTTGCCGCCCTCACACTGGCCATTTTGCTGGGCTTGGTGTTCTTTGAGCAGGGGGGGCATTTGGTCTTGGGCAAAGGAAGCTTTACTGTTTTTGCCTGGGCCATCTACGCCTGTTTGCTTCTGGCCCATTTTAAATTGGGTTTAAAATTGCGCTCCGGCATTCTTTGGACTTTTCTGGCCTGGCTCGGCTTAACATTAGCGTATTTTGGTACTAAACTCATTTAATGAACAACGAACTTTCCCTCACACTTTTATTCATCATCCTGGTCGTTCTGATCTTGTTTTCAGCTTTTTTTTCGTGCTCAGAAACCTCCATGATGTCGGCCAATCGTTACCGCCTGCGTCACGTGGCCAAACACGGTAATCGCAGCGCTCAAAATGTTGAAAAGCTGTTGCGCCATCCCGATCAGCTATTAGGAACGATATTAATTGGCAACACCTTCGCCAATATTTTGGCATCCAGTATTGCAACGATCATCGCAGGCCAGCTTTGGGGCGATTTAGGTATTTTTATCGCGACCATCGTCCTCACCTTGGTGATTTTAATTTTTGGCGAAGTGATGCCCAAAACCATCGCCGCCTATCGGCCCAATGTCATCGCCCTGGTCTTGAGCTGGCCCTTGAGTGTCTTGCGTATTATGTTTTATCCCTTGGTCTGGGGAGTGAATATTATTTCCCGCATGATGCTGCGCATTTTTTCCATCGATAAACCCTCCACGGTCGATGAACATTTGTCTTCTGAAGAATTGCGAACCGTGGTCGATGAGGCCAGTGGCCGTATCCCTGTGCGCCATCGCCGGATGTTGTTGCGCATTCTTGACCTCAAAGAAATGACTGTGGACGACATCATGGTGCCTCGAAGCGATATCGTGGGCATTGATTTAAATAGCGAATGGGAAGATATTCTTGAGCAACTGAAACATGCGCAGCACACCCGCATTCCCCTCTTTGAAGACAGCATCGAGCATTTGATTGGGGTGATTCACGTGCGCAGTGTGGTGAATTTTTTAAGCGATGAACAGATCCAGGATGCTGAGCATTGCAAACAATTGCTGCGCGAATACGCCGATGAAGCTTATTTTGTCCCCCATAATGTTCCTTTGACCACCCAATTGCTTAATTTTCAGAATAAAAAACGACGCTCAGGCTTTGTTGTGGACGAGTACGGTGAAATTCAGGGCTTGGTGACTTTAGAGGATATTTTGGAAGAAATCGTCGGTGAATTCACCACCGATATCGCGGCCAATACCCCAGACGTTCATCCACAAACCGATGGGACCTTTTTGGTCGATGGAAGCGCCAATATTCGTGAGCTCAATCGTCACATGCATTGGGATCTTCCCATGGACGGTCCTAAGACACTCAATGGATTGATTATCGAATATTTAGAATTCATGCCTGGGGCCAGTATCTGTCTGAAAATTAATGGATACCCCATGGAAATCATCGCAGTGCATGACCAAAAAATTAAAACAGTCCGGATGACCGCCAAACTCAAATAATCGTAGTTTTGGCGTAGGGGCGAATACGCGTGGTACTCCACGCAATTCGCCCGCATATGCGCAGCATATGTACTATAGTTAACCATACGCGACATAAAAAAATAGGAAATGCGTATGTTAACGATTGACACCCAAAGGCTTGAAGGCCAGCTTTCTTTTTTCCGTGAAGTCGATAAATTAAAACAAGTATTCAGACAAACCCTTTTATTAGACAGTTCCCGCTGTGAAAATGACGCCGAACATTCCTGGCATTTGGCCATGATGGTCTTAACCTTCAAAGAATACGCAGTCACTCCCCATCTTGATCTGAGCAAGGTCTTGAAGTTGGTGATTTTGCACGATTTAGTCGAAATTGATGCGGGCGATGTTTACACCTACGACGATTTTGATCCCGCCGTGAAAGAAGCCAAAGAGCAGGCCGCTGCCGATCGTATTTTTTATATTCTCCCCAAAGATCAGGGGGATGAGTTAATGGCTTTATGGCACGAGTATGAGGATAAAGTCACGCCAGAGGCCATGTTTGCCGCGGCCATGGATAAGCTCCAGCCTTTTTTGCATAATTATTATGTGGATACCAGTGCCTGGCGATTGCACGATGTCCCTAAATCACGGGTGGTTGAAAAAATGGGGATCATCAAACGTGGCGCACCGGCGCTCTGGCCAATGACGCTGGAAATGATCGAACAGGCGGATTCAGAAGGTTTATTTGCCGACAGTCCTTCGCGCCAACGTGCTTGAGATCGGGGGCTAATAGGACCGGTACAGCGGCCGATTAGCCCACAAATCCTCAAAGAATTTTACAATCATTCTTCTCTTTTTCTTTCTCTTTATTCTCTTTGACCTCATTCCCCAAGGGAATTTCATCAAACTCAGATTCGGTTCCGGGCAGTCCGCCATTTTGAGTGGATGCCCTGGTCACGAGCGGTTGTTTTTCAGCGGGGGTCGCAGCGTTTTTGTAGCTGGGCAAGGTGTCCAATAAATGCTTCGATGATGCCTTTGTCTCATACTTCATGTTTCTCTCCTTTGATAATCAATCCAGCGCTGACTCTACGATCTTCGCTCGTCAATACAGTATAGGTTCTGACAGCCGCAGCGGTGGTCATGACTTCCACGCCGATGCCTTGGGCGTAAAATAAGGCCATGAGGGCAGGGGGGAGAAAGCTCTGAATCTCGCCTGTGCCTAGGAGGACGAGTTCTGGTTTGCCTTGCAATAAGACCTCATAATCGATCCCATCCCAGGGGAGGACCTGAAAATCAACCGTCAGTAGGATGTTTTCGGTGTAGCGCTGGTCATTGATTTTGATTTCGCCAGGGCTCCAGGCTTGGATCTTAAGGGGGTGATCCGAAGGATGTTCGGTCAATGGCATGGAAAATTCTCTGGTTGTGTGTAGACTATAAATTTATAATAACACAAGGACTGTCATGCGCACACTTACTCTTATCATTCCCGATCTGATCAATACCTTGGCTCAGGCCGATGAATCGGGGGAGTCGCTGCCCTTATTGCGGCAGGTGACGCAGGCAAAAGCGGAGCCTTGTCCGCCCTATTGCGATGAACCCACGGCCTTTTATCGCTGGTTGGGTGAGAAGGGTGATTTCCCTCGGGCGAGTTTATTGGCGCATCATTATAAACTTCCCCCGGCTGCCGCGTGGGTCGTGGCTGAACCGATCGAATGCCAAGCAAACAAACAGTCGATTTATTGTCTAGGATCCGCGCATTTGCGCATCACCCCCCATGAAGCGAATCAATGCATCGACAGTCTCAATCAACACCTTATTCCGGCCGGCATGAGACTCTACGCACCCGAGCCCTCGCTTTGGTTATTGGCCTTGCCCGCTCCGCTGGGTCAATGCACCTCCCCATTAAGCAGTGTTCTTAATGCTCCTTTGGGGAACACGGTCGGTTTATTCACCGAGCTTCAAATGCTCTTGCATAAACATCCTGTGAATTTAACGCGCGAACGGGCAGGACAACCGCTGATTCATGCCTGCTGGTTATCAGGCGAGGGCGTTTTGCCTGTGATGAAAAAGCAACCCAAGACCGGGGTGATCACCGATAATCCCTTAACGCGCGTGTTGGCTGATTGGATTGAGGCCCCCCTCTGCCAATCTCAAAATACCTTAGAATCCACGCTGAATTTGTATGCCAATGAAGTGAATGAACTGGTGGTGTGCTTGAATGCGCAGCAACATGCCTTTGCGCTCGAACAAAACGACATGAAAAAATTATTGAGCAATCAATCAGGCAAAAGTTTGCAACGGATCCGAGTGTATGGGGGAGACAATTTGTGTTACGATGCCCCCCGGAAGTTGCTGAAAAAAACGCCGTCTTTATAAGAAGCCATGAAACACATTATTAAACAACGCAGTCTCTCCCCCGAGGCCCTCGCTGCATTGGTGGATTTTCCACCGCTCATCGCCCGTCTTTATGCGGGACGTGGAATCAGTTCTGCGGCTGATTTGGCTCGCGGTGTCGAACAATTATTGCCTCCCTCCAGTTTACAGGGCATCGACAAGGCAGTCGCTTTGTTGGCGCAAAGCCTGATCGCTCAAGAACGATTGTTGATCGTCGGTGATTTTGATGCGGATGGGGCCACGGCGACAGCGATCGCCGTGCGTTGTTTGAAAGCTTTAGGCGCAGAGCATGTCGATTACATTGTCCCCGATCGTTTTGTTTACGGTTATGGGCTAACCCCTGAAATTGTGCGCGATGCCCTGCCCAAAAATCCCGATCTCCTCATCACGGTCGATAATGGCATTTCCAGTGTGGCAGGCGTGGCTGCTGCTAAAGCCGCGGGCATCAAAGTCTTGATTACCGATCACCATTTAGCGCCCCTCGTTTTGCCTGAGGCGGATGCCATCGTGAATCCCAATCAAGCAGGTTGTGCCTTTGCGAGCAAACATTTAGCGGGAGTCGGGGTGATTTTTTATGTGATGCTCGCGCTTCGTTCTTATTTAAGTGCACAAGGCTGGTTCACCGAACGCCCCATGCCCAATCTGGCCCAGTGGCTGGACATTGTGGCCTTGGGCACCGTGGCTGATTTGGTTTCTCTGGATACGAATAATCGCATATTAGTGCATCAAGGCTTGGCTCGCATTCGGGCGGGCCGTGCTTGCCCAGGCATCGCTGCCTTACTGCAGGTCGCAGGCCGTGATCCTCGTCACATTCAGGCCAGTGACATGGGCTTTGCTCTGGGGCCTCGCTTGAATGCTGCAGGGCGATTAGAAGACATGTCGATAGGGATTGCGTGTTTGCTCAGCGATTCATTCGATGAGGCCTTGGCGCTCGCGCAATCACTGGATGAATTAAACGGCGCGCGTAAATCCATCGAAGCAGACATGCAAGAAACCGCTTCACAACTCATGCATCGATTGCAACTTGAAGAAGCCAATCTGCCTTTGGGGCTCTGCTTGTTTGATTCGAGCTGGCATCAGGGCGTGGTGGGTATTTTGGCTTCTCGCGTGAAAGAACAATACCACCGCCCTGTGATTTGTTTAACGCAGATCAGCGAAGAAGAGCTCAAGGGTTCTGCTCGCTCTGTTGAGGGCGTTCATATCCGAGATATTTTAGATTCCATCGCCACGTGGCATCCGGAGTTAATCACCAAGTTCGGCGGCCATGCGATGGCAGCAGGCTTGTCTTTTCCTAAAAAAAATCTAGAGCGATTTCAACACTTATTTGCGGAAGCGGTGGCTCAGCATTTAAAACCCGAAGATTGCGTCGGCGAGATCTTGAGTGATGGTTCCTTGTCTGGTCAAGAGCTCACGATTGAAACCGCTCAACTGTTGCAACAAGCCGGGCCTTGGGGTCAGCATTTTCCCGAACCCGTCTTTGATGATTATTTTGAAGTGATCTCTTCGCGCTTATTAAATGAGAAGCACCGCAAAATGGTCTTGCAGCACGCCAACGGCTCAAGTTTTTCTGCGATCGAATTCAATTCGCCCGATCAAGTGGATTACACCGGGCAAACTGTTCGTGTGGCTTATCAATTAGACATTAATCGCTATCAAGGCAGAGAGACCTGTCAATTACTGGTTCGTTTTGTAGCGCCCTCATAAGGAATTCACCATGTCGAGATTAACCGCACAACAAATTACCCAGGGCCCTGGCCGAATCAACGAAATTCAAGCCAATGCACAAGGGATTTATTGGCTAGAGCAACGGCCCGCTGAGAAAGGGCGAACCGTGCTCATGCATTGGTCGGGTGCGGGTCCTGCGGTCTGTCTGACGCCTGAAGGCGTGAGCGTGGGAAACCGCATCAACGAATACGGAGGCGGGTCTTATTGTCTGGTGGCGGATCAGATTTTTTATGGCGATCAACGCGAATCCCTTTGGCGCCCCTTTAAACATCCTGTCGTGACTCGCTTGGGTGATCCAACCTGTGCGCAAGAACGTTTTGTTTTTGTTCGCGAAGAAAATGAGACCCAATCTTTGGTGGAAGTCTCCATGCAGGGGGAGATCACGCGAGTCATTCATGACGAACACGATTTTTATGCGGCGCCACGGTTTAATGCAAACACCGGCGAGCTTGCTTTTCTTGCCTGGGATCATCCGAGCATGCCTTGGGATGGAACGAAGTTGTACCGAATGAAGGCTGAGCAAGCTGTTTTGTCTCCTGACCTTGTTTCGTTCAAATCGCAACCCACCTGGCACAACCACCGACTTTATTTTATTTCCGATCACACGGATTTTGGCCAACTCTATTATCAAGATCACCATGAGATGATCCCCGTCTGCAAAAACTGGCCCGCGGACGCCGATGCAGCCATGCCTTTGTGGTTATTGGGCATGCAAACTTTTTTGCCCTTGGGCGATGAGACATTTGCAATCATTTACAGTCGCCAGGGTTGGTATTATTTGGGATTGATCGAACAGGGCATTCACCGTGAATTGGATTTGCCTTTTTGTGCCTTTGGGGATCAATTGGCCTTATGGAATGGCAAGCTTGCTTTCAGTGCGGCGACCCCCACGGAAGGCTTTGCTGTTCGCCTATTGGATTTAACGACTGAGCACTATGAGACCCTTTCGGCACGACCTGAACCCTTGCTGGATAAAAGTGAGATCAGTGTTCCAGAGCCCATTACCTTTCCAAGCACCGAAGGCACCCTCGCGCATGCGTTTTTTTACCGACCGAAAAATCCCAATCCTCCCCTCATTGTCATGAGTCATGGGGGACCCACCTTTTATACCAACGCGGGTTACAGCAATAAAATTCAATTTTGGACTCAGCAAGGGTTTGCGGTAGTGGATGTGAATTACCGAGGCAGCACAGGGTACGGTCGTCCTTATTGGGAGGCCTTGAAACATTGCTGGGGCGATTCGGATGCAAAAGACGTGATTGCCGCAGCGGATTTTCTGGTGGGCAAAGGCTGGGTCAATCCTGATCAACTGTTCATTCGTGGCTCCAGCGCGGGCGGCTTTTTAAGTTTATGCGCCATGGCTGCCTGCGATAAATTCAAGGCGGGCGCGATTTATTATGGGGTCAGTGATCTGGGGGCCTTCATGACCCAAACGCATCGTTTTGAAAGTGGTTACAATGATTGGCTTGTGGGTAAAACAGTGAAGTCCCCGGTTGAGCAACTTGAAAAATTTAACAAGCCGATTATATTTTTTCATGGTCTGAAAGACACGGTGGTTCCGGTGTCACACAGCGAAGTCCTTTACGAGGCCTTGTTGGCCAAGGGCGTGACCACTGCCTTGCATACCTACCCGAATGAGGGGCACAGTTTCCGTGCGGCTGAAACCGTGATTGATAGTTTGGAGAAAGAGCTTGCGTTTTTTAAGCAGTTTTTGTGAGGGCGCATGGACCCGAGTACGGGTCCTAATGCGCCCCTACGCACAATTCGCGATTGCCATTCTTCTTTCTTCCTGCATCACCACTCAGGATCGCCCAGCAGTCCCTGTGAGCGACATCAATCGGGCGCCCCCTAAGATGGCAGGTATCCATCAGGTGAAGCCTGGCGAATCGCTCTATGAGATTGCTTGGCGATATAACCGAGATTTTACCGATCTGGCCAAAATAAATGGAATCAACAAACCCTATAAAATCAACGCGGGAGATTATTTACGTTTATCAAAACATGACAAAGCCCCTCACACAGCTAAACCTAAACAAGAAGTTGCGAGTGTCAAAAAACCGACGCCCGCACCCAAAGCTCCCCCCGAACCCGTGCTGCCTAAGGATTTTGCTTGGGTATGGCCAACCTCTGGCACAATTATCCATTATTTCTCAAATGAAAAAGGGCAAAAAGGCATTGATATCGCCGGTAAAACCGGTCAACCTGTTTTAGCGGCAGCCCCCGGCGTTGTTGTTTACAGTGGAAGCGGCTTAAGAGGCTATGGACAGCTGATTATTCTTAAGCATAATGATGAATTCCTCAGTGCCTATGCGCACAACCGGCAGTTATTGGTCAAAGAAGGTGATTCCGTTAAAGTTCTGCAGAAAATTGCCGAAATGGGTCAAACTGACACGGAAAGTGTCCGGCTGCATTTTGAGATAAGGCGTAAAGGTGAGCCTGTGAATCCTTTACAGTACTTACCCAAACGGTAACAATGCTTCAAACAACGCGGGTGCAACATGGCAGGAAAATTCGATCTTATCTCTGAAGATATGGAAACCATGGACATTGACGAAGCAGAGAGTGATTTGCTCGAAAATGAAGATGATTCAGAGGATGGCGATTCGGATTCGGATGTGGAGGCTGAGGGCGATGATCTTGAGGTCCTCACCCAGGAAGAAAGCGATCTTTTAGCCTTAAAAGCAGCCAATAAAAAATCTTCACGCGCAGCGGTCCAACGCAAGGTCGCTGATGCCACGCAATTGTATTTAAGCGAAATCGGTTTCTCCCCCTTATTATCCGCCGAAGAAGAAGTTTATTATTCTCGTCGCGCTTTGAAAGGCGATGATGCCTGCCGCAAACGCATGATCGAAAGTAACCTGCGTTTGGTGGTCAAAATTGCACGCCGTTACATTAATCGGGGTCTTCCTTTATTAGATCTGATCGAAGAAGGCAATTTGGGTTTGATTCGCGCCGTGGAAAAATTTGACCCAGAGCGTGGTTTTCGTTTTTCAACGTACGCGACTTGGTGGATTCGACAGACAATTGAACGCGCGATCATGAACCAAACTCGTACTATTCGTTTGCCCATTCATGTGGTCAAAGAATTGAATGTGTATTTACGTGCGGCCCGTGAATTGGCTCAAACCTTGGATCATGAACCTAGCCCTGAAGAAATTGCTGATCTGCTCGATCGTCCTTTAACGGATGTGAAGCGCATGCTGGGTCTGAATGAGACGGTGGTGACCTCAGTCGAAGATCCGCTGGGATCGGATTCAGATAAAACCGTATTAGACACCTTGGCCGATGAGCAAAATGCAGATCCGGCTCTGATGCTTCAAGACGAAAATCTTCGTGAAAGCATCGATGAGTGGTTATTAGAGCTCAGTGAAAAACAACGCGAAGTCGTGATCCGCCGTTTCGGTTTGCGCGGTCATGAAATTTCCACCTTGGAAGAAGTCGGGAATGCGATTGGCCTGACACGCGAACGTGTCCGACAAATCCAAGTCGAGGCCCTCCGTCGTCTGCGTGAAATTTTGGAGCGCCAAGGCTTGTCGGAAGATTCCTTATTTACGTAGATCTCTCGGGCAAATTGCTCGGAGTCCCTCGCGTATCCCGGCTCAAGGCCGGGACATGTTTGCCCCTACGACTCGCTCAACTCCTTCGCTCGGCCAATCACCTTACTGGGCAAACCCGCCATATGCGCCACTTGAATCCCAAAACTTTTGCTCGCAGGGCCTGATTTAATTTTATGCTGAAAAATTAAATCATCGCCGTGCTGAGAAGCCGTGCAATGGGCATTGAACACTTCAGGATGAGTGTGACATAAATCGGTCAATTCGAAATAATGCGTAGCAAACAGGGTAAAACACTGAAGGTCTGAACATAAATACTCAGCGATACTGCGAGCCAGACTGACGCCATCAAAAGTAGAGGTGCCTCGTCCAATTTCATCAATCAAGACCAAACTGTGTTCAGTGGCTTGGTCTAAGATGTGCGCCGTCTCTTTCATTTCCACCATGAAGGTGGACTGTCCTGAGGCCAGATCATCGCCACTGCCAATGCGCGTAAAAATGCTGTCGATCGGTCCGAGCACTGCCGATTCCGCAGGAACAAAGGATCCGATGTGCGCCAATATCACGATGAGCGCAATTTGGCGCATGTAAGTGGATTTTCCCCCCATGTTGGGGCCCGTTAAGACGCACATCCGGGCCTCAGGCACAAAATGGCTATCGTTGGGGACAAAAGGATAATCAGACAATTGCTCGACGACAGGGTGACGGCCATTGATGATGCTGATGCCGCGCTCTTCCGTGAAACGGGGGCAGGTCCAGCGCAGGCTGTCCGCACGTTCTGCAAAATTCGTGATCAGATCTGTTTCGGCTAAAAAATAGGCCAGGCTTTGCAAGGCGGATACTCGCTCTGCGATTTGAGCGAGCAGGGCTTCGTACAAATATTTTTCACGGGCCAGGGCGCGGTCTTTGGCACTTAAAATTTTATCTTCGAATTGCTTGAGTTCATTCGTGATGTAACGTTCTGCATTTTTCAGTGTTTGACGACGCTGATAATGGGCGGGAGCCACCTGAGATTGATTCTTGGTTAATTCAATGTAAAAACCGTGAACCTGGTTAAATCCGACTTTTAAGGTGGGGATCCCTGTGGTCTCGCGCTCTTGTGCTTCGAGTTTGATTAAAAAATCAGAGGCATCGACGCTCAAGGCTTGCAAGGTGTCGAGTGTTTCGTCATAACCTGTCGCAATCACTCCGCCATCACGAATAATAGGAGCCGGCTCTATTTTAATGGCACGAACAAGTAAATCATGCAGCCCTGTAAAATCTTCAAGATTTTTGGAAATGGCTTGCAGGTAATTTGCATTCAATTGATTCAGTTGAGAATACAGCAGGGGCAGATCGCCTAAGGTTTGGCGAAGCGCGACTAAATCACGTGGCCTGGCCGTTCCCATGCTGATCCGCGTGCTGATTCGCTCAATGTCGCCAGTTTGTTTCAGCAAAGGTTTTAATTCCACATAAGCCTGTCGCGTCTGGATACTTTTTATGGCTTCTTGACGATTTAAAAGAATGGGTCTGTTGCGAAGTGGTTGCATTAACCAGCGTTTTAATAAGCGTGTCCCTGCAGGGGTGGCGGTGTGATCTAACAAGGATAATAAGCTGTTCTTTTTTTCACCTTTTAGGGTTTCCAGTAATTCTAAATTACGCTGAGCATTGGCATCGACCTGCAAAAATTCCATGGGAGTGAGTAATTGGGGTTCGCGCAGATGCGTGAGGACTGCCGATTGCGTTTCTTCGAGGTATTGATACAGATGGGCCAAGGCGCTGCCTGGGCCAGAACGTCGAAGCACCTCGGCCGGATTGGCCCGGAGCAATTCACGATTGAGCTCATCGATGGAATCGGTTTCAAAGATCAAAATTTGCCCTGAGGCGATATCAGCCAAACATAATTCGTGATGGTTGTTGTTAGAATGAACGACCGCTAAAAATGCTTGCGATTGGGGATCCAGCAGCGCTTCTTCTGTCAAGGTTCCGGGAGTGATCACCCGCATGACCTTGCGCTCGACAGGACCTTTGGAGGTGGCCGGGTCGCCGATTTGTTCGCAAAT
>CAYMDW010000002.1:0-29003 GCA_964389615.1 uncultured Gammaproteobacteria bacterium | reverse complement strand
AGCTTTGCCAAATACCCATCGACCGAGTGGTAAGGAACCCCGGCCATGGGAATGGGTTTGCCTGCAGAATTGCCTCGATGCGTCAGGGTAATATCAAGTAATTGTTGCGCACGAACGGCATCGTCAAAAAATAATTCGTAAAAATCACCCATGCGATAGAGCAGAAGGGTATTGGGGTATTGTGCTTTTATTTTTAAATATTGTTGCATCATGGGAGTGTGTGCGGTGGTGTCGATTGTCATTTATTTTTATCCCTCCAAAATTTCTGGCTATAATACCACCATGACTACTTCTTTTTCACCTCAAGTTCAAACATTAGAAAAATATTGTTTGGAAAATAACATCAAAGTGGCTTGTGCGGAATCTTGCACAGGCGGCTGGCTTTCTCATGCGATTGTTTCGGAAGAGGGCACCTCTCATTGGTTCGACTGTGGTCTGGTGACTTACAGCAATGAGGCCAAACAAAAATTGCTTGGCGTTGAAAAAAAGACTTTGGATTTTTACGGGGCCGTCAGTAAACAGCTTGCTCAAGACATGGCCCTGGGCTTATTGCAGCGCAGCTCAGCTGATTTCACTGTGGCGATTACAGGCATTGCAGGTCCCCAAGGGGGCAGCGAAGAAAAACCGGTAGGAACCGTTTGGCTTGCTTGGGCGGGTCGTAAGGGAACCATGCAAACAGCCCATCATGTATTCGTGGGCGATAGGACCGCGATTCGTGAACAAGCGGTGAGAGTGGCGTTAGACGGTTTGTGTGATATGATTCAACGCTCACGTCACACATAAAAATTATTAAGAGGACATTAAAATTATGGCTAACTCACCTGATGCAAATAAACTCAAAGCCCTTGAAGCGGCCAAAGCGCAAATCGAACGTCAGTTTGGCAAAGGTTCACTGATTCAAGGTCGCGATGGCAATATTATTCAGGACATTGAATTCATTTCCACCGGTTCCATCGGACTGGACGTTGCCTTAGGCGGCGGTTTACCCAAGGGCCGTATCGCTGAAATTTACGGACCAGAATCTTCTGGTAAAACGACTCTCACCTTGCAGGCCATTGCCCAGTGTCAAAAAAATGGAGGCACGGCTGCCTTTATTGATGCGGAACATGCGTTGGATCCCGTGTATGCTGAAAAACTCGGCGTTAACATGGATGAATTGCTGATTTCTCAACCCGACACCGGCGAGCAAGCCTTGGAAATCACCGACATGCTTTGCCGCTCGGGTGCGGTCGATTTAATCGTCGTGGACTCTGTGGCTGCCCTGACTCCCAAAGCCGAAATTGAAGGCGAAATGGGCGACAGCCATATGGGACTTCATGCACGCTTAATGTCACAAGCCTTGCGCAAGCTTACCGGCAATATCAAACGTGCAAATACCCTGGTGATTTTCATTAACCAAATTCGTATGAAAATCGGCGTGATGTTTGGCAGCCCTGAAACAACCACGGGCGGTAATGCATTGAAGTTTTATGCCTCGGTCCGTTTAGACATTCGTCGTACGGGTGCGATTAAAAATGGCGAAGAAGTCATTGGCAGTGAAACTCGCGTGAAAGTCGTTAAAAACAAGGTCGCTCCTCCTTTCAAACAAGCCGAGTTCGAAATTCTTTACGGCGAAGGCACCTCACGTTTGGGCGAAATCATTACATTGGGAGCCGCTTGCTCCATCATCGATAAAGCGGGCGCCTGGTACAGCTACAAAGGCGAACGCATTGGTCAAGGCAAAGAGAATGTCCGTCAATTCTTGAAGGACAATCCTGCCATGGCCGATGAGATTGAGGCGCAAATTCGCACGACTTTATTAGGCAATCATGATTTGATCAAGACGGTGCCTGCTGAAGAAGAAGCTGTAGATATGTAGCCCTTTTGAAGGGGGGAAGAGCCGTACTCGGCGAGGGGGATTGTTGAATATTTCTACAATCTACAATTTTGCTATCCGCTATTTGGCACGCCGTGAACACAGTGTCAAAGAGTTGGGTGACAAATTACGCCTCAAGGGTTTTGAACTCCCAGATATCCAGGAAACGATCGCTCGCTTGCAAGCTGAAAACTTGCAAAGCGAGGATCGTTTTGTGGAAATGCTCATACGCAGCCGAATTTCTCAAGGCAAAGGACCCGTTCGTATTACTCATGAATTACAAGAACATTTGATTCCCCTGTCTCAGATTAAAATCGCCCTCGAAGCCGCAGAGGTCTGCTGGATTGAGCTCGCTGCCAAGGTCAGAACTCAACGTTTTGGCGCTTCACTCCCAACCGATTATCCCTCAAAAGCCCAGCAGCTGCGGTTCTTACAATACCGTGGTTTTGAGATGGGGCAGATCAAGGCCGTGTTTCCCTGATGGGTTTATAAATGATGACTTTAGAACTGTGAGCCGTAGGGGCTAATACGCGTGGTACTCCACGCAATTTGCCCGCTCAACCCACTGATCCGTATGGAAAAATATTTCGACTGTCTTTTATATGTAATTCAGCTAAAATTAGAATGAGCATCCTATCCTTTATCAAGTAGTGGGGAAGTATTTCATGAAAATCAGTCCAGATCTTAAAGAGCTTCATTGTAATGCCGATAACAAGTTAGACGCACAGGACATTGAAGCATTCGCGCAAGCATTGAAAACTCACCACTCCCTGGAAACCCTTGAGATCTCGGATACTCTGCTGACCCCCATGGATGCAAAGCTCATTTTTGAAGCCTTAAAAGAGAATACCCATCTGACTCATCTCTCTCTGAGGCTCAATCATTTAGGGGTTGAACCAGCAGATGAGAACAGCGTTGATCATCAAGAAAAGCTAGATCTTTTGTTTAACGCAATCATTGAGGCCTTTGCAAACAATACCACGCTGAAAAGTTTTGAATTCTCGCTTAATGGGATAGAAGATGTGGGGGCACAATGCTTTGCGAAGGCTTTAGCAGGGAATCAAGGCTTGACGCATCTGAAACTAGACTTGTGTTCGTTCACCTCAGCAGCGGGCGTTTACCTAGCGGAAGCGTTGAAACAAAACAAAAGCTTAGTTTCCCTTGAGTTACGAGACGATAGCATCGGTAATGAGGGGCTTGAAGCCATCGTGGAGGCTTTGAAATCCAATCAGACTTTAACCACGCTTCGATTACCAGACTGTGGCATCGATGATCTGGGGGCAGAAAAGGTCGCCGAGCTCTTTGAATTTAATCATACCCTCAGGTCTCTGGATTTATCAAAAAATAAGATCACGATTCAAGGAGTCAGAGACATTGCCTTGAGCCTGGAGAAGCACAGCAACTTGACTGATCTTGATTTGAGTCGGAGTGCTTACGATGAGCAAAGAAATTCTCCAGAAAGAAAGGCGCTTGTTCAGCAGGCGATGACTGCTTTTTCGAATGTACTTGAAAAGGAAAATGCATCCTTACAAAGCCTCGGTCTGGGAAATATAGAGCTGGGCGATGAGGGTTTCTACCTGCTTGCAGAGAGTTTAATCTCGAATCGCAGTCTTACTTATCTCGATTTGATGAAGACCCGTTTGACGGATAGTTCGGCGAAGGTGATTGCAGACGCGTTAAGAGAGCACGCGACATTGAATTTTATTAATCTTTCTCAGTGTGCGATTTCTCCATTAGGATTGAAATTTATTTTTGATGCATTAAAAGAAACTCCTCGTAGGATGACGCTTGATTTATCGCAGAATGTTGGGTTGACCAACGTCGATTATTATTCCTACTATCAATTCATTGCAGATAATTTAGCCGAAAATATCCCTCTCTCAACACTGGAATTAAATGATTACAACATCAGACCCGCAGCTGCTCAGAGCTTGGCTGCGTCATTGCAACATAATACTAATCTTAAAGAGCTTTCGTTGCGGGGGTTCGCCCATATACCTAAAGAGCAGGCGGAATCAGTTTTCAGCTTGTTTTCGGACGTGTTATGGCTATCTAATACTTCTTTGATTCGTCTTGAGCTGGGTCCAATTAAGCTGGATGAATCGCTATTAAAAGCGATGGCTCATCTTTTGAGTCGCAATAAAGCTTGGGAAAAAATAGCGGATGATCTATCGAAGTATCTAAGCGGTAAAAAACAAGACAGTGAAGGATTGAAAGGCATCCTCAAAGAGCTGGAGCACTTGAGGGATACCTATCTTGAGTCTGAGAGACCGCTCCAGTTCTCTTTTTTCCTGGAGTTTGAAAAAATAGGGCAGCTTCCGGAAGCGATCACCGCTCAATTTTTAAAAATAATCTACGATGGTCGCTCCCCCCAAGCAAAATGCACCTTGGAATTTGATGCTAAGAGCATCAATAAATTCATTCACAGTTTAGAATCCAATCCCCTGGCACCGATCACTCAGCAAGCTGCGACAAGCATATCCGTTAATTATTCATATAATAATAAACGATCCTTTAGTGATTCCTTTAGTGATTCCTTTAGTGATTCCTTTAGTGATGAGGATCCCTCATCTCCGAACGGACCAGAGAATGGTGTGAAACGGCGAATCACCTAACCCCTTGATATTTATCAGGTTGACTTAGGTCGCCTCTTTGTGTTAGTATGGTAACCTATTTTCAAAGAGGTGACCATAGATGCCATTACCCCACTGGTTGTTCAAAAAAGCTCAGACCACCGCTCAAAGTTCCTCATCGACCATGGCGGGCACCTTTTCCACACGAAATTTACTCAAAGGCGAAAACCCTTTCGCAGCCCAGATCCCTTCTCAAGCTAACCCTGAGCCTGAAAAAAAAAGGGTGATCATTACCGACTTCTCCTTGCCCTTTGAAGAGGGGGAGAGATTAATGCCACTGTTTGAGTGCATTGACACCTTAATGCATGCAGGATTTAAGGTGTACCTCTTTAAAGCGAGGAGTGAGGACACAGGTACCCTCATTCAACTTTCAACCGATCCACGCGAATGTAATCTTAGGGCTCAGATACAGTCACTGTATCCGTTCACTGCGGATAACGCATTGGAATATGACCCCGATTACACTGCCGACGGCACTGTTTTGGTTGATTATCTAAAAATGAGAGAGCTGGTAGCGGCGATGAAAGGTTTCGACCTCGATTTCACTATCTATCAGAACCTAAATTCAAAACAATTCGTTGATCGTCTTCAAACCTTAGTCATTCCTTTTTTTCAACAGTATCGAATATCTTTGGAGGGACATGCCCTGCCTGAGCTTATTCTAGATAAGCATGTCTTGAATTCTTTAGACCACCAGACGCAAGAACTGACGCTAGAAGATCCTTTATTGAGTGAACTCGGGAACTGTTTGCATTGGGGATTTCGATTCATCATTTACGATGTTGAAACGCTGGAGAGGTGTTTGGCTGATGAAACCTTTCCAAAGGACAGAATTACCGGTTTCCATATTCAATCGGAGGAGGAGTTCACTGCCTTCAAAAACTTGAACATCCAGCTCCCTAATGTCAAAAGGTTATGGTTTTTTGATGTGGGTTCACGCATTGTGGATGATTTATATCGATTTTTCCCGAACATTGTTGACGTGGGTGCAGCTGAGCCTGTCGTTCCTCACTCACCGGGTGTGACCCAGAGCTCGTCGCATGACCACTCACAAACCACTTCAGAGGAAGGTCCAGAAGAGACCCCCCTCGTTCATCAACTCACTGTTCCTAATAAAGTGATGGCATTGAAACTGTATACGGAAGATTATGCAGAGGCCATGGCTATATATCTCAGCCAAGTACCTAATGAGGTGAATCAGGAGCGATTGGATCAGATCAGATCAGATATGGAGGCTCACTCTAATGTCATCTATTTTGAGGGGAGCTTCGTCTCGTTAACCACCTATCTGCAGCTTGCAGGGGGCGCTCATTTAAAAACAGTCCGTATGACTTACAGTGAGACCACAGTACTTCCAGACTTTATGAATTCAGAGAATCTTGTCTCAAAACTTATCCTGTCACTGAATGCCATCCCTTCAGAGGATGACATTGAAAGAATAATGAGTTATTTCGGCTATCTGAAAGAATTGCAGATCGATATTTCCGTTGGTTTAATCATGACCAATCCGAATCGATATTTTGAGGCGCTTGCACAAATTTCTAGGGTCTTAAATGCCGAGCCTGCACCGGATTCATACAAAGCCTCCCTTCCTGTCATTCAGGCTGTCTATCGCATGATGAAAGAGCTTTACCTTCTGCTTGACGATGAAGCGGAATCTGATTTGAGAAGTCAAATCACGGAGTTTTTGGATACCCGCATTCGTTATCCTGTGGGTGAGGATGAGGATGAGACTCCAGTCCAAAACAATGATATTTATGATGGCGCAAACGTCAGTGGCCCAAGGTTGAGCCTGCACCAAACTCAAATGACAAGCACCTTTAATATGGTCAAAGTATGCGAAATATTGGAGGGGGGAAGCTCCTACCCTAATATTCGTCGTCGGAAGTTTTATTATAATTTCGCACATGGCTCGCAACGAAATCCAGTGAAGCAATACGTGGCTCCGGTTTTTGCCGATAGACTTCCCGATAATGCCCATTTCAATCCAACGCATAAATTGTATTCGAACGGTGGGTTTGTATGGAACGAACAATATCAATGTTATTGCCATCAGTTTCCAGGACTGACAAAATTTGACATCGTCTGTGATTGGAGGCTGCTCAGGGGTTCGGGTGATTTTGAATTGCGCTATTCAACCTCCGATAATTTTTATTATATGACGAGCAAGACTGATCCCGGGCCTGGCATTGAATTCTCATTCAGAATTCATGCCCCCCAACGAATCGATACGAATCGTTATGCGAGCGAAGCCGCGCCTTATCGAAAAAACTTCAAGACAGAAGATCGTCCCAATCCGGTGTACAGTTTAGAAAATGTTGCCGTGAATGCGGAGTATTACAACTGTGCACAACGGACAGCTGGGTTCCTGTTTCAACATCGAACACACTCCGCACAATTTTATGGTGTGGAGTCCAGGACGCATGAATGGATTGAGCACGAAACTGGGGTCATCGATCTCGGAGGACGTCCTTCCAATCTGGTTCATCAACAAAGACCCCGACCTGCAGCGCGTGTTTCTGATGATTATATCCCCCTTCAGAAACCCAAACCCTTGAATACGCCTCGAGAGGTGCAGGAAATTCTCAATACTGAAGGGACGAATACGCTTCTACTCTTTGAAACGAAAGAAGCGTTAGAAAAGATGAGGGAGATGATTATCGCCGTCACGCGCGACAGAGTGATTCCCATCGACAACCCCAGTGATCTGAAAACCTCAGTGCCCTATTTGAGTGTTGCAAATAATTCTCTCGGGATGGGGCCCTTGCCGGGTGGGTGGATCGTGAATCAACTCCAGTCCCCTCTATATAATCTCTTGTTGATCGACTGGACGAATTTCATTGGGCGTGATCTTCCCCAAAACAATACCTGTATTGGGAAAATCACTCAGAGGAAAATCGAAGGATTTCCCCTGGATCCCAAATTCCATGTCTTGGGATTGGCGCTCAAAGACAGTCCTGCCGCCCATGATCGTTCTCATGTTTCAAGGCATAAAGGGAATGTATTTTATGTGAATAATTCAGCCTTCCCCGTGTGGAATCACGAGGCGGTTCAGCATGAAAATGTCTTGACCATTGATCTTCATGGTTCAC
Organism: uncultured Gammaproteobacteria bacterium; assembly: GCA_964389615.1. Taxonomy (GTDB): domain Bacteria; phylum Pseudomonadota; class Gammaproteobacteria; order JABCZS01; family JABCZS01; genus CAYMDW01. Next base: position 21,423 of record CAYMDW010000002.1, on the reverse strand, counting down.
CGCAATGGTTCGAGATCTTGCTGGGACGGATTGAAATTGAAGAGGGCGTGTTCAAAGGATATTATGGAAAATTATTTCCTCAAGATTATACTAAATTGGTCATTAAAAACCCGCCGCGAGAATGTCAGGAATTTGAACGCTTTATCAATCATGCTTATTATGGCACGTACTTTCAATATTTCGATCAGTCCTTTCGATTTCATCAAGCAGTGGATGTGGAAATTGTTTACGGGAATGATTTTGAAGCCTACGCTGGGTTGATCGGCCGAATCCATGAAAATGTCGTTGATGTAAAATTGTCAGATCATCGTATCGACCAGGTGGTGACCCCCTCTACCTTTGAACGATTGCTCCATGATACCTATATCGATGAGAAGGGTATTCTGCGTAAATCTCCGGGCTGGATTGAGTTGGGGGATCGTTATTTTTATTTAACAAGAACCTTGCTCAATCATCAGCTTTGCGCTCTCTTGGATCATCTCCTTGAAATCCCGGGGCCTGTTCAGAAGCTTCATTTGTATTGTGCGCCGGGCGTTGTGATTCCTGCAGAACTTAAGCAGCACGTGACCTGTACTCAGGATGATCTTGATTTGACCTCTGATGAATTCGAAGAGGGAGATCAGCGCGATGGAATGCCGGTTGATTTGATGATCGATGTCAGCGGGCGCTCACCAGACGATCTTTTGTATGGAAACAAGGTCACTCAAACGCCTTCACATTTCCTATTCAATGAGGAGCAAAGTGATGTCTGGAAAGCCTTGCTTCACGGGAAGCATGTGTTGCTGAAGGGACATTTTTCGGTTGAGCTGATTGATCATCTGTCCACCTTGCTTTTGCCAAATCCCTACTTATGGCATAGACATCAAAAAGCTTTTGTGACGGGACGTTTGACCCTCTGCCCAGAGAAACCCACTCCCGCATTATCGTGGATAAAATCAGACAATCGCATCGTGGGCATCGCGAGATCGCCTGATAACCCCATTTCTCTGGTATTGAATCCGCACCAGGACAGAAAATTAAGTCTCGATGTGATTTTTTCATTTTCCACGCATCAACCCGCAGTCCTGATTCAGGGCGCGCCAGGTATCGGAAAAAGCTGCTTCATTCGTGAACTGATCAACGATCATTCCGATGAATATAAAATATATTCCGAAAAACGGATTGTCGAATGGGCCATGGACAAAAGATTCAGAGGAAAGATCTCAGCGCTGGTGATAGACGAGTCGACAATTCGCGGAACAGATTGGTCCATTTTTGAGGGTTTGTATGCAAACCCTCCTCATGTATTGATCAAAAATAAGGTGTATTTCCTTCAACCTCATCAACGCGTTATTTTCCTCGGAAATCAAACGCCGACGATGCCCAGTTTATTTAGAAGAGTGGCGAAGATGACTTTTGGTCCCATGACGCGAGACTCTGTCATTGAAAAAATACTTCGCCCTGTTTTGGCTGAACAAGCGGAATCATTCTATGCGGCACGACCCAATCTGTCCGTGAGAGAGCTCCATGCGCAAGCGATTGCGGAAGCTGCCAAAAGAAATTTGATGCATTCTCGATTCTCGCATTCGTTCGGTCAATTTGATTTGACCGCTTCGCGCATGCCCATCGTGCAAAGCATCATCACCTGTTTAAATGCGCGTCACTTCCGTCGAACGGCCATGCACGATACCGCAAGGTTCGGTGGACAGTCCGGCATTTGGATTGAGGGTCCAGCGGGGATAGGGAAAACAGAGCTTATTCGTGCGACTTTGTCTGCCTTGGGGTATTCGGAAGGCACTGATTATTGGGTATTTTCGGCGAGTATGGATTCTAAGACCATGATGCTGAAATTGTCTGAGGCCTTCAATCGCGGTTTGATTGTGGTCATCGATGAATTAGACACGGCCCTGAATATGGAAATGATTGCAGAGATTAATTCATTCTTGATGGGTGAAAACTTAAATTATGAGCGTCCTCATGCACCAGGATTTACCCTGATGGCGACGGGGAACGGACCGGGATATGCCGGTCGGATGGCCTTGCCTGCTTCTTTAAAATCACGGTTACATTGCCATGAACTCGGGCAATATCCTGAACAAGAAGCCAGATACATTCTTTATAAACAATTTCAGCAGAGTCTGTCTGTTCGACCTGATTTTGCTTGGACGATGGAGGGGCATCTCAAGTATCACCTCGCTCATCCAGCCCATTTTACTTTCCGTGAGCTCTGTGATTGGCTTGTGGACGGCGGAAACCCCAATCTCCCTAAGTGTGCGCCTAAACCATTTGTGCCTCAGGCACCAGCCACGGCGGCGACGCAAACCCATGCTTACCGGAGCGCTGCAGCAAACATGCAAACGCATCAGCAGCCAACCCTACCTTCGGTAAATCTGCCCAATTTTATGAATTAAAGGTTACTCACCATGAAATGGCCCAATTGGTTGTATAAAAATAGTGAATCTCAGTCGAATAAAGCAGGCTCGACGATGGCGGGTTCATTTTCGATTCGGCATATGCTTCAAGGTGAAAATCCCTTTGCTGCGCAAATTCCAGCCTCAGTTCCCTCTGAGCCTGAAAAAAAACGCCTCATTATTAATGATTTTTCTTTGCGCTATGAATTAAATGAAGTCTTGATCGCGATTCTGACCTGCGTAGAGACGTTATTACAGGATGGTTTTGAAATTTATGTGGTTAAAAGAGATGCTCCAAGAAGCCTTCACCGTATTTCAAGTGATATCAAAGAATGTAATTTACTTAGGGTCTTTCATTACACTTTCCCTATACGAAATGATCAGGTTCACACTATTGATCCGGACTACACCGCTGATGGAACCGTTCTCCTCAATTATCGATCCATCAGGCGATTGATATTTGAGGTCACAGGTCATCCATTCGATTTTGATATCAGACAAGAATTAACTGCAAAGCACACCGTGGATTATTTGCAACTCATGGTCATTCCATTCTACGAGGAGACGGGATATACCTTGCAAGGTCATGCCTTGCCCGATCTTCTTCTGGATAAACATGTATTCGCTTACTTGGAGTATAAGAGCCGACAACTTAGTACCCAGTCCGATGTTAATGAGGAAATTCTAAACTGCCTGAATTGGGGTTTTCGATTTATTATCAAAGACATGGCTACCCTCGTACGATGCTTGGAAGATTCTAATTTTCCGCATGAAAAAATCATAGGGCTGCACATTCAATCAGAGGCAGAGCTCAATCAGTTTATAGCCTTGAATCGCCCTCTGATGCATATTGAAAAGGTTTGGTTTTTTGGAACTACGGCGCGGCTGAAACAGGAGGTCAATCCTTGGGTTCCGAATATGAAGAGCAGCCATTGTACTGGCGATCGCTTACCGCCGAGGATTTCTGGCCAAAGTCCAGCCAATCAAACTCAACAGACGACCGTGCATGAGACTCCTGTCGATTTGGCACAGCGGCTCCAGAATCCCAATACTGAATGGATGCTTTCACTCAGAAATCTTACCCCCCAGAGTCTGACGAGAGGCCTCATAGGAATGGATGAGGCGAATACACCCGAATATTATGGAAAATTAGCGAGATTAAGAAGACATTGTCACCCCGTTCTTGTTGTCGCTGATTTCTGCACACTCAAAAAATACCTGAACTTAATGCAGGGAGGGGGGGTGAGAACGGTGTTAGTCACCGTGAGTGCTGAAACTGAGTTTCCAGACTTTATGAGGCACAACAATGTGCGGCAGCTCATGCTTATTCTAAGGTATGTTCCCTCAGAGGAAGAGGTGGAAAAAATTATATACTATTTCACTGGCACCTTTCATTTGAAAATCCACATTGATTCCGATTTGATTCTTTCAGATCCAGATCGGTATTTTCGCTTCCTTCGTGCGATTTCAAAATCTTGTTGTGAAAGCGGAGAAACGGAATTTTACGAAGCTCATCTTCCGATGATGGAAACGGTGGATCGGTTGATGAACGATTTCTATCATCTCCTTGACCCAGTGACTCATGCTACTTTGAGGCGTAAGATTGAAAAATTTCTCGCCGAAGGAATTGACTATTTATCCTATCGCTATCAGCCTGCTCAGGTACAGGCAGAACCTGTCATTTATGATGGCGATCGTTCAAGCGGTCCAGGTCTTCCTATGGGTCAAAGCGCACAGACGACCACCTTCAACATGGTCAAGGCCTGTGAAATCTTAGAGGGAGGCACTCACTATCCCGTGATCCGTCGTCGTAAATTCTATTATGACTTTTCCAATGCAAGTGGAATGAATTTAGTAAAGCAATACCTTCAACCCGAATTTGCTCCCTCCCTTCCTGAAACGCATGGATTGAGACCGACGCATAAAATGTTCTCAACCGGATCTTTCGAATGGAATGCAACCTATCAGGTTTATGTGCATCAACTCCCTGGCCTGACACGCTACGACAAGCTCTGTGATTGGTCAGTGATTCGCGGGGCGGGGAATTTCGAATTGCGGTACTCGATTTCTGATCAGTTCTATTATATGGTGAGTAATGCCTTACCGAACCACGAAGTTGAATTCAGCTATCGATTGCACGCCCCATCCAGTGTAAATACCCAGGCATATCCTGATGAAGTCTCGATTTATCGTAAAGAATTTAAATGTGAAGATCGCGCTAATCCCGTGTATTCGCTCGAGGACGCCAGGGAGCATGCCGAATATTACACTTGCGCGCAGCGCACGGCGGCTTTTTTATACGAACACCGTGATCATCCTGCTCGCTTTTTGGGTGTTGAGTCCCGCACGCACGAGTGGATTGAGCATGAGTCAGGTACCCTTGATCTCGGGGGCAGGCCCTCTCATTTAGTGCATCCCTCTCAGCCGAGACCGCTGATTATTCCCCCTGAGGATTATATTCCCTTTCATGAACCTGAGACGCTTTATACGGTTTCCCAATTGCAAGAAATTCTCGAACGTCAAAGCACCAATACCTTGTTGTTGTTCGATGATCCGAATGCGCTCGAGTCTGTTCGACTTCAGATGATTCAGGTGCTGCGAGATACGGTGATCGTCATTGACAAACCCAGTGATCTCAAAACGTCCGTGCCGTATTTGAGTGTTGCTGGCCATGTTCCTGAAATGGGTGCTTTGCCAGGCGGGTGGATTGCCAATCATCTCCGCTCTTCACAATACGATGTTTTATTAATCGATTGGTCTTCATTCAACGGACGTGAGCTTGCACAAAATAATACTTGCATCGGCAAGGTCGATCAGCGAAAAATTGAGAATTTCCCACTTCATGAAAAATTTCATGTCTTAGGTTTGGCGATGAGAAACAGCCCGGCGGCTCAAGATCGTTCTCATGTTTCCAGACACAAAGGAAATGTTTATTATGTGTCCTCCACGGCCATCCCCAGGTGGACACCCCAATTTAATCAAGGGAAAATCAGCTTAACGATAGATCTCTACGGTTCACCTCGTTGGTTCGATATTCTATTGGGTCGAATCGAACTCGAAGACGGCGTACTGAATGGCTATCTTGGGGCATTATTCCCTTCACGCTATTCGAAGTTGATAATCAAAAATCCTCCTGCCCATTGCAAGGAATTTTATCGTTTCATCACTCACCTTCGTTCAGGGACTTATTATCAGTATTTTGACAAATCCTTTCGATTCCATTCTCCGATTGAGGTCAAGCTTGTCGGGGGGTACGATTTTCAGGTCTATGCAGGCTTAATCGAACAAGTTTTTCAGAAAGTTGAGGATAAAGCTCTTCATCATTATCCTATTGATCAACTCGTCAATCCCTCTACCTTTGAACGGTTGTTTCACGATACTTTTATTGATGAAAATAAGATCTTGAGAAAATCCCCAGGCTGGTTGCAGAGGGGTTATCGGCATTTTTATATTACGCGTACACTGCCTTATTTTCAGCTTTGTGCGTGGTTGGATTATTTTATGAAACTGCCGGGGCCTGTGTCAAAACTTCATTTATATTGCGCCCCAGGGGTTGAACTTCCCGTGAAGCTCACCCAACAGGCTTCTTTGATCTCGCGTTTACCTCCGGTTTCATCTGATCAGGAGGATGCTATCTCCGCCGATATTCAGCCTGATTTCTTCGTGAATGTGACAGGACGCTCGATCGATGATCTCTTGTATGGGAATCAGGTGACTCAACACAATGGCCTGTTCACCTTCAAAGAAGAACAGAGCGATCTCTGGCTTGCCCTGAAACGGGGACAACATCTTTCGTTGACGGGGCAATTTTCAGACGAAATGATCGACCATCTGGCGACACTGCTACTGCCCAGACCCTATCTATGGCATCAGCATGATAAAGTTTTTGTCAAGGGCGTGGTCACGCTTTCTCCCTCAGTGAAGATTCCCCATTTGTCGTGGATCACTTCTTATGGTCGGATCGTGAATTTTTCACAGCCACCCTTGAATCTTGTATCCTTTGAGCTTTCGCAACAGGACAACCGGAAGCTTGCATTGGATCATATGTTTTCACTGGACCCCGCTCAACCGGCTGTCTTGATTCAAGGGGCTCCGGGCATCGGGAAAAGCAGTTTTATTCGTGAGTTGATCAATGATTATTCTCACGAGTATCGGATATTTTCTGAAAACCAGTGCGTTGACTGGGCCTCTGATACCACAAATCACGGTAAATACTCTGTTTTGGTGATCGATGAATCCACGATTCGCGAAACGGATTGGTCCGTGTTTGAGGGGTTGTACCTGAATCCTCCTCATGTGTTGATCAAAAATAAAATGTATTTTCTCAAGCCTCATCAACGTGTGATTTTCCTTGGGAATGTCACGCCTCATATGCCGAGTTTATTCAAACGGGTGGCGAAAATTACTTTTCAAAGCATGACCCGAGAAGCGATTATTCACAATATATTGAGACCGATTTTGAATAATGAGGCAGAGGCTTTTTACGCGGCTCGTCCTAAACACTCCGTTCGCGAGCTTCATGCCGAAGCGATTGCTTATCGTGCAAGACAAAATCCTCGTCACTCACGTTTTAGCGACAATTTTGGTCATTTTGATCTCACTCCATCCCGTTTGCCCATCGTACAGAGCCTGATTCATTGTTTGAATGCGCGACATTTTCGAAAAATGGCCGTTCAAGATCAGGCGAAGTACGGGGGACAATCAGGTCTTTGGATTGAGGGACCTCCTGGGATCGGGAAAACGGAGCTCATTCGCGCCACGCTCCGTGCCTTGGGCTATTGCGAAGGGTCTGATTATTGGGTCTTTCCTGCCAGCATGGATCCCAAGGCGATGATGCAAAAATTGGTCGAGGCATTTCATGCAGGGATGATTGTTGTGATTGATGAATTGGACACAGCCTTATCGCCTGAGCTCATTGCACAAATCAATTCGTATTTAATGGGCGAAAATCTCAACTACGAACGCCCACAAACACCAGGATTTACGCTCTTAGCCACGGGGAATGGACCTGGATATGCAGGGCGGATCCCTTTGCCCGAATCATTGAAATCACGTCTGCATTGTTTGCCCTTGGGAGAATATTCGGAAAGCGAGGCCCGTCAAATTCTTCATAAGCGTTTCCAATCTATTTTGGCAGTTAAACCTGATTTTGCCTGGGTGATTGAAGGCCATGTGCTTTATTACAAGGCGTATTCCAATCGTTTCACTTTCCGTGAGGCCTGTGATTGGCTCATGGAAGGCGGAAATCCAGTGATTCCTAGGCGAGCACCCAAATCCTATGCTGCGCCGTCTCAAACCACGGCAGGACTGCAAACCTCTGCTTACCAGCGTCCTCCGGCGAACGTGGAATCTCATCGTGACGCCTCCCTATCCACGTCAAATCTGGTAATATAAGTGTCTCCTGCGGACTTGCGGGCTAATGGGCTGGAGTACCAGCCGTATTAGCCCCTACGAAGATCTCTGCGGGGTTTTTGAAATAAGGCAAGTCATGAAACTCAACCAAATACGCGAAAAATTCCTCCATTTTTTCGAAGCCCAGGGCCATGCTCGGGTTCCTTCATCCTCTTTAATCCCTGAAAATGATCCCACCTTGTTGTTTGTTAACGCAGGCATGGTTCAGTTTAAAGATGTTTTTTTGGGGCAGGACAAACGGTCTTATACGCGTGCGACGACCGCTCAGCGTTGTGTTCGCGCAGGCGGGAAACACAATGATCTCGAAAATGTCGGGTATACGGCGCGTCATCACACCTTCTTCGAAATGCTCGGTAATTTCAGTTTTGGTGATTATTTTAAACGCGAGGCCATTTCATTTGCTTGGACATTCATTACCCAAGAGCTTGGGTTGCCCCCTGAGAAATTATGGGTCACCGTTTATAAAGATGACAAAGAAACAGAGTCGATCTGGCTCGATGAAATGAAAATCGACCCCAGTCGTTTCTCACGCTGCGGTGAAAAAGACAATTTTTGGAGTATGGGTGACACCGGCCCCTGTGGCCCTTGCACGGAAATATTTTACGATCACGGGGCAGAGATTGCAGGGGGGCCTCCGGGCAGCCCTGAAGAAGACGGCGACCGTTACATTGAAATTTGGAACCTGGTCTTCATGCAGTTTAATCGAACAGCCGATGGGGTGCTTCACCCGCTGCCCAAGCCTTCGGTCGATACGGGGATGGGGATCGAGCGCTTGGCCGCAGTCGTTCAGGGCGTTCACAGCAACTACGAGATTGATTTATTCCAGACCCTCATCCATGAGGCTGCGAAAATAATTGGCACTCCGAATCTGCACAGTCAATCGTTGAGGGTCATTGCTGATCATATTCGTGCTTGCAGCTTTTTAATTTGCGATAGCGTTCGTCCCAGCAATGAGGGCCGGGGTTATGTATTGCGTCGGATCATCCGCCGTGCGATTCGTCACGGGCACCAGCTGGGCATGAAAGATCCCTTCTTCCACCGATTGGTTCCTTGCCTTGTGCAAGAAATGGGTCAGGCTTATCCTGAACTGAAAGAACATGAAAGTGTTGTGATTCAGGTCTTAAAGCAAGAAGAAGAACAATTCGCTCGGACCTTGGATCAGGGCATGGGGGTATTGGAATCTGCGATGGCACAGTTGCAGGGGCGAGAAATTCCCGGCGAGATTATCTTCAAACTTTATGATACCTATGGGTTTCCTGTCGATTTAACCAACGATATTGCGCGCGAGAAAGGTTTAACCTTAGACATCGCTGGCTTTGAAGCGTGCATGGCGGAGCAACGTGCCCGTTCCCAAGCGGCGGCTGGTTTTGCGGTCGATTACAATGCTGTGCTTGATGTGAATACGGTGACGGCTTTCACGGGCCATGATCAACTCAATGACCACGGGAAAGTGCTTAAAATATTCGTGGATGGCCAATCGGTTCCTGTCTTAAAAGCCAATCAAGCCGCGATTCTTGTCCTCGACAACACAAGTTTTTATGCCGAGGGCGGCGGTCAGGTGGGCGATCAGGGCATTATCAGTCACGCCACCGCTAATTTCGCGGTGAAAGACACCACCAAACAGGGTAAAACCTTTTTACACCATGGGATTTTGATGCAAGGAGAGTTGTCTGTCGGCGATACGGTGTCTACAGAGGTGGACCCCGCGATTCGCGAAGCGACCGTCCTCAACCATTCCGCCACCCATTTACTCCACGCTGCCTTGCGCCAAGTCTTGGGTAAACATGTGGCTCAAAAGGGGTCCTTGGTGGCCCCGGATCGTTTGCGCTTTGACTTTGCTCACAACGGCGCCGTGACGCGCGAAGAACTCATCATTCTGGAAGACATGGTGAATGCAAAAATTCGCGAAGACGCGGCTTCGACCGTGACCGTGATGGACACGGAGCAGGCCAAAAAGAGTGGGGCAATGGCTTTGTTCGGTGAAAAATACGACGAAAAAGTCCGTGTGCTTGAAATGGCGCGGGGCTTCTCGAAAGAATTATGCGGTGGCACCCATGTCGAGCGGGCGGGTCAAATCGGCTTCTTCAAAATCACCCAAGAATCGGGGATTGCGGCGGGAGTGCGTCGGATTGAGGCCGTGACAGGGCAGGCAGCACTGGATCTGGTGCATCAGCAAGAAAATGATCTCTTGCGTTTGGCCGATCTCTTGAAAGCTCCCAAAGAAGCGGTCATGGAAAAAATCGAGAGTGTATTGCTCAGGCAAAAACAATTGGAAAAAGACAATCAACGTTTAAGCCAAGAGTTGATGATGAGCGCTAGCCAAGCCGCGATGGCTGCGATCGTTCCTGTTCATGGCGTTAAAATGCTCATTCTTGAGCTCAAGCACGGGGATGCGAAATCCATGCGTGACTCCTTGGATCAATGGAAAGAAAAAATTGGATCAGGGGTGATTGTCTTGGCGCTCACCGAGGGCGATAAAGTCAGTCTCTCCGTCGGAGTCACAAAGGACTTAACGCCTAAAATTCATGCGGGCGAGCTTGTCAATTATTTGTCGCAGCAGCTGGAAGGGAAGGGCGGCGGTCGCCCCGATGCAGCTCAGGGCGGCGGGAAGGCGGTGCCTCATCTTGCGCAGGTTCTGGATTCTGCTAAAGAGTGGATTGGGGGGCGTTAGGGAAAACCCCCTCGCCGAGTACGGCTCTGCCCTCCCGCATCAAGTGCGGGACAGGCCTTAAAAGGGGGCGGGTGCTCCGTAGCAAACTCTCTACAAGGTGACACGCCCCCTTTTAAGGGGGCAGAGCCGTACTCGGCGAGGGGGTTTTTCAAGAAGAGGCAAACCCCAACGAAGGCACCCGCCCCCCAACGCACCCAAGTTGCGATATACTTAACCCATGAAAACACTCGTCCTCAAATTTGGTGGCTCCTCCGTCGCCAATGTCGCGCGCATCGAAGCGGTCGCAGACATTGTGGCTCAGGCCTGCGTCACGCACCGCGTGGCTGTGGTTCTTTCCGCCATGGGAGGCGAAACGGATCGACTCATCGGCCTTGCGCATGCAATTGATCCTCATCCTCATCCTCGTGAACTGGACATGCTCATTTCCACGGGCGAACAAGTCACGATTGCTCTCTTGGCCATGGCTCTCCATAAACGGGGGGTTCCCGCCCATTCTTTGATTGCCGAACAAGTGCCTGTTTTTACGAACACCGTCCATAGCAAAGCCAGAATCGATTCTATCGACACCGCGGTCATGTTGGATCTTCTGAATCGAGGGATCGTGCCTATTGTTGCCGGCTTCCAAGGAGTCACCCATGAGGGCGAGCGTACGACCCTAGGGCGAGGGGGCTCTGATACCTCTGCCGTGGCGATTGCGGCGGTGCTTAAAGCCGATGAATGCCAGATTTATACCGATGTGCGCGGGGTTTATACGACGGACCCACGCTTGGTGCCTGAGGCACGTCTCCTGCGCAAAATCACCTTTGAAGAAATGCTTGAAATGGCCTCCTTGGGTGCCAAGGTCCTTCAAATCAGAGCCGTTGAATTCGCGGGACGATACAAAGTGCCCCTGCGAGTGCGATCCACTTTTGAGCCAGACGACACTGGCACGCTGATCACCTGGGAGGATAAAAACGTGGAATACCCCATTATTTCGGGCATTGCCTTCAGCCGTGATGAGGCGAAACTCACCTTGTTAAGTATTCCTGATAAACCCGGGGTTGCGGCTAAGGTCTTGGGTGCGATTTCTGAGGCCAATATCGAGGTCGATATGATCGTTCAAAGTGCAGCGGTGGATGGCCGAACTGATTTTACTTTCACCGTTTCCCGTCAAGATTATGACAAAGCCCTAGAAATCTTAAGGGAAAAGGCGTATGATTTGTCCGCCAAAGACGTTCAGGGAATTAGCAAAATAGCTAAGATATCCCTCGTAGGGGTGGGCATGCGCTCACATGCGGGCATTGCCAGCACCATGTTTGACACCCTGGGCCGTGAAAATATTAACATTATCATGGTCACTACTTCTGAAATCAAAATATCAGTCGGAGTAGACGAGAAGTACCTGGAACTGGGCGTCAGGGCCCTGCATGCAGCTTTTAATTTAGACAAGGAACCCTTCGAGGAAACCATGTCGGTGGAAGCTTCTGCAGAATGAGTTATACTAGTAAGATAACAAGTGAAAGACCCCTCCGCTGGAAACTTGGGAGGTGGTTTTAGTTCAACCCAGATGGGTTGAAATAAAATTGCCCCGTCCTACGGAGCGACAAAATAAAATGGAGATTGACGAATGCTAATTTTAACCCGCCGCGTGGGCGAAACCTTGATGATAGGCGATGAAGTCACTGTCACTGTCCTAGGCGTTAAAGGTAATCAAGTGCGTATTGGGGTTAATGCCCCCAAGAACGTCTCAGTGCACCGTGAAGAAATTTACGATCGCATTCAGCGTGAAAAAAATGGCGATGAGCCATTGGATTCAGCAGAAGATAATACCGGCAACGTGTAATTTTTTAACAGGCTTGTTATTGCGAGGAAGGGATTCCTGGCCAGTTTGGCCCTGTGCAGGTGGCGGAGAGAGAGGGATTCGAACCCTCGATGAGGTTTAAGCCCCATACGCCCTTAGCAGGGGCGCGCCTTCAGCCACTCGGCCATCTCTCCGGATTTGAGAATTCGCCTAGGATACACGTTTTACAGACAAGTCACAAGCCCTTGATCCGATTAAAGCTAACCCAGCAACACTTGCGAACCCAAGACCGGTCAAAAAAGTATAGGCAGGGCCCAGTTGATCCCAAAGCACACCTGCGATCACGCTGGCCAATAACATCGCCATTCCACAAACAAAATTAAAAACCCCATAAGCCGTTCCCCGTAAGGCCGGGGGCGAGCTGTCTGTGACCAGGGTAGCGAGCAGGCCCTGACTGAAGGCCATGTGCAATCCCCAAAAAATAATGCCCAGGGCCAACAGGTAATAATTTGTTGCAAAGGCCAAAAACAAATCGGCGATGATTAAAAAAGCAATTCCTAGCAACAAGACGGTTTTTCGAGCGATACGATCAGACAAAATCCCCGCAGGGTAGGCTGCAAATGAATAAACCAGATTCATTAAAACCAACACCAGGGGAACCCAGGCCAAGCCCATGCCGATCTCCTGCCCTTTCAAAATCAAAAATGCTTCGCTGAACCGTGCGAGGGTGAGAATGCCAGCAATGATGACCAAGTGCCAGTAAGCCCAGCCCACTCGGTGAATGTCGCGAAATTGAAGTCGCAGCGAGGGTTTGTCGGTTGAGACTTGCGTCTCCGGTTCTTTTACCCCGATGGCTAATAAAATCACCGCAATCAAGGCAGGAAGGACTGCAAGCCAGAGCACGATGCGAATATTGTCAGCAAAAATGATCATGCCCAGAATGGCTAAGAGGGGGCCGAGGAATGCTCCGACTGTGTCCATGGATTGTCGCAAACCAAAGCATCGTCCACGAATTTCAAGAGGAGCCAGATCGCCAATCAAGGCATCGCGGGGCGCCCCGCGAATCCCTTTGCCGACGCGGTCCATGAATCGGGCGGTCAAGACGAGGCCGATGGTATGGGCCATCGGAAAGAGGGGTTTCGTCAAGGCGGCGAGCCCGTAGCCGATCAAGGTCAATGATTTTCGTTTGCGCCAGTAATCGCTGAGCGCGCCCGAAAAGATTCTGACGATGAGTGCAGTCGCTTCGGCGATCCCCTCAACCAAACCCACCGCAGTCATGCTGGCCCCCAAGGTGGTGACCATAAAAATAGGCAATAAACTGTGGATTAACTCGGAAGAAGTGTCCATGAATAAGCTGACAAAGCCCAAGGCCCAGATGCTTCTGGGGATGGGCTTTGATTTTGCGAAGAACTTTTTAATCGGTCGTTCCTTGTGTCCCTAAATAAATCGCTGCACCCAGTGGCCATTCCAGGGCCACTCCATTGAGTTTAGACACCGCTTTCAGATTGTCTGTTTTATCGAGGCCCCAGGCATCAAATAGAGTTTGGCTTAGAGCGGCATTAAAGCAGTAATTAATTAAATTATTGGGGTCTTGGTTGGGGTAAGCAGCTTTTGCCTCTTCCCAGGAGATCCTGCAAAAACTTTCAGATTTCTCAGCGAAAGTATTGAGGGTCACTGTTTCGTTGGCGATGCCTAGCATATCAAATAAGTAATAAAAGGCGGAGGTCAGCAGATAATTTTCCACTGCGTGGGTGCTGGGCTGATGTACGCCTAGGCCTGAGCACTGGCCTGGGGTTTCTTGTTGACAGGCTCGGAGAGCGGCTGGGTTGATGAATTGATCTTTAATCGCCGCGGTGCATTCGTGGAAATTCCCCGTTCCTGTCAGCTTGGGTGCTGTCAGGGGGTAGGGAGCCTCGACGGGAAAGCAAGAGGCAAACTGGGGGTTGCCCGAAGCACTCAGGGTAGCTATGGCTTCATTCGCCCCTAGGCCATCATAGCCATAACTGTAAATGGGGGTGGAATGGTGATTGTGCTCATAGGGCAGGGTGAATTGCTGAGCGCTGTGCGAAAGAAACGCAATTTCAGAAGAAGCGCCGCCCATCTCGAGTGCCGCCACGGTGTTATGAGCGTTCAGAAAATAGTGCGCAAAAGAGTCGCTTAAATAATTATCAGAAATCCAAATAAAGACGCCTTCTTCGGTGCCACTGATGACTCGGATATTTTCATCCATTGGGCTGGGGTAGCCAAAGGTCGCTGCTTGCTTTGCTAAAGAAAGTCGGGCCGCATGGATTAAAGATTCTTGCTGTTCGTTTGGGAGGATCCGCATTCCTGCGGTCGCGTAGAGGTAGAAGGGCGTTTGCGCCTTGGCTTGAGCATCTAGGATATTTTCCGCGGATTTGACCAAATCGTAAAAGTACTGGTCGAGGGCTTGGGTATCATTCGGATCTAGGCTGCTCAGGCCTGGTTTCACGCGATAATTGTGAAGTGGGGTGGCTTTTTCGCCTTCAACCTCGTAAATGTACATACGGGTGCCAGAGCTTCCGGCATCAAAAACAATCACGGGCTTGGCCCAAAGGCTGGGGGCAAGGAAGGTGAGCAAGAGGCTAAAAAACAACCGGGCGGTAAAACTGCGCATCATGGACTCCTAACAGGGGGGGTAAAACCGTTTCCAGCGTAACATAGCTCCTGACTTTATACAATTTAGAGCAAAAACCTAAAAATGGACTTGTTTTTTGTGGAATTTCTGTCATAATGGCCCCCATCCATTGCATGGATAATGCGCCCGTAGCTCAGCTGGATAGAGTACCTGGCTACGAACCAGGCGGTCGGGAGTTCGACTCTCTCCGGGCGCACCAGAACAACCCCGACATCCGTACGTGCTTCGCACATACGGGTGTACGCCCCTTCAAAGGGGCTGATCCTCTCGAGGACCCGATTGTGGCAATCCTTACAGTCAATCAACTCAGCCTGTCTTTGGGCGGCGCCCAACTCCTCGATAATGCCATGTTTTCCCTAGAACCTCGCGAACGGGTGGCCTTGATTGGCCGTAATGGCGAAGGCAAATCTACCTTTTTAAAGATCTTGGCTGGCGAAGTCAAAGCCGACGGGGGTCGCGTGGAAACTCCTACGGGCACCGACATCGCCATGTTATCTCAGGCCTTGCTTCCTGCGAATGACGCCACTGTCTATGACACCGTGGCCATGGGCTTGGCCCATGTCGGCCAATTACTGGCCGATTACCATCATGCCATCACTGATATCAATCAAATGCATAAGCTAGACAGTTTGCAGCGTCAAATCGAACAAGCCGATGGTTGGCGCTTGCAGCAGCGTGTCGATAGAGTGATCCAAACCTTGGGTCTGCCGAGTGATGCCTTAATGTCCACGCTCTCTGGAGGCTGGCGCCGTCGCGTGGCCATCGCTCAAGTCTTGGTGCGCGAGCCCGATGTCTTATTGCTAGACGAGCCCACGAACCACCTCGATTTGGACACGATTCTTTGGCTGCAGGACTGCCTGCTCAGTTATCCAAAATCGATCGTGTTCATTACCCACGACAGGGCCCTGTTACGTGCCCTAGCCACCCGTATCATTGAGCTGGATCGAGGGAAATTAAGCTCTTATCCAGGCGATTATGCCATCTATTTATCCCGTAAAGAAAAAGAACTCGAAGACGAACAGAAGGCGAATGCCTTATTTGATAAAAAATTATCGCAAGAAGAGGTCTGGATCCGACAGGGCATCAAGGCGCGACGTACACGCAATGAAGGCCGCGTCCGTAACCTCGAAAAGCTACGCGAGGTTCGCAAGCAGCGTCGCGAGCAAGTGCGTGATCCTAAATTCGCCATTCATTCGGTCGGCATCGAAAGTAAACTGCTCATCAAAGCCCAAAATCTTGGTTTTTCCTACCCGGGTCAACCTCCCATTTTCGAGGGTTTTACACTCAATGTACGTGTCGGCGATAAAATTGCTTTGATCGGGCCGAACGGCGCGGGCAAAACCACCCTCGTGAATGTCTTGCTAGGGGATTTGCCTCCGACCACTGGGACGCTTAAGCACAGTGACAATAATAAAATTGCTGTCTTTGATCAACATCGCAGTCAAATTGATTTGAATAAAACCGTTGTCGAAAACGTGGTTGAAGGCAGCGACATGATCGAAGTGAATGGTAAATCCAAACACATCGTCAGCTATTTGAACGATTTCCTATTTTCACCGGAAAAATCACGCCGGAAAGCCAATATGCTGTCGGGCGGCGAAATGAATCGTTTGTTGCTCGCTAAAATTTTCTCTAAACCAGCCAATTTATTGGTGCTGGACGAACCGACCAATGATTTGGACGTGGAGTCGCTGGAAGTCTTAGAAATGCTCTTACAGCAATACGAGGGCACGGTGATCATCATCAGCCATGATCGTGAGTTTATCGACAATGTTGCAACGTACAGCGTGGTCTTTGAGGGCAAGGGCAAACTTAAAACCTATGTGGGCGGTTATTCTGATGTGGATTGGCAAAAAGCCGCTGCGCCTATTCCGGCGGCTGCTCCTGCGAAACCCGTCGTGAAGGCCTCTGAGCCCAAGGCCCCTGCCGCCAAAAAATTCGTTCCAAAAGAGCTCACCGCTGTCATGAACAAAATAGAAAAAATCGAAGCGCAAATCGCCGGTCTTCATGAGACGATGAGTGATCCTGGTTTTTATCAACAAGATCCTGGGCAGATTAAAATCACGACGGATAAACTTGCTCAATACGAAGCTGAGCTTGCGCAGGCGTATCAAAAATTTGAAGATTTGTCTTGAGGGAGCTTTCTGGAACTCGTCATCCTGGAATTTTTTCGTCTGCCTGCTTCGTTTGAGAGATCAGTTCTCACGAAAAAATATCCGGGACCCAAGTTAAAGATCTCGAAGATGGGTCCCGGATATTTTTTCGTATTAACTCAACGCCTAATTCAAGATCGCAGACGAAAAAATTCCATGATGACACGAAGCGAGGTGACGAACCCAGACGTCGACACCGCATGCCCTCTCCTGCCCCCACAGAATTCTCTGCTAGATTTATAGTAGGTCAGGATGAGGGGGAGCTCGCCATGATAACACCTAGTAAGAACAGAGAGGATTTGATTAAAGGGATTCGACGCGGACAATTGCAGACCATTAATCAGGCAAAGGAACTGGGAATGCTGGATGGCTTGTTGTTTGATATTGTGCGTTTATTCAGCATAAGTACTTCGAGCCTGCTGGAAAGGGCTGCTTCTTTAGGCAGCGATCTCAAAATACGCGATGAGCAGGGGAATACCCTGATGCATGCCTTGGCTGCAGCCGAACTCCATGTGATGCATATTCAAGCGGAAAAGCAGTTGCCTCTTTCACGTGACTATTGTTTGTGGGCCATAGAGGTACTTCAACGGAATGGCTTGACTCTCCAAGATAAAAATCAACAGGGGCTGACCCCGATTGTGGTGGCTCACAACAATAATAACTTGATGTTTGGGGCCGCATTGAGTTTGCTCGACATTAAACTGGAGAACGCCGCCAGTGAGCATCATGAGCATCAGTGCGCTGTTCTTTAATGTTTAAGGAAGGGCGAATTTCCTCTCTTACAGAGCTTGACTCGCCCTCGTTTTTTTAGCCTTTTCCTTTGGTTTTATTGGGACCATTGGGGCCGTCTTTTTCAATGTGTTGAATAATCAAGGTGGCAATGTCTTTACCCGAGGCCTTTTCAATGCCTTCGAGGCCAGGCGAAGAATTGACTTCAAGGACCAGGGGACCTTGATGAGACCGAATGATATCGACCCCGGCGACATCCAGGCCCATGACTTTGGCTGCCTTGATGGCGATCGAACGCTCTTCAGGAGTGAGCTTCACGGCTTTGGCTTCTCCCCCGCGGTGCAGGTTAGAGCGAAAATCATCGTCGGCGGCAGTGCGTTTCATGGCCGCCACCACTTTTTTACCCACGACAAAACAGCGAATGTCTGTTCCGTGTGATTCTTTGATAAATTCTTGAACAAGAAAATTCGCGCGTAAGCCACGGAAGGCCTCAATCAGGCTCTCGGCAGCCTTTTGGGTTTCAGCCAAAACCACCCCTTCGCCATGAGTGCTTTCAATGACTTTCACGACCAAGGGGGGGCCCCCGACGAATTTAATCAGGTCTTCCGTGGCTTCGGGGGAGTTGGCATAGCAGGTTTTGGGCATTCCGACGCGTTTGCGGGCCAATAATTGATGAGCCCGGAGTTTATCGCGGGAGCGAGCAATCGCAATTGATTCGTTGATGGAATAGGTGCCTGCGACCTCAAACTGGCGCAAGACGGCGATCCCGTAATTCGTGATGGAGGGGCCGATCCGCGGGATGATGGCATCAAAATGCAGCTCTTCTTTGACGCCCTTGTGGGCATAGTGTACGGAAGGTTTGCTGGATGTAATGTTCATATAACATTTGAGTGGATCAACGACCTTGACCTCATGTCCGCGAGCCTGAGCGGCTTCGACGAGGCGACTGGTGGAGTACAAGGTTTCGTCTTGAGAAAAAATGCCAATTTTCATGTCGTCACTATACTTTATCTGTTAAGGAGGAGGCAGAATGAAAAACAGCCATGATTTAGTCATTGATCAACAGAGAATACCCCCGGGTAAACGGAAGCAATTGGACATCAATGTAGCAAAGCTATTTGACTACACTGAAATGACCATTCCTGTGATGGTGATCAATGGAACCGAACCTGGGCCCATCTTATTCGTTTCAGCCGCCGTGCATGGGGATGAAATTAATGGTGTAGAGGCTATCAAACGTTTGCTTGCAAGTAAAGCGATTAGCCACATTCGAGGGGCCTTAATTGCGGTGCCGATTGTGAACGTTTTCGGTTTCAACAATTTATCCCGATATCTGCCTGACCGGCGGGATTTGAACCGCTGTTTTCCCGGCTCCCCTCACGGTTCCATGGCCGCTCAGGTGGCTGATATTTTCATGGAAGAAATCGTTCGAAAATGCACCCACGGGATTGATTTGCATACCGGGGCGATTCACCGGACAAACTTGCCCCAAATTCGCGCCTGCCTCTCGAATGAAACCACCTATAAGATGGCCCATGCCTTTGGCACCCCAGTGATTTTAGACACGCGTGTGCCTGAGGGATCGTTGCGTGAGGCCGTCGAAAACGAAGGGATCCCTGTGCTCTTGTACGAGGGCGGGGAAGCACTGCGCTACGACGAACATGCCATCAAAGCGGCCTACCACGGGATTCTCTCGGTCATGCATGCGATCGGCATGATTGATCTGCCCCATCAGCATGTCAACAAAAAAGAGGTTTATATTGCCCACAGCAGTCGTTGGATTCGTGCCCCGCACAGTGGCAGCCTCAAGGCTAAAATATCGCTGGGAACAAAGGTAGAGAAGGGCGAGATTTTGGGCTATATTACCGACCCTTTCGGTAAAAATAAATTCAAGATCACCTCTCCCGTCGAGGGCCTGATTATCGGTATGAGCATGCTTCCCTTGCTCAACGACGGGGATGCGGCCTTTCATATTGCCTCTTTTGAGGATGTCGAGGCGGTGGAAGATTCGGTGGAAGCCTATCAAGAAAATCTCATGGACTAGGGGGCGTTCACGAATCCTTGTAATTCACCCCTGCGGTCATGGCAAAGCGTAAACCTTCTTCCACGGTGAGATCCAAGGAAACAAGATTTTTGCGTGACATGATGATTGAGTAGCCTCCGATTTGGTAGCTCATGGGGAAATAAACGATGCAGCAATCATTGTCTTCCAAATGTTTGGCAAAAAGAGGGGATTTAACCTCTTTGCGCATCACAATCCCAATCACCTTGCCCAGGTGAGGCAGATCGGCCATGACGACCTGGCTGCCTGCTTGCGATTTATTCGAATCAAAATAATCAGAGACATCGCGGAAAGCGGTGTAAATGGTTTTGATTAAGGGAATTTTGGCAACAAGGCGATCCAGCAGGGCGGGAATTTGTTGCCCCAACCAGAAATTGACCAAGATTCCCAAAATAAAAATGCAAAGGGCTCCTGCAATGATCCCCAGTCCCCAGAAATAATGTGTGCTGGAGATAAAGAGCAGAATGACGGGACGGAACATGGCTTCTAAAAGATTCAGAACCCAAATCACAACAGCCAGTGTCATCGCGAGGGGCAAGAAAGTCATTAAGCCACTCATGAAATATTTTTTGATCATCGATCAGCCCCTAGAGGTGGTTAATAATGAATTTCAGGGTATAAGAAAAAGCCACCACGGTGCACAGGCTCGCAGTCCAAATAAAAACAAACCAACCCAATTGTTGTTTAGTACACATCTTCATGGCTGCTCTTTCCTCTGAATACATAATAGTTATAGGCGGTGTAGGCCAAGATAATCGGCAGAATAAAGACCACGCCCACCAGCATTAAGGATTGAGAGGGCCCGACCGCAGCGGCATCCGCGTAATGCAAACCGTAAGGAACAATCCAGGGGTAAATGCTGACCATCAACCCGATGTAATTCAAGGCAAACAAGGCCACCGTTAAAATAAAGGGCCAATATTCCTTTTCGCGAATGACGCTGCGAATCAAAAAGAGGCAGGCAGCGATGGTGGCCAAGGGAATAGGGCTGAGGTAGAGGAAGTGCGGCCAGGTAAACCAGCGTTGATGGAGATCATCGTTGATGAAGGGTACCCAGGCACTGACCGTACACATGAAGACGATCACGTAGAGCAGGACGTACTGGGTTACTTTACGGGCCCAGACTTGCGTGGTGGCATCGGTTTTCATGATGAGCCAGGTGCTGCCCAATAGGGCATAACCGCAAACCACGGCAAAACCGGTCATGAGCGCAAAGGGGGTAGCCCAACTGAAGGGACCACCGAGGAAGACGCGACCATCGATTTGAACCCCTTGAACAAAGGCGCCTAGCATGACACCTTGCGCGAAGGCGGCGATCAAGGAACCGAAGTGAAAGGCATAATCCCAGATGAAGCGGGCTTTGTCGCTTGATTTGTAGTGAAACTCGAAGGCCACACCACGAAAAACCAGCGCAATCAGCATGGTGAGGGTCGGGATATAAAACGCAGGCATCAAGATCGCGTAAGCGAGAGGGAAGGCTGCAAATAAGCCACCGCCCCCCAGAATCAACCAGGTTTCATTCCCGTCCCAAAAAGGGGCAATGGAGTTAAGCATGCGGCGACGACATTCA
>CAYMDW010000001.1:0-96600 GCA_964389615.1 uncultured Gammaproteobacteria bacterium | reverse complement strand
TTCATGACAAGCCAGCACATCCGCTTCCCGCTTCACCATCCGCGCCTCCCCCACATTCAACTCCGCCAATTTCTCACGCATGGCTTGCGCCTCAGACTCATGGGTAAAGGGCCCCACAAAAACTCGAAATTTCGATTCGGACTGCGCCACTTCCACAGCAGCCTCGCTGACCCGTTTGATTTGTGAAACCAAGGTTTCCGCATTGCGCTTTTCAGAAAAAGAAGCGACCTGCAAATACACCTTATCTGAAGGATGATGAACAGGAGTCGAAGGCATGTGGCCTCGCGTATCAATCGCCTCGACTTTGACTCGAGCCGTGCCTTTGCCCAGCATGTCGAGTTTAGTCGCAGCGGCATAAGATAAATCAATAATGCGATCATGGGCGAAGGGCCCGCGATCGTTAATGCGAACGACACAATATTTGCCATTGTCTAGATTAGTGACCTTGGCATAAGAAGGAATGGGTAAATTTTTATGCGCAGCAGTCATGCCATACATGTCATAAGGTTCACGGCTGGAGGTGAGTTGCCCGTGAAATTTAGTGCCATACCAAGAAGCCGTGCCACTTTCCTCATAACCCAAATGCGTGTCCCAGACCTCGTAGGTTTTACCCATGACCGTGTAGGAGCCCGGGTTTCCGTATTTGCTGTAAGACTCGTGCTTAGGTTTAGGATCAACAATTTTAGAAGGGTGAATGGTTTTATCTGGAGGGCCGTCTTGGTGTGGCCGTTCAGGAATAGGCTTTTTGCTGGAGCAAGCCAAAAGACTGCTCGAAAGAAAAATAATAATGAAATGCCGAAGTTTAATCATAGTTTTTATTGTAGATGATGAATTGGCTCCCCGGGACAGGTTCGAACTGCCGACCAAGTGATTAACAGTCACCTGCTCTACCACTGAGCTACCGGGGAAAAGAAAGGCCTAAGCTGCGGTATGCGGATATAGTACTGAAATCCTTAAAAATCGTCAACAGCTTTAGATGGTGATGGGTCAAAAATAGATGTGTTATAATGATGACATACATACAATAAATGACTGCGAGGTCCATCATGCGTTTTTTCTACAAGCAATACGGTGACGCTAAGCGTGAATTAGTTGAGAAAATCAAAGAGATAGAACAAGAACTCGAGCGCTTACATGCAGGTATTCTGCATGCCAAAGACTTTGCAGCGCCTTTGAGCATGGAATTTGAAGATTTCAAAGCCAAGTTGATGGACAGCATCAATTTACTTGGGATGGTCATAAAAGACGCTGATCTTGAGTCGAACACGGAAGAAATCAGCCTGATGATCAGTCAGTTTAATGCGGACAGTCTGAAGTTGACTGAAATGCTCGAGATTGCCACGGAGATTCCAAGCTTAAAGTCCGAGGAAGTCGTTTTTAATAATTGCCTGAATGATTTTGAAAAATTTGCGGAAAATTTACCGGATGATCCGAGCCGCAGACAGGTGCTGGTGGCTTTGCGCGAGGCTTCGGAGTTGCTTAAAGAGGTGAATAAAGGGATTGCGCTGGTGAATCAAAACTTGGCTTCGGAATGCGCGGATGTGTTGACCACAGGGGCTTTGGTGGCAACAGAATTGAAGAATGTTGCAGTTGTTAAACCTGCGCGGTAATTTGGCTTCCTCATTACAATCCCTGCGGGCTTGCGGATGAATTGGTCGGAGTACCGACCGTATCCCGGCTCAAGGCCGGGACATGTTCATCCCTACGTCGCACGATTCAAGAACTGTGCGCCGTAGGGGCGAATACGCGTGGTACTCCACGCAATTCGCCCGCAAATGCCCCGCATTTGATTTCATTTACGGCGCAAAATCATCCACTGCAATCACTTCATCGGTCAACTGCCGTGCCTTGCGCGCCAAATTGGCTTCAGAAGTGTTAATGATTCCCAAACGCGCCGCTTCTTCAATCGGATCATGCAAATCATCATCACTGATTGCCCCCGATTTCACCGCCCCGTGAATCTTTTTATCCACCTCTTCCGCAGCGATACAGGCCGCAAGCGTTGTTTCCAGCAGCCCAAAATTATTTTTGGCATCGTCCTCATAGAAACCAATCGCACCCAATCGCTCACGAGTTTCATTGGGTTGCATCAGCATGCGTGCAATTTTATGTCCCATCTTATCGTCTGGGGCTTCAATATGCTTGCCAAAAGGAAAGACCACTCTGTGCATGATGCGAGCGACCCAGCGATTCGGGAAATTTTTATAAAAACGATGCAAATGAAATTCAGCCTGATGCAAACTGAAACGCGCACACCAGTGAACTAAGGGCAGATCAGCCACATGTTCGCCTTCGTCATGAAAACGTTTCAAGATCGCAGAGGTTAAATACAAATGACTGAGTACATCGCCCAGACGCGCCGATAATTTTTCTTTGCGTTTTAAATCGCCCCCTAAGATGGCCATCGCCACATCCGTGGTAATTGCCAAGGAGGCACTGAGACGAGCAATGTCTTGATAGTAGCGACGAATGGAAGCGGGCGCTTCCACCTTGATTAAACGTCCCCCCGTCAGAGTCAGCATAATGGTGCGTGCAAAATTACCGAAAATAAAACCCGCATGTGCCCAAAATGCTTGATCAAAGGCTTTTAGCCCGGCCGCACTGTCTTTGTCTTGGCAGGCATACATTTCTTTCAAGGCATAAGGATGACAGCGCAAGGCCCCTTGACCAAAAATAATCAAGCAGCGGGTTAAAATATTGGCGCCCTCGACGGTGATAGCAATCGGCAGGCATTGGTAGGTGCGAGCAAGGTAATTTTTAGGACCCATGCAAATCCCTTTGCCCCCGTGAATATCCATGGCATCCATGGAGGCACGACGTGCCAATTCAGTCACGTGGTATTTGCTGATCGCTCCAGCAATCGCAGGTTTAAACCCTAAATCGATGGCGGCAGCAGTCATGCGACGTGTGGCTTCACACATGTAAGCAAAGCCCCCGACGCGTGCCATGGCTTCTTCCACGCCTTCGAAATATCCGATCGGTAAACCAAATTGTTTGCGAATGCGGGCATAAGCCCCGGTCGCGAGTGCAATCACCGCAGTCGGCCCCGAAGCCGTGGAGGGGAGGGAAATCGCTCTTCCGGCAGACAGGCATTCCATCAACATGCGCCATCCTTCGCCCGCCATCGTAGGTCCGCCGATGATCATATCTAATGGAATGAAAACATCTTTGCCCAAGGTGGGTCCGTTTTGGAATTGAACCGTCATCGGATAATGACGACGACCAATCGTAATCCCCGGTAAATGCGTGGGAATCAGTGCGCAGGTAATGCCATAATCGGTTTTATCACCCAGCAAATGATCGGGATCATGCATTTTGAAGGCTAATCCCAATACGGTGGCAACGGGAGCGAGGGTGATGTAACGTTTATCCCAATTCAAGCGAAGTCCAAGGACCTCTTTGCCTTCAAACATTCCCTTGCAAACGATCCCTGTGTCAGGAATCGCGCCTGCATCAGAACCCGCGGTGGGGGCTGTGAGTGCAAAGCAAGGAATTTCTTCGCCTTTAGCCAAGCGGGGCAGATAATAATTTTTTTGTTCGGGCGTGCCGTATTTGACCAGGAGTTCAGCAGGTCCCAAGGAATTGGGCACGGAGACGGTGACGCCCACAGAAATACTTTTTGAACTGACTCGCGCAATGATTTCAGAATGCATGATCGCTGAAAAATCTTTGCCGCCGTATTCTTTAGGGATAATCAAACCAAAAAAACCATTCTTTTTGATAAATTCCCAGACGGAAACGGGGAGATCATGCAATTCATGGGTGATTTGCCAATCATCGATCATGCGGCAAAGTTCGTTCACTGGGCCATCCATAAAGGCTTGTTCTTCTGCGGTCAAGACAGGTTTAGGCAGTTTCATGAGGTGAGCAAAATTGGGATTGCCGCTCATAAGTTCACGTTCCCACCAAGTATCCCCGGCATCAATGGCGATACGCTCTGTTTTAGAGATGGGAGGCATCATGCGTTTGATTCGTGTAAAGATGGGGCGGGTAATCCATTGGCGGCGGATTGGCCGAATGAGGAAAATGCCCATCACGACGACATAACCCAGCATGACTGCCGCGAGGCCCAGAGGAGGCAGGCCTAGATAAAAGAGTAAATCGGCCAGTGCTAGACCGAAGACCAGGGTAAAAATCGGAAGGCTGACTTGCCAGTAGCCTAGCATCAAGAGGATGGCGAAAAAGGCAATAATATGGAGTGTGATAAGCATATGACCGTCCTTGGTTCTGATCTAGTCAGTGTAAACCCTCCCTGGAGACATCGCAATCACAAAATGAATTAAATAGATTGTCGAATTCGTTATAAAGTAAGCCTGATTGTGTGAAGGCGATATCATTATTGTGTAGGCCACCTGTTGCATGGATCAAATTATCCAGCATCCAGGAGGCTGCAGAGCCACAAACAATTTATAATCAGCCAAATCTCGGTTGTCAATCGGGATTTGGCTGGTTATACGCGTTTTATATCCAGCCAAATCTTACCCCCTCGCCAAGGTCTTCCAAGGGGGATATAATGGTCCTTATTTATTATTTATCTACTATATAGAGATAAGCCCATGCAGCGACCCATTTACCTCGATTATGCAGCGACAACCCCAGTGGATCCCCGAGTGGCCGCACTTATGGCCGATTGTCTCTTACAAACCGGGCGTTTTGGGAACCCGGCTTCCTCTTCACATACTTACGGCTGGGAGGCCTCGCAGGCGGTGGGTTTGGCTCGCAAGCAAGTCGCTGATTTACTTCATTGTTCTCCTGCTGAAATCATCTGGACCTCCGGGGCGACCGAATCCAATAATCTGGCGATCAAGGGCGCTTATTTGGGCCAAACGGCCAAAAATCATCTCATTACTTTCGCGACGGAGCATAAATCTGTCCTTGATACCTGTAAATTCTTGCGTGAGGTTCATGGGGCTCGGCTCAGCATCTTAAATCCCCTGCCCAATGGTCAGGTCGACCTGGCGGCACTGGAGGCGGCGATCACCCCGGAGACCTGCTTGATCAGCCTGATGCATGTGAACAATGAAATCGGCGTGGTTCAAGATTTAGCGGCTGTTTCGGCCCTTGCCCAGCGCCATGGGGTACTCTTTCATGTGGATGCAGCCCAGAGTGCCGGTAAGCTTCCGATTGATTTAAGCCGGATCCCTATTGATATGCTCTCGCTTTCGGCCCATAAAATGTATGGCCCTAAGGGCGTGGGGGCCTTATTCGTTCGACAGGGCATTCAACCTCATATTCAACCTCAAATTCATGGGGGAGGGCATGAACGCGGCCTCCGTTCAGGCACCTTAGCCACGCATCAAATTGTAGGGCTGGGCGAGGCTGCACGCATCGCTCGAGATGAAATGGCCCAAGAAACCCCTTTTTTGGCTCAACTCCGAGATAAGCTTTGGGCCGGTATCTCCCATTTACCAGGGGTGCATCGTCACGGCTGTCAAACTGCCTGTTCCCCACACCATTTAAATGTCTCTTTTTCCCCGCTTCCTTCCGAATCTTTGCTCTGCTCCCTGACTGAAATCGCTATTTCCAGTGGTTCAGCCTGTAATTCGTCGAGCTTAAATGCTTCTCCTGTGTTAGAATCGCTCGGCGTGCCACGGGTGGTTGCCCAAGGCGCTTTGCGTTTTAGCCTGGGGCGCTTCACCACCGAGGCCCAAATCGACCAAGTGATTGCTCACCTGATTGATAAAGTGACCGCTTTACAAGCAGCTCAACCATCACTATGGACGCAGGAGGAAAAATCATGAGTATTGCATTGACAGAAAGTGCTGCCGCACACATTCAAAGTACTTTGGCTCAACGAGGCAAAGGCATTGGATTGCGCTTGGGCGTTCGTGCACAAGGGTGCACGGGTTATGCCTACGTCGTGGATTTGGCTGATGAACAGCAAGACTCTGATGAGGTCTTTGAACAACTCGGTGTCAAAGTGTTGATCGACAAAGCCTCTCTGCCCATGCTCGCAGGCACTCAAATTGATTTTGTCACCAAAGGCTTGAATCGTTCCTTCGAATTTCATAATCCCAATGCCGAAGATTATTGCGGCTGCGGTGAAAGTTTTAACCTTAAATCCACACAAGAAAACTCTGGAGATCTCTAAATGGCTATTGAACGTACACTTTCCATCATCAAACCGGATGCCGTTGCAAAGAATGTGATCGGCGCTATTTATTCACGGTTTGAAAATAATGGACTGAAAATTGTTGCTGCAAAAATGGCACACCTGACTCGCGAAGAAGCCGAAGCTTTTTATGCGGTGCACAAGGCGCGTCCTTTTTTCAATGATCTTGTTTCTTTCATGATTTCTGGCCCTGTCATGATCCAAGCCTTGGAAGGCGAAAATGCAGTCATGCTCAATCGCGATTTAATGGGAGCAACTAACCCGAAAGAAGCAGCCCCCGGCACGATTCGTGCTGATTTTGCTGATTCAATTGACGCGAATGCAGTGCATGGCTCTGACAGCCTTGAAAATGCAGCCATTGAAATCAAATTCTTTTTTGGCTAACCTCCGGGGCAAATTTCTGCTAAAGTTAATTTTATTTATTATGGACAAGGGAGCGCTCAATGATAAAGTTGCCTGAAACAGAAGGTTTGCATGACAAGGGTCGCCTCGGCGACCCTTCCGGTCCTGGCCCACGTTTACGCGCTGCTCGTGAAGCTTGTGGTTACGATATTCAAGACATCGCAAAGCAACTGCGCTTACATCCTCACATCATCGCTGATCTTGAACGTGATGAGTTTGCTGATCACCTCGCCCTTGTTTTTGTTCGTGGCTATCTCCGTGCTTATGCTGGACTGATCGGTCTTGATCCTGAAGAAGTCGTGGCCGAGTTTAATGCCTTGGGTTACGAAGAAGCGCGTGATCTCCCTGATTTGAAAACCAAACCTCAATCAGGCTCTCGCATGCGACAAAATCAAGACATGTACAAATCAGGTTCTCGTTCAGGAATGCGCTGGGCGGCTGTCGGTCTGATCACTGTGGCTGTGGGCGGCTTGTTTGTGGCGTATAATTATCAACCCCAAGAACAAATCTACCCCGCGCCTGTGCTTTCTGATGTCAATGATCCCAATGCTCCAGCCCCTGGGACTGATCCCAATTTACCTCCTGCAGCTCCGGCCGATGCCAATGCGACTGCAGTGACCCCTGAGGGAACAACCCCTGTTTCAGCGGCTCCTGCCACAGCCACTCCTGCGGCAGCCACGGCGCCCTCAACCGCCACCCCCGCCGCAGCCCCTGTGCCTGCAGCGGCTACACCTGTCGCACCTCGCCCCGTGGTACGCACGCCATCACCGATGCCGCCTTCCGAAGATGATGAAGATCTGCATCTTCCTCCTCCTGGCTCGGATGATTAAGCCCCAGCGTCTTGCTAGCGAATGGGGTGCGGACAGGCATCCCATTCGCCCCTACCAGAAAACATGGTATAATCCCCCCCATTTTCCCGTACTCTGAGGTTCTCTGTGAGCAATATCCAGTCCATTCGAGGGATGCACGACACCAGCCCTGTTGAAATGCCCTTATGGCACTTCGTCGAGGGGCAAATTCGCGCACTCGTCGCCAGTTACGCCTACGAAGAAATCCGTTTTCCCATGCTCGAGTCCACTGATCTTTTTGCTCGCACCCTGGGGCAGGCGACGGATATCGTCGAAAAAGAAATGTACACCTTCACTGACCGCAACGGGGATAGTTTGACCCTCCGCCCAGAAGGCACGGCCGGCTGTGTGCGAGCTTGCATTCAACTGGGCCTTTTGCATAATCAAATGCAACGTCTTTGGTATCTCGGGCCGATGTATCGACATGAGCGTCCACAAAAAGGGCGTACACGTCAATTTCACCAGTTTGGCGTCGAAGTGTTCGGGATACCCGGCGCTGACGCTGATGCGGAAATTATTTTACTTGCGGCTGATCTCTTTCGTCGCCTCGGCATTTTAGGCGCACTGCGTCTTGAAATTAATTCTTTGGGGGTGAGCGAAGAACGCGCGGCTTATCGCAATGCGCTCGTGGCTTACTTCAAACAGCATCAAGAAAAGCTGGATGAAGACTCCCTTCGCCGTCTTGAAACAAATCCTCTGCGCATCCTAGACACCAAAAACCCAGACCTCAAAGCACTGGTGGCTCAGGCCCCCGTTTTACACGAGTACCTGGGCGAAGTCTCTCGCGCCCATTTTGCAACACTGTGCAAACTGCTTGATACCGCAGGGATTGCCTACACCGTCAATCCTCGCTTGGTGCGTGGTCTCGATTATTACACGCACACCGTATTCGAATGGATCACGGACAGCCTGGGTGCTCAAGGCACGGTCTGTGGAGGCGGGCGCTACGACGGATTAGTCGAAATGCTCGGAGGCAAGCCTACTCCCGGGGTAGGATTCGCTTTGGGTCTTGAACGACTGATCGAACTGGTGGGCCAGGTCAAAGCGCTTTCTCCGACCCAGCCTCACCTGTGCATTCTTCCTTTGACCGAAGAAGCCACAGGCATGGCCTTGAGTGTCGCGCAAACCCTGCGTAACGATGTGCCTGGTTTGCGTGTCCTCACGCTTTTGGGCGGCGGCAGCACCAAAAATCTTTTTAAGCGCGCGGATAAATCCGGAGCCGAATTGGCATTGATCATTGGCGATGAAGAAATGCAGGCGAAGACTGTCACAATGAAGGCGCTGCGTGATACCATGGCACAATCCCAATGGCACCTTGACAATG
Source organism: uncultured Gammaproteobacteria bacterium (assembly GCA_964389615.1). Classification (GTDB taxonomy): domain Bacteria; phylum Pseudomonadota; class Gammaproteobacteria; order JABCZS01; family JABCZS01; genus CAYMDW01. Next base: position 87,914 of record CAYMDW010000001.1, on the reverse strand, counting down.
AGCTACTGCAGTTTTTAGCTCAACAATTTGACCTTTCTTACACCGTACAGACACAGCGAGGGAACACGTGAACGAATTGAATACTGCAGATGCTCAGGCAATCCTGGTGAAACAGTGGTGGAAAAAACACGGCACATCCGTGATTGTTGCTGTCATTTTAGTGATCTTGACTGTCTCAGGGGTTCGCTTCTGGAAAACGCAACAAGAAAATACCTCAGCACAAGCTTCCCTTTTATATGATCAATACCAAATGGCCTTGAACATGCACAATGTTGAAGCCATGAATGCGGCCTACAATTCACTCAAAAAAGATTACAAACGGACCCCTTATGCAACAGCCGCTTCACTGATCGAATCTGCGCGCGAAGTGCAGGCCGGTAAGCTGGATGAGGCCTCTGAAAAATTACAATGGGTGATCGCTCAAGGTCACGATTATGCAAAACCTTTGGCACGTTTGCGCTTGGCTGAAATTAAGGTCCAGCAAAAAGATTATTCGGGTGCACTGGATTTGGTCAAAAATCCAGCAGAAGCCTCGTATCAACCTGCTTACCAAGAAATGACGGGCGATATTTTATTGGCTGAAGGCAAAATGACAGAAGCACTGGCCCAGTACAATTTAGCGCTCAAGGGTTATGAAGAACAGGGTTTTGACAACGTTCTATTGCAATACAAATTGCAAAGCTATGCACCCAATCAAACGGCTGGAGGCCAATAATGTTCAAATTTGCCAGAGGAAGTTTTGTTGTTCTGGTACTAAGCCTGTTCTTAACGGGGTGTTTCACCCAGCAATCGGGTAAGAGCAAGAGTGAACCTCTTCCTAAAGTTGATCAACAGGTCACTTTCAAAACCGCATGGAAAGCCAATGGCGGTTCAGGCGCGGGTAAATTATTATTCAATTTGGCCCCCGCTCTGACAGAAATCGACGGCCAGGCTGCAGTGATCTCTGCCGATCATAAAGGTCATGTGACAGCGACAAACGCTGCCACGGGCAAAGGTTTGTGGCGTGTCAACACGGGCCTCAAGTTGAGTTCGGCTGTCGGTTTCAACGATAATTTAGTTTTAGTGGGCAGCCATAAGGCTCAAGTGCTTGCCCTGAACAAAACGACAGGGGCTGAGGTTTGGCGTACCACGACTTCCTCAGAGGTCTTGTCTGGGCCAATGGGCAACGAATCAGGGATTGCTGTGCTGACGAATGACAGCCGCTTGCATGGCCTTAATCCGGCTACAGGCAAAGAAGATTGGTTATTCGATGCTGCAGCGCCCGCATTGAAGTTGCGTGGCGGAAGTACCCCTCTCGTGATAGATACCCATGCCTTGGTGGGTTTCGCCAGTGGCCAAGCCGGGCTTTTTGATTTACGCACGGGACAGGTCGTTTGGCTGGAAGCCATTGCTCAGCCACGAGGCCGAACTGAAATCGAGCGCATCGTTGACATCAATGGCCGTCTTGCACGTCGAGGCATGACTGCTTATATCGTCACCTTCCAAGGGAAGGTCGCTGCCCTGGATTTGAAAACCTTGCAAATCCTTTGGACACGTGATTCGTCTTCTTATGTCGGTCTCGATGCGGGCACCGCAATCGTGGTGGTGACCGACAGTGAAGGAATGCTTCAAGCCTTTAATCGTTTCACAGGCGAAACCCTTTGGACTCAAGAAGCCTTGATGCATCGCCAAGTGACTGCCCCGGTGATCGCCAAAGACATGGTGATTGTGGCTGATCAAAAAGGTTTTGTGTATGCATTTTCTCTGGAATCTGGACGCTTACTGGGTTATCGACGAGTCGATACCTCCGGGATCTCAGCGCCACCCTTAGTTGACAATCAAGACGTGATTGTTCAGTCGAAAGCAGGACGCTTGATCAAATTAGTATTAGATGTAGAGTAAAGTCGATGTTACCTGTTATTGCAATCATAGGTCAGCCCAATGTGGGCAAATCCACCTTGTTTAATCGATTAACCAAATCACAACAAGCGCTGGTCTATGATATGCCAGGTGTGACGCGCGACAGGGCCTATGGGGAAGGGCGCATGGGCGGAATGCCTTATCTCGTCATCGACACGGGCGGGATCACGGGCCAGGAAGAGGGCATCGATACCATGATGGCCGGGCAATCCTGGCTGGCGGTGCAGGAAGCGGATCTGATCTTGTTTCTCGTGGACGGTCGCGCGGGTTTAACTCCCAACGACAGTTACATTGCGAAAAAATTACGTGCCGAAAAAAAACAAGTGTACCTTGTTGTTAATAAAACAGACGGTCTTGAAGAGGTCAGTGCCTGCGGTGATTTTTACAGTTTAGGATTAGGCGAACCCTATCCCATCGCGGCTTCGCACGGGCGAGGCATCTTGCAGTTGATCAATCAGGTGCTTGCCCCCTTGTTCCCAGAAGAGGATCAAGAAGAACCTGAAGAATCCGAGATTGATTATTCTCAGAGAAGCATCAAAATTGCGATCGTCGGACGCCCTAATGTCGGCAAGTCGACCTTGGTGAATCGAATGCTGGGCGAAGAACGCGTGGTCGTTTATGATCAACCCGGCACCACACGCGACAGTATTTCCATTCCCCTCGAGCGGGAAGGTAAAAAATACACCATTATTGATACCGCCGGTGTTCGACGTCGTCGCAGCATCAGTGAGGCCATCGAAAAATTTTCAGTCGTCAAAACCTTGCAATCCATCGATCAAGCCGATGTGGTCATTTATGTGATTGACGGTTCTGATGCCGTGACGGATCAAGACATGAGCATGTTAGGCTTTATTCTTGAGACCGGACGATCCTTGGTCTTGGCGGTGAATAAATGGGACAACCTCGATAAAGATCAAAAAGCCGCTATCAAAGAAGCGGTGGATCGCCAATTAGGTTTTGTTGATTTTGCGCGCATGCATTTTATTTCTGCCTTGCATGGCACCAATGTCGGCCATTTGTTTGACTCGGTTCATGAGGCCTTCCATTGTGCCACTCGTAAACTATCGACCTCTGAACTCACTGCTATTTTAGAGCGAGCCCTGGAAACCCACCAGCCGCCGACCGTGAATGGCCGTCGGATTAAATTGCGCTACGCACACTCAGGGGGACATTTGCCTCCGATCATTGTGATTCATGGCAATCAAACCGATGAGGTTCCGCTCTCTTATAAACGTTTCTTAGTCAATTTCTTCCGCCAATCGTTGAACCTGGTCGGGACCCCTCTGCGCTTTGTCTTTAAAACGAGCGACAATCCTTATAAAGACAACCGTAATACCCTAACCCCTCGCCAAGAACACAGTCGCCGTCGCTTAAGAACCTTTCACAAAGGCTCCAAGAAGTAACCTCTCTTAGCGAACAAAAAACAAGCTAACTTGCTAATTTTGTTCGTCCATGGTAAACTGTCGTCTTAAAATATTCATTCAAGAAGGTATTATGCTGTTATATCAAGAAGTTATGAATCTTTTCGATGGGGTTAACCTTCCTGAAAACCAAGAAATTGCCCTCTTCAAAGCCAACCTCGCTGCGAATGTTGAAGCCCAGGAGGATGAAAACATCCTCAGAGTAATAATAAAAGAGTATTTACGCCTGCGCTGGACTCTGATCAAAAATACCTCTCTAGCCTATCCTTTGTCTCCCAACGACCCCGTGAATCGGTTTAACATCAGACTTGCAGAAACGATCGTTCAAAAGAACGAAACGATCATACAACTCTTGATCCCGACCTTGTTAGAGCGGGAGTATTTGATTGGAAATTTACGCGGATTAACCGAAGATGAGACCGAAGGAAAACGAAGTTTATCTCGAATGGATTCCTATCTTTTGTTGGAAGATAACACCACCGTCTTGCCTCTGATCGACTGGTTCAGCTATCAGAGTGATCCCAGTCATCCCCATTATCACCATTTATACACCCAGGGAGGGGAGGTCGTTCCTTTGACTGGGGATGAGAAATCACTCATCCGAAAATCCTGTGGAGCTGCCTCCGAAGAATTGTTCGAGCAACATGAGTATTATCGTGAGTTGAGTGTCAGCACGAATACGCTCTATGGCGCGATAAAACATTTGATGCTCGGTTTGATGAAAGGCAGTGTAAGCAATGAGAGGAATTCGGGACTTGTCAGACTCAGGCATCGGATCGCAGGTCCGGAATCCAATGAGGCGGCAGAAAAATTCATTGCGCGTATCGCAGCGATCCCTCCATCAGCCTGCAAAGAGGCCCTGCTGGATTTGCGTGCAGAACTGTTTAGCCCAACACAAGAACAGTTGTTTGGCTCAAAAAGAGATTTTGAAAAACATTATCCAAGCCTAGGTGATTATTTATTGGTTTTGCGGCACTCGATGGGGCACTCTCTGACCGAGCAAGAAGTAGAAAAATGTCAAGAACAAGAGTTACTTAATTGCGTGGAAGAGATCTGTCTTGGGCTCAATAACATTGTAATAAAGAACCGAGTGGCTTTCGAACAGCTTAGGATTGACACGATCGAAGAGACTGTTTTTGTGCAAGCCAAGCCAGCTCTTTCCTATGAACAGGCATTGGGTCAAGTGTTCGATTATTTGAAGGATCGGCCCGTTGACGTTGATCCGACGGAACCCGACTTAAAATGTTCGACTAAACTTTACCTGAGTTTGATTTCACAGCTGGGGAGAAAAACACTCCTTATCGATTTGAGTAGTTTGGCAGATCTTGTTTTTCTTCACCAATGGCATACCCAAGAGGAATTTCTAGGCATCGTCCGAGCCTTGTCTCCACTCAACAAGGACGGGTACTTACTGCTCGCAGCGAAAAGCTCAGCACCTCAGGTGATCCCTCTGCTCATCGAAGGGGGTGCGGATTACACTCAACCTATCAGCGAAAGTAACCTATTGACTATCGCCTTGGAGAACAACTGGACGGAAGTGCTCGAGACTCTCTATCAGAAAAATTTGAGCTTGCTTCCATTCGCTTGGGATGAAAATACCATCACCCCCTTGCATGTCGCATTGCAAAAGAAAAATACGGAAGCCTTCGGAAAAATACTCGAAAACATAGAGAAACATACGGACAAGACAGTATTGAAGCTGTGTTTGATGATTGAAGATACTTATGCCGATAACTTGATTTACTATATTGTGAAAAACGGATCCAAGGGAGTCATCGACACACTCGTCAACAAGGGCCTGAGATTTATTTTTGAGGAAAAAAACTCCTTGGGTAAAACAGCGCTTCATCAAGCAGTTCACGGCAATCATATTGAAATGCTGAAAAAAGTGATCGAGGTGATCCCGCCCGAGATGCTCTTGGTTAAAAATGGGTATGGTCAAACCCCCTTTGAATCGGCGATCCATTCTGCGAAACGCGCTGAAGCGGAAATCCTGCTCCAGGCATATGAACAAAATCACTACCCCGTGGGCGATTGTTTAAATCTCGCTTACACCGAAGCGATGAATCGAAAGCAAGTGAATTGGTTATACCAACTTCTTGAGCGTGATCAGAAGCAGGAGATAAGGCTGAGCGACTCGAATAACGGACTCGAGCTTGCGATGCGTTATGGGCATCTTGATCTGATCAACCTGCTCATCAAACGCGGAGCCAATCTCGAGGCACGAGCAGCGCGGGGTTCCCTGTTGCATTATGCATTGACAAACAATTGGAGCTCTGTCCTGACCCATCTTATAAAGCTTCCCGAAGAGTCTCTGAAGGCATTAATGAACAGCCGTTCTGCTGAAAATCAACTCCCACTCGAGGTGGCTCATGAAGGAGTGGATCCTGAGATTCGAGCAAGCTTAGAAAAACTCTTCAAGCACGAAGCGAATCCCGAGGAAGAGAATCATACGAATAAAAGACGTAAATTATAAGAGGTAAATCATCATGCCATCGAATCAAGAATTACTCGACGTGTTAAACCGAGCCTGTGCTGAGATGGTCATGCCCGATCTTGAGGATATCGATGAATCTTTAGACGAGATCATTAATGAGGATACTGGCCGTGTGCTCGAATTCATGCAGACAATGAAAGCGAGGGCGCAGAATTCTCCCCAAGGGTCGGATGTGGAAAAGCATCTCCGCTATTTTTTCCGTGTTCGCTGGGCAATGATCGCGGACAGTCCAGTCGATTATCTCAGATTTACGAAGTGGCCCGCGAACAAGCGTTGTGTGATGCTGGCAGAAGTTCTGGCTGGACCTGAGGAATCGATTGCAAAAATCTTGATGCCCACTTTAAAACTCCGCGACTATGTGGCCGGTGGTTTGATGGAATTAACAGAGACGGAAGATGAACAGGGGATGCGTCGTCTCGCCGTGAATAATACCTTTTTATTAATGCAAAATAATACCACCTTGTTTCCTTTGATGGATTGGGCGGAATACCAAACCAACCCCTCTGAACCGTTTTATAAGCATCTCTACCATGAAAATGGTGAAGCTGTTCCTTTAGCCCCAGAAGAAATCACACAAATTATTGACTGCTCACCTGCGCATCCCCTCTCACTTACCGATCAGATGGATCACTATCGAGCATTAAGACGATCTCAGCGTACCTTGTATGGAGTCTTGTCTCGATTGATTGATGGGTTGCGTCGATCAGGCGTGACTCCGATCCAGGATCCTGTTGCACGCGCTGCCCGTGATAGTGTGGCTGCTCCTGAGGCGGATGCGTCCGTGGTTGAATTTTTTGAAGTCTGGAATGCAGTGCCTGAGTCCGAACAGGTAACTGCGGTACTCGCCTTGCGAGCGCAGCGCTACACTCCGACGATTGCCGCTGCCTATGGGTCACGCGAGCAGTATGAATCTTTTTTCCCTACGCTAGAAGAGTATTTGGCAGTGTTACGTCATGGTGCCGGCCTGCCCTGCACGGATCGTCAGACGACACTCGCGAATACTGTGAAATTTATCAACTGTGTCGAGGTGATTGCGAAAGGCTTAGAGAATATTCGTGATGCGCATCCTGAAGGCATCGAAAAAATCATGACCACTCAAGCAGGGCCGGAGGTACCGAATCGATTTGAGCAAAGCTTCGATGAAGTCAAGCGAGAATACATCGCTGATCTTGACGATTCCAAGCATGAGGTTGTTTACCTCGATGCGGACCGTCCCGATCATTTGTTGGATTATTCTGATCCCTACAGCAAGTTTATCCGTGCGCTTCAATCCATTTCACAGGAACTCAGTGAAAATTATCTCCCAATCGTTGAATGTGTTGAAGACATATTATTTGCCCTGAACTTTCTCTCGGACGAAGACGCGAAAAGACTGCTCAATGCCTGTTCTCAGGAAATGAAGGATGAACTCTTGATCGAGGCTCTGGAGGAGGATAACTTGGACGCTGCTGTCCTGGCGATCGATTCGAATGCTGATTTAAATATTGACTATTATGAGCATGATCTCCTTACCGCATTCCTCCTGAATGGCTGGGAAACTCTGACAGAAGCGATTCTGAAGCGTAATATCTATGCGATTGCAGACACATGGGTCGAGGGTCACCACACCCCACTTCATCACGCTTTTGAGCTGGGCTTGCTGGGTTTCGCTGCAAAGATCATTGACAATTTAAAACGCCATGCGAATGATTTTCAAATTTCTCAGATTTTAAATGTGACGAATCCATCGAATGCAACGGTGATTGATCTCGCCTTCGATTACAATGGGACCGAAGGGGTGAAGGTCTTCGGTGAGGCTTTCGGTGAAGATATTTTTTACAATGTGAATGTAGAGGGAAAATCCCTCATTCATTTGATTGCCGAGAACAATGATGTCGAGAGTCTCCGGTATGTATTGAGCCATTTCACGTCTGAGGTGCTGAACTTAGTCAACGAAGCATACCAAACCCCACTTCATATCATCGTTTCTCATGGGTATAGGGAGTCTTTGGACTGTCTCATGGACTCTATACCCAAGGGCGAGGTTTGGGATCGATTAATGCAGGCGAAAGAGGGATTGCGACAATCAGCCTTACACCTTGCGACCGCGCAGGGTCACAAAGACATCCTTGAAAAGTTGCTAGAGCACACAAACCCTCAGATAGGGCATTGGATGCTGGTAGACAATAATCTCAGTGCGCAATCATGCATTCAAATTGCCTTGATCAATCGTCGGCTGGATATCGCCCTCTTGTTGTTGAATGCGCTTGCGCCCAATTCTCTTTTTTCGGCCCCCGCCTATACGCGTGCCTTTGATTATGCTTTGCATCAAAAAAACCCCGAGATGATTTTGGGGATTTTGCAAAGCGATTTGGCGAATGTCTTGGTGCTTGAAAAGCTTAACACTGCGCTTACCCTGGCGATGGAGCTGGAGGAACCTGCACTCGCGGCTGCACTGATCAGAAAAAACGCCTCACTGGGGGTCACATTCCAGAACAGCACTGTTTTGCATTTGGCTTTGCGGCGAAACTGGCCGGAGGTGTTGACAGCGCTGTTAGAGCGTCCAGACGATCTCAAAAGCATCATGAAAATTAAAAACACCCATCATCGAGTCGCCTTGGAGGTGGTTCACCCCGAGGTCTCGGTTGAATTGCGTCAACGTCTCGAGGCATTGGTGAAGCGACACGAGAGCAGTCCGCCCTCGAGCCCGAATCATAAAAAGAGAAAGACAGGATAAGTGGGGCCTTGGAGCGATTAGCCTTTGGGAATAAGCAGCATCGCATCGCCGTAGCTGAAAAAGCGGTAGCGCTCTTCAACCGCATGCTGGTAGGCTCTCATCATGCGGTCTTTGCCCATGAAAGCAGAGACAAGCATCATGAGGGTGGATTTGGGCAGGTGAAAATTCGTGACTAAGGCGTCGATCACCTGAAATTCGTAGCCGGGAGTGATGAATATATTCGTGTCCCCGCTGAAGGCCTTCAGTTCCCCACCGCGTGCAGCGGTTTCGAGGGTCCGGACGGTGGTGGTTCCCACAGCAAATACGCGGCCTCCCTTGGCCTTTGTTTCCCTAATAAGATCCACCACGGCTTGACTGACTTCGGCCCATTCGCTGTGCATTTGGTGTTCTGCCACGGTTTCGACTCGGATCGGTAAAAAGGTTCCTGCGCCGACATGAAGGGTCACAAAGGCGGTGGCCACTCCTTTTTCAGTGATTTTATGAATCAGTGCATCATCGAAATGAAGCCCTGCAGTGGGGGCAGCGACCGCCCCGAGGGGCTGGCTGTAGACAGTTTGATAGCGTTCAGCGTCTTGGGCTTCTGGAGACCGTTCCATATAAGGGGGGAGGGGGAGTTCGCCTTCTTGATTCATGAGTGCTAACCAGGAGAGGGTGCCCAGCTCTACCAAATAAAATTCGTTTTGTCTGCCTGCGACGGTGGCCGTATGAGGGCCAAACAGAAGTTCTGTTCCAGGTTTGGGCGATTTGCTCGCGCGCACATGGCAGAGGGCGAGGTGTTCGGTCAGAACCCGCTCGACGAGGCATTCAATTTTTCCGCCAGAGGCTTTTTGCCCATAAAGACGGGCAGGCATGACCCGGGTATTGTTAAAAATCAGACAATCGTTCGGGGTTAAATAATCAAGAAGATCGGGAAACTGTTGATCAAGGGTAGTATCGCCCTGAAGCACTAACAAACGTGAGGCTGTGCGTTCTTGAGCAGGATAATGAGCGATGAGCTCCTCAGGGAGGAAATAGTCAAAATCAGATACTTTCATGATTAGGTCAACAACTTGAAGATGGTACCGAGGGTCGGAATCGAACCGACACAACCAAAGGTTATTGGATTTTGAGTCCAACGCGTCTACCAGTTCCGCCACCCCGGCACAGGGCGCAGTATATCACAGTCATTTTAAATGTATAGACCCCTGATGTTGAATTGACGCCCTGAAAAAATAGGGTTACATTAGGCACTTATCAATGAGGTGACCCATGTTAGATTTTATCGCAACAGCTCAGGCAGCCGATGCCGCCACGCCAGCCCAAGGCGGCGGAATCATGGAAATCGGCATTTTAATATTTTTCTTTGCCATATTTTATTTACTTATCTGGCGTCCTCAGGCCAAACGTGCCAAAGAACATCGTGATCTCGTGTCCAGCCTTGCCAAAGGCGATGAAGTCGTGATGAGTGGCGGTTTGCTTGGTAAAATTGCTGACTTGGACGAGCAGTACCTGACAGTCAAAGCCGCGGAAGGCGTGGTTCTACGCTTCCAACGCCATGCCGTAGCTCAGGTCTTGCCTAAAGGGACCTTGAAAAGTTAATTTATTAAGGATTGATTGATGCTTTTGAATCGGTACCCGCTTTGGAAAAATGCGCTGATCATTGCCGTGCTGTTGCTCGGTTTTGTTTATGCCGTTCCTAATTTTTTTGGTGAAGATCCAGCCCTTCAAATCTCCGCCGCGAAACAAATCGCGGTGGGCTCTGACACGGAACACAAGATCGAAGCCGTTCTTAAACAGGCCGAGATCCCCTACACCCTAGAAGAAGAGGCGGGAAAGGTTCTTCTCCGATTCAAAAGTACCTCTGACCAAATGCAGGCCAAAGATCAGTTAGCGCTGGCCCTGGGCGGAGATTACATCGTTGCTCTCAATTTAGCGCCCGCCGTTCCCGGTTTTTTACGTTCACTCGGCGCGGATCCGATGAAACTGGGCTTGGATCTTCGGGGAGGCGTGCATTTCTTACTCCAGGTTGACATGAATGCAGCCCTCAGTCGTCATCTCGATGGATTTTCTGAAAGCATTAAATCCCGCCTGCGCGAAGAAAAAATTCATTACCGCAGCATTGGCATGCAAGAGGGGAAATTAAATTTACGTTTTGCCAATACGGTCGATCGTGAGGCGGCAGAATCGGTGATTCGTCGTGAGTTCTCTGGTCTTCAAGTGACTGTTGAGCCCGAATTGGGCGACGCCTATCCTCTCACGTGCACTCTCAGCGATTTTGAGAAAAAATCAGTTCAAGATTATGCCGTTGAACAAAGCATGAATACCCTGCGTAACCGTGTGAATGAACTCGGTGTGGCAGAGGCCGTCGTGCAACGTCAGGGGCAAGATCGGATTGTGGTGGAATTGCCCGGGGTTCAAGACACGGCTTATGCAAAAGACATTTTGGGCAAAACGGCCTCACTGGAATTTCGGTTGGTCAACAACGAGGCCGATCCGAGCCAGGCCTTGAGTGGGCGTGCTCCTGCGGGAACCGTATTGATTCGCGACAGAGAAGGCCGTCCTCACCTTTTTGATCGCAAGGTCGTTCTCAGCGGAGAAAGCATTGTCGGCGCTCAGTCAGGTTTTGATGAAATGGGTAAACCTGCCGTATTTCTTCAGTTGGGCGGCGATGTTCGCCAGTTCTCTCGGATCACCGGGGAAAATGTAGGGAATGGCATGGGCACTATCTACATTGATACGCGCTATGTCACCAAAATTGTCGATGGTAAAAGTGTGCGCGTTCCTGAAACTCATTATGAGGTGATCAGTGTTGCGACCATTAACCAACGCCTCGGCAATCGTTTCCAAATCACCAACATGGAAAGCACCACGGAGGCACGGAATTTGGCCTTGCTGCTTCGTGCAGGAGCCTTGCCCGCGCCGATTGATTATGTCGAAGAACGTATCATTGGTCCCAGCATGGGCGTCGAAAATATTGAAAAAGGCGTCGTTTCTCTTTTAGTGGGCCTCAGCCTGATCATGATTTTCATGGTTGTGTATTACCGCGTCTTTGGACTGATTGCTAATTTAGGATTGGTCTTCAATTTGGTGATGTTGCTCGCGGTCTTGTCGATCATCGGCGCGACCTTAACACTCCCTGGGATCGCCGCTATCGTATTAACGCTCGGGATGGCAGTGGACGCGAACGTTTTGATTTTTGAGCGCATTCGTGAAGAGTTGCGTGTTGGGCAGTCTGTTCAAGCCAGCATCAACGCGGGCTTTAATCGCGCCTTTGTGACGATTTTAGACGCTAACATGACCACCTTCATTGCTGCACTGGCGCTTTTTGCGATTGGCAGCGGGCCGATCAAAGGCTTTGCCCTGACCTTGATTTTAGGTTTGGTGACCTCCGTCTTCACCGCCGTCAGCGTGACTCGAGCCATGGTGAATGCTGCTTTTGGTGGCCGCACCTTGAAAAAATTACCGATAGGAATTTAATGCAATGGAATTCTTCAAACTCACCACACATATTGATTTTTTGCGTGCTCGTCGATGGGCCGCCTCCCTTTCATTGATCTTGGTGATTGCTTCAGTGATTTTGCTTGCCACCCGCGGGATTCACTGGGGGCTTGATTTCACGGGCGGTACGGTCATCGAATTAGAATATCCCGAGGCTGTTCAACTCAGCGAAGTACGTGCCTTGCTAGACAGTCATGGTTTTGAAGACGCAGTACTCCAGCATTTTGGTTCCACACGCGACATCATGATACGTCTTGCGCCTCGTTCTGGGGCTTCTGAACAAGAGCTTGCCAATGCTATTCGAAATTTGCTTCAAGAAAGTCATCCTCAGGTAAAATTACTGCGAGCCGAGGTTTTGGGCGCTCAGCTCGGTCAAGAGTTGGCAGAGCAGGGGACTTTGGCGATTTTGGTGGCCTTGATCGGCACCATGATTTACATCGCATTTCGGTTTGAGTGGCGTCTTGCTGTCGGGGCCGGTGTCGCGCTCGCCCATGATCCGCTGTTGATCCTCGGATTATTTTCCTTGTGCCAATTTGAATTTGATCTGCCGACCTTGGCTGGGATTTTAGCGGTGATCGGTTATTCGTTAAACGACACGATCGTGGTCTTTGATCGGGTCAAAGAAAATTTTCTCAAGCTTCGCAAGGGCGATGCCATTGAGATCATGAATCTCTCCCTGAATCAAACCCTGTCTCGTACCTTAATGACCTCATTTTTGACCTTATTAGTCGTCACTTCCTTGTTGATTTACGGCGGTCCGACCTTGTTCGGTTTTTCTCTCGCGCTCTTTGTCGGGATTATTGTGGGTACCTATTCTTCCATCTACGTGGCAGGCGCGCTTTCTGTGTGGCTCGGATTGAGCCGAGCCGACTTGATGCCTGCTCCGAAGGTGGCGCCGGAAGATGAGATGCCCTGATTAAAGATGAATTAAAGAATCACGAATTTTCGATGATCGTTGTACTGTGTCTCGGGAAGTCCGCCCTCAAAATCGGGGTCAATTTTTTCAACGCCTTTGCGCCAAAATAAATATGAGCCTAATTTTCTTTCATCACGTGCTTCAGTAAGAAGAGCATGGTCCTCTTCATTCAAGTCGCCCTCATCGGTTGCGTTTGTCCCATTGGAGCGTATGACCGTTTCGAATTGAGCCAGCATGGCCTTTCCTCTCAAGAGGGTCTCTTCCGTGCCACGAATATAATATTCTGCGTCGATCTCCTTGAAGGTGGAGAGGGTGCTTGCGCGCGGGACTAATCGAGTGGGATTGAATTTTAGCTCTGTTTTTAATTTGATGTGTTCGTGCAGGGCGGTTTGATAGGCAGTATGCATCTCGTCCGGATTATTGTCTTCTTCGGGCTTAATAATATGTTTGCGTGTGGTCAAACGATAGGTTTGTCCCGGTTCATTGCAGTGCATGGCCGTAAAATAACGCGCCAGTTGTTTGGCCCCGTAAAGTAAAAATGCACTGCCCAGTGCGAGAACCCCCGCAGCCAGAACCCCGCCTGGAACCAAGCCAGTGATGGCAGAGGCATAGGGAACGATACTCGTAAGAGCGCTGACAGTGGCTGGCCAGCTCAAGAAATAAACACCAGTACCGACCAAACCCAGGGTGAGAGTCATGAGCGCAGGTTTGGGAAAGTTGTTATACCAGGAGAGCGGGTTGAGTACGACGCCTAGGATTCGGTTCACGCAATAAATTGCAGGCAAAACAGGAATCAGGGTGAGGGCTAAACGCCACAAAAGTCCCAAAAAATACCGAGTGAGAGGGGCGCTTCCTCTGTATCGGGTATTGTAGTAAAGGAAGGTGCCCACAGGCCTTAAGAAATAATCCATAAGACGTTCAAAACCCTCGCGATTCAAGGCATCTACGGTGCGTGCGATGTCGTTATTAAAATGGCTCATGAATGATCCCTCAAAAGTTAGTAAGGTTTCACCATACCGAAGAGGGTTGAGGCTGTCAAGCCTGACGTTCCATGGAAGTTAAGATGCCTCGGAGAATATTGATCTCATTTTGGTCAGGCCGAGCCTTAGTGAAGAGCCGCTTTAAGCGAGGGATCAGCATTTTGGGATGTTCCGGGTCAAGGAATTGGGTATGGATCAGCGCTCGTTCGAGGTGTTCGTAAAAAAGTTCCATTTCTCGAGGATTGGCCAGCAGAGGCGTATCGGCGGCGGGGCTTGGCCTTGCTTGCGCACTCATCATCACTTCATAACATAAGACCTGGACCGCCTGGGCAATGTTCAAGCATCGACAAGAAGGATGGGTAGGAATTTGCACATGATAATGGCAAAGTTGCAGCTCTTCATTGGATAAACCGTCTCGTTCGCGGCCAAAGACCAAGGCGACGGGTTGGGTCAGGCGCGTTTCATGAACCACTGGCCCCATTTCTCGCGGACTCAGCATGGGCCAGGGCATATGGCGGCTTTGAGCACTGGTGCCGAGCACTAAGCCACAGTCGGCTATCGCTTCCCGTAAGCTTGGAACAACCCGAGCATTTTCAAGGACGTCGACAGCGGAAGTCGCACGCGCATCGGCTTCTTCGTGTGGAAAGAGCAGGGGATCGACCAGAACCAATTCGTCGAGACCCATGGTTTTCATGGCTCGGGCAGTCGCTCCGATATTGCCTGGATGCGTGGTGTTGACTAACACCACGCGTACGTTAGAAATAAGGTCAATCATGGGATTGGGCGTGATAAACCGCTTCGAGCTGGGGCATGAGTTTAAGATTAGAGGCCAATAAGTGGCCTGAAGAGAGGTACTCGCGCCCAGATGGATCCAAAACAAGACCGCCTGCTTCATGGACGAGCAAGACTCCAGCGGCGATGTCCCAGGGTTTCATGCCCCATTGATAGCAGGCATCCAATTTATTCGCAGCCACATAGGCCAGATCCAGAGCGGAAGAGCCGCTGCGACGAATGCCGCCGGACTTTTCCGTTAAATCGTTAAGGACACTCTGAATAGAGCCGGGAAGCTTGCGTTTGGCGTATGAAACTCCGGTCAATGCGGTGGACAGGGTTTTTGTCCCAAGCATGCGCATGCGGTGGCCATTATGAAAAGACCCGCCTCCACGGCTGCCCGTGAAGAGATCATCGCGAACGGGGTCATAAATCAAGGCGTGTTCGACCTTGCCCTTGTGGATCAGGGCCATGGAGATGCAAAAATGCGGAAAACCATGGACAAAGTTCAGGGTTCCATCGAGGGGGTCAATGACCCAGAGAAAATCGCTTTCGCCTTGAGAGCCGGATTCTTCGCTCAAAAAGGCATGATCGGGGTAGGCGCTGCTCAAGGTTTCAATAATTAGTTTGTCAGCTTTATGATCTATGTCGGTGACATAATCGTTGGGGGATTTTTGAGAAACTTTGACTTCGTCGAGGCGTTCATAGCCGCGCATGATCACACGGCCAGCCTTGCGTGCCGCGGTGGTGGCAGTATTTAAAAAAGGGTGCATGGGTGGTTCTCCAAAAGATGCCGGCCAGCATACCAAAAAGAGGGGCTTTTTACAATGACACACTTCCTTACATTTGAAACAAGCCTAGCTAGTGACATAGAACCAAGAAGTGGTTACTATGGGTTGACTAACCAAAGTAGGAGAGTAGTCTCATGGCTCACAATACTAGCAAACTAGCTAAAGTTTTGGACTTCATTAATCGTGAGGGCTTTGAATGGCTCATGCACCCGATCAATCATTTTCGTCGTTATCGCTCGAGATATCATAACAGCTGGCCAACTGCGCGTTTTCTGGGACGTTTTCTTTTTACCTTGGCCTTCACCGCAATTCCAGTGATTCCAGCACTCTATGTTGTGTCTCGTGCGGCAACCCTGCTTTCTGAGCCCTTGGCCAACCCGGTTAAAACTGTCCTAATGACCACCGTAGCCGCGGGTATTGCCGTCGGGGTTTATATGACGGGCTTTGGGACCCTTTCTGCTTTGGCAGCCACCTACATGCCAACCTTGGTAGCGGGTGTGGGCACAGCACTGACACTGGCCGGTCTCTCTGTTCCTCCCGTCGCCCTTGCCGTTGTTGCTTCTGGCATCGTCGCGGGCGCATTCTTAACGATTGCAGGGGCGCTTGGATTTTATGGCGCTAAATCTGCAGCCCAGGCAATCAACTCTTACTTTTATGGTGATTTGAGAACTACGCCGAAGCATCAATTGCCTGTGAGCAAAAATACAGATGATAATCCTTCTGCCTTAAACAACATTTATGTCGATATCTTGTTAAAGCAGAAAGTCCTCAAAGAAATGGCCGTGACCGTTCCTGCTCAAAAGGATGCGATTTTGCTTAGAATGGGCAACGAAGAAGATGTTCCTTACGGTAAAGCCGTTGAAACCGCGCTGGAAGAAGGTAAACAACTGCTTGCCGGGATGGAAACTATTGTGGCGGAGAGCCATCAAGGGACCTTAACGACCGAGGCTTACGATCATGTATTGGGCAATGGCTTATTCCATAGCTACAGGGCTAAGGTTGAGCTTATTAATAAACCAAGCCACCAAAATCAATATGAGGGTGATAATCGAAACCTCGCTTTTGCGGTTGCAGAGGACCAACTTGGTACACTCATGTATTCACCCATTGACAATAAAATCAAATCGTTAGGTTTTCATAACTACTAAAGCATCCCTTTCACCACAGCTTGCGCAGCCTTGGCAAAATCTTTGCCAGGGCTGGCGTACAGCACGCTTCTTGAGGCATTGATCACCAAGCCGAATCCTTCTGAATCTTTTCCTGCCTCTATCACCTGCTGAAGATTTCCGCCTTGTTCGCCGACGCCTGGCACCAAAATCGGCATATCCCCGACATGGTTTCGCACAGCCTTCAGGACATTGACTTGAGTTGCACCGACGACCAACCCTAATTGATGATCTTCGTTCAAGTCTTTGCACATTTGTGCCACGTGCATGTAGAGAGGCTTGCCTTCGGCTTCGAGGGCTTGCAGCGTCGGTGCGCCCGGATTAGAGGTGTGGCATAAAACAAAAAGCCCTTTGTCTTTGTACTCTAGGTAAGGTTGGATGCTGTCAGGTCCTAAATAAGGGTTGAGGGTGAGAGCATCTGTGCCGTAGCGATCAAAAGCTTCCATGGCATATTTTTCAGCCGTGCTCCCAATGTCCCCTCGTTTTGCATCCAAAATGACAGGAATTTCTGGGTAAAATTCTTTGAGATAATCCACGACCATTTCAAGTTCGTCTTCCGCGCCGAGGGCGCTGAAATGCGCAATTTGGGGTTTGAAGGCGCAGACCCAGGCTTGCGTCGCATCAATGATGGCTTGGCAAAAAGTGAAAATCGGGTGTTCTTGTTCCAGAATAAATTCAGGGAAGCGATCGGGATCGGGATCGAGTCCTACGCAGATCATGGAATTTGTTTCGTGCCAGCGTTCGTTGAGCATTTCGTAGAACATGTGGATTCCTTGTGGTGAAATCCCCCTCTAGTAAAGGGGGCGGGGACTTCGTAGTGAGTTAATCTAAATAATCGAAGACGCGAACAACGCGTTCGACCCCATCAATATTACGAACATTTTCCGTCGCCCAATCGGCTTCTTCGCGAGAAACCAGGCCCATCAAATACACCGTGCCATCTTCGGTGTAAACCCGCACGCGGATGGGATCCACGTTCACGTCGCCAAAAGCACTGGCTTTGACTTTGGTCGTGAGCCAGCTGTCATGAGAGATGGTGGTGACGGAAATGGGTTCGGCGACCTCCAACTCGTTGTACACTTTCACGACTTCTGCAATCTCGCTGGCCATTTTTTCAATTTCTTTCGAGCGTTGACTATTGGGCACTTGGCCGAGTAAAAGCACGCGACGGTTGTAGCTGACCACTTTGATGCGCGCATCTTCTTTCAGTTCGGGCCGAATATGCAATTCGTGAGCGGCCCGCATTTCAATCGCCTTGTCTTCCACGATGGTGCCGGCGGTCCGACGGTCGTGCATGACCGTAACCCCGGTGGTGGCGGTGGTGACAATCGCGGGGCCACAAGCGGAGAGAAGGATGGAACTGGTTAAAGCAAGTACTACTGTTTTTTTCATTTAAATTTCACCAAACAACTGATTATCGATAAGATCACAAAGGCAATGGATGACTAATAAATGGACTTCTTGAATGCGAGAGGTTTTTTCAGCCGGCACACGAATTTCCACGTCTTGAGGCTGATAATAAGATGCCATCTTCCCACCGTTACGACCGGTTAAGGCGACGACGATCATATTGCGTGAATGCGCTGCTTCAATGGCCTTGATCACATTGGTGGAATTGCCCGAGGTAGAAATGGCCAGCAAAATATCTCCTGGCTGACCCAGAGCACGAATTTGTTTCGCGAAAACATCTTCGTAGGTGTAATCGTTCGCGATAGAGGTGAGCGTAAAATTATCGGTGGTCAGCGCGATGGCCGGCAGGGCGGGGCGCTCACGTTCAAAACGGTTGAGCATTTCTGAGGAAAAATGCTGGGCATCGCCTGCAGATCCGCCATTCCCACAACAGAGGATTTTATGTTCTTCCAGCAGGGCATGGGTGATCACTGAGGCCGCGCGCTCGATGGCGGGACCAATCAGGTCAGCGGCATTGATTTTGGCTTCAATGCTTTCTTGGAAGTGCTGCTGAATTTTTTCGGTGATGTTCATTTTTTTCCCCAAATTGTAAATTGTGCGTTAATTGGGAGAGCGGATGAGGTCGGAGTACCGCTCTAATAAAACGCGTCTTTAACCCAGTCAATTTCCAAACTTGACAAATTGACCGCCACGACATCAAACCGGCAAGGGCAGGTATCCAGCAGATCATGAGTCCACAAATAATGCTTCGCGGTGCTAATGATACGTCCTTGTTTAGCCTTTGTCACGGTTTCGAAGGGATGGATTTCGTCAAAATTTTCTCGAGCCCGAACCTCGATAAAAACGAGAATCTCGCCCTCGCGCATGATGAGGTCGATCTCCCCGAGTTTCAGCTGATAATTATGGGTGACGAGGCGAAGGCCCTGGGTTTGTAAATGTTTCAACACCAGGGTTTCGGCAAAGAGGCCCTGTTCACGAGAGGTCGGATCAGCCATTGGAGTCCAGTCGTTTGGGTTCGCCATTCACGAATTTAGTGCAGCGCAGGGTACGCGTGATCCGACGATCGGGGCTCAAGGATAGTTTTCCGGTGGCTCCATTGACCGAAAAATTAGGCAAGGCCTCGAGTTTAGGCAAGAGAGCAATGGCTTGATAAGCATCGACACCAAGCGCGTATAAACGAGGATGAGCTTGCGAGGGAGCCGGCCAGAGGTTGAGTACTGGGTTGCGCGACTGTGTTTCTGCGGGGCGACTGTCAATATTCCAAGGAATATCACAGAAGGTGACGCCATTTAAATCTTTATCGACAGTCGGGTTAGGGTAGCCAGTGTAAACGCTCGAAGTGGCATAAATGGGCAGGTCATTGGCGAAATAAAAGGCCAAGAGCGGTGGAATTTGCCGTGCTTCTTGCGGTTGCGCAGCCATGAAAACCATATCGATGTCTTGACGACGACGGACCTCGTATTCTAGTGGCATATTGATTTCATCGCGCATGCGTTTTGCACGGTTTTCACTGGCATCAATATGTAAAGCGGCTTTAATCGGATTGGAGAGGGGTTCGCCCGTTGAATAAACGGTCGTTTCAATGACTCGTCCGCCCAGGCTTTCCCAACGTTCACGAAAAGCGGAGGTCAGGCGTTGGCCCCAATCCCCCTCTTGCGCGAGGATCAGTGCATTGATGTGGCCTTCTTGCCAGGCACGGTCAGCTGCTTGGCGGGCTTCGTCTTCAGGAGCTAGACCAAATTCAACAAAATTGCCGGGGGTGTGTTCATCAACATAATTGAGGACTAAGATCGGAAGATCGCGATTTGCGGCTCTGATCATGCTTTCTACCCCATTTTTCGTGAGCGGCCCGACGAGGATATCTGCCCCTTGATTCATCGCATTTTGGTAAGCCGCCGAAACGTTTTGATCGTCCTGTGTGTCTAGGACGATGACACGGGGGGCGTCCCCTTCGTAATGGCCATGAAGGGCGGAAGCGGCGAGAAAGCCGTCACGCACGGCTTCTGCTGAACTGCTGAGTTTGCCACTTAAAGGCAGTAAGAGTGCAATTTGTTTAGGCTCAAGATTGCTGAGTTGATTTTTAGAGAGATTGGAAGGCAAGAGAGCTGCGCCAGGATGGCCACGGTAATTGCTTTCCCAGGAAGCGAGTGTGTTCCTGTAATTGGGATCATTGCTGTTCAAATCGCGTTCAATCGTGGCCAGTTCAAGCCAACCTCGGAGGGTATGATTCTGTGCCCCGATCGCCGCGGACTTGAGGGTCTGAGGGTTGATTTGCTGTAATGTGGACCAGATCAGCTCGTTGTTGATCTCAGCCATCTCGCGATCAGAAAGTAGGCTGTCCAGGGTGACGCGTTCTGTCACACTATTGATGTATTCGCCATTGGCCTCGTAGGCGCGTGCCAATAAGTCACGGTATTCAATCGACACAGGCAAGCTAAGGCTGGCAGGAGAAATTTCTTTCAAGAGCGCGATGGCTCGGGGCGGGTTTCCTTGCATGAAGGCCAAACGGGCATCGACTAAGTTTTTGAAGGCGGCAAGATTGCCTTGGAAAGAATAATGGCGGATGCTGGCAAGAATATCCTTGGCTTCAGCCGTTTTATGGTTTTTGAGCAGGGCATTAGCGCATAAGAGGAGATTAGCCTCTTTTTCAGGGGTCTGACTTTGCTTGGCTTGGTCGCAGTAATATTGGGCGGATTTATCGCCACTGGTTAATTGATCGGTTTTTCTGCCCGAATAGCTGCCGGAGGCCGCCCCCGCCGAGAGAGTGAACAGAAGGGTCGCAAGAACTGTTACAATGCGAACTGTATTTTTTAACCTAGGCATGTGATCACCGAATGTTATACATTGTTGCTACCCCGTTGGGTAATTTAGAAGATATCAGCGCGCGAGCTCGTGCGGTGTTAGCCGAAGTCGACATGATTGCGGCTGAAGACACGCGCCGAACCCAAACCCTGCTCGGGCATTTGGGCATTCGCACAAAAACTATAGCATACCATGCCTTCAATGAGCATGCGCGTACGCAGGGGCTATTAGACCAGTTATTGGCCGGAAAATCCATTGCTTTGGTCAGCGATGCGGGCACGCCGTTGATCAGTGATCCGGGTTATTTGTTGGTCAAAGCCGCGCGTGATAAGGGGATTACTGTCGTTCCCATTCCTGGTCCCTGTGCATTAATCACCGCGCTCTGTGTCTCGGGCTTACCGACCGATCGTTTTTATTTCGAAGGGTTTTTGCCCGCGAAATCTGCGCAGCGTTGCGCGGTGCTCGAAAGCCTAGCGCATCAACCTTGTACCTTGGTTTTTTACGAATCCCCTCACCGTGTTCTTGAAAGCTTGACCGATATGTTGAAGGTCTTGGGTCCACGCGAAGCCGTGATTGGCCGTGAACTCACCAAGCAATTTGAAACCATTTTAGCGGCCCCCTTGCCTGAATTAATCACGCGCGTGTCTGCCGATCCTAATCAACAAAAAGGCGAATTTGTGGTGATGATTTCTGGCCTGCAAGAACCCTCAGACACCGCCTTGGTGACAGTCGACAAGGTGCTTGAGCTGTTGATGGCGGAGCTTCCTTTGAAACAGGCGGCGAGTCTTGCTTCGAAGATCACAGGCGCTTCGAAAAATAGTTTGTATGAAAAAGGATTGGGTCTCAGCACAAGATCCTCCCACTCGAAGGAGTAAATCTCATGTCAGCGCAAAAAATCATGGAAACCCGTTTATTGAATGGTCTCTACGAGGGGATTGAACGACTTCAAAACGAAATCGAAGCAACGGGTCATCAGATCATGATGGGCAGTGAAGATGAGTTTTATGTCTTTGGAGAGGGGGCCCATGATTTTGCCAAGGACCATGGTGCTGAGTTAAAATCCCGATTTCCATTAATTCACCGAATCTACAAGGAAGCAGATGCAGTATTGTTAGCAGGCACGAAAATCAGGCTGAGTTTGCCTCGGATTCGTAAATGGGAAATTACTATCTCACATCAACATTCTGAGGGCAATCCCGTCTCTGCGCTTGAACACGTCAAGACGGTGAATGAGATTCGTCAATTCATCGCAGCCAAGCAATCCGAATGGAAATTACAGGTGGATTTTGGCCCAAGACCACTCCCCGATATCCAGCAAGCCTTAAAAACGGGATCTTTCCCTCTAAAAATAACCGAAGACGAAGCCTTGGCCTATTTGAAAGAACAGGTGAATTCTCCTCACTATGCCCATCTGCATGAAGCCGAATATCTTGAATCAGACTGGCCAGAGATTTCGCGCATACTTCGGGAACATAAACAGTCTATTTTAGAGGCCAGTTCTTTCGACGCCTTGTGTTCCAATCAAGTGATTGTGCCAAGGGACGCGCCCACCTCTGGGGTGGATCTCAACGTGAGTCTGTGGAAAGCGGGCAAAAATGCGTTCTATGATGCAGCCGTTGAGCATAAAACCTCCCCCTTATTCTGGGCTGTTGCTTATGCAACCCTTCAATTGATTGGTAAAGAATCCGGCTCGCTTTTACCCTCCATTCAAAGTTATTCCCCCATTACCTTTACTCGTTTGGGTCGCACCCGATTTGGAACGAGTACGGTCGCGGCACTCACTCAAAGCAAACTTGACGGAGGGTGTTTAAAACGTTCTCCCCCAACCGAAGGCGAAAATCTTGTGCGTGCTCGCAATACAGATCACCCGGATAAATTATCTGAAACTTCCTTGAGACTGGAAAGAAGGGAAGGGGAGAGCGGAGGGGGCTTCGGTTATTCCAACGATCTGGCTCATGCGCATTATGTGTTTACAACGCTTCTCGGAATTCGCAATGGAGTGATCAATCGAGATAATAACATTCCTCCGTCATGGGAAGCCTTAATGGCGGCCCGTCAGGATTTTAATGAAAGTCACATCGACGCTTTATTAAGCTTTAATCGAAGCGCACTCTTGAAAGAAGGGTATGGGGAGACGCTGCATGCATGGGTGTCAACGCATGCAGCCGAACAAATCGAGATCAAGGCCCGAGGATGATTATTGAGATTTGTCACCCAAAATCGTGTTGAAATGCTGCTGTAGGGCTCCGTCCTTGAAGGAAGCCCGATGGGCTAATTTACTGGCTTGCGCGACTTGGATCAGGTCCTGAATAAAGCCTCTGTTGGCTGAAATCTTAGTGTTTTTATACGCTGTTTGTGGATAGGCGGCTAAGGCTTTGGCTTTTGCAATCGCGATCTCCAGGCTGTTTTGCGCGTCAACTATTTCATTAAGAAGCTGCATAGACTTGGCTTCTTCAGCAGAAATTTCATCGCAACCGAAGACAATTTTCATCATGTTGGCACGTCCTAGCGTGCGTTCGAGCATGCAGGCCCCCAGGGTGCAGCTGATCCCATGTTTCAGCTCGGGCATCAGGTATTTCGTGGTCTGGGTTCCAATCCGCCAATCAAAGGTGAGGGCCAATTGAAAACCAATGCCAATCGCAAACCCATCGACCAAGGCCACCGTTGGCTTGGTGACTTGCAGAGAGCTCACATACAAGGAAATTACCCCGTCAATCCAGGCGTCCACCTCGTCTCCGCCTTTCAATAATTTAACCTCATTGAAATCGCCCCCAACGCTGAAAGATTTGCCAGCGCCCCCAGTGAGGACAATCGCCTTGACCTCTTCCTGAGCGTTGGCCTCATTCAGATTTTTGATGACAGCCTGTTCCAATGCCTTGTTAAAGGGATTATGCTTGTTGGGGTGGTTGAGTTCAAGGATTAAAATGCCATCTTGGAGCTCTTTTTTAACAAAATCATGGGCTTGTGGATTTGACATGCTTGACCCCAATAAAATGAGTTGAATTACACTTTAACATTTGTTAGGCAACTTTGCAACTATTCCTATGATCAATATCACATGAGAGTGTAACCAAATTTCATGATAAAGATAAATAAGTCACTTACCAAAGCATTGCTCTTTTTTACAGTCATTTTGATGGAAATTTTGGCTGGGGCGGAGCTTGATGTGTTTGTCCCCAGTTTTCCTCAATTGCAATCACAATTTGAACTAACCCCCTTTTGGTTAGAGGCTCTCTTGTCTGTCAACTTCGTTGGGCTTTGTTTGAGTCTGTTTTTTGTGGGGCCCTTGGCCGATCGGTACGGTCGAAAACCTATTATTCTGTTTGGGTTGGTGATTTTTATACTTGGCACTCTGTTCTGTCTTTTTGCTGGGAATTTTTTCTCTTTGCTTGCAGGGAGATTTTTTCAAGGCGTGGGGATTGCTGCACCGGGCTCGCTTTGTTTTTTGATTATTGCAGACACTTATCCGATCAAAGAACAACAATTTTTAATGGCGATCTTAAATGGGGTGATTAATGCCACGGTCGGGGCAGCCCCCATTGCCGGGAGTTACCTTACCTTATATTTCAATTGGCAAGGCAATTTTGCAGCTTTGCTGATTCTGGGGTTGATTGTCTTTGTCTTGACCTTATGCTTCATTCCTCAAACGACATTGCCGGATGAAAAAGAAACGCTCTCTCTTCGAGGGTATTTTCCTATTTTCCGATCGAAGACAACGTTTTTATCGATTCTCTGTCTTGTTTTTTTGTTCGTGCCTTATTGGGTATTTGTGGGAATGTCGCCCTTACTTTTCATTGAAGATTTGGGGGTCAGTCTTGCCCATTTTGGTTATTATCAAGGGGCCTTTGCCATGGCTTTTGCTGTAGGCAGTCTTCTTTTTGGTTTTGTTTTGAATCGCTTAAATCAAGAGAAAACGCTCTATGCTTCTTGTTGGGTTTTTATGGTAAGTCTGCTGGGCCTTGGCTGGGTGACAGCCGTGGATTCGTCGAGTCCAGTTTGGATCACGGTGACCTTTCTCGTCTTTATTGTGGGCTTGATTATTCCCAGTACGATTTTGTACCCGATTGTCCTGAACCTGATGCCCAAGGCCAAGGGAAAAATTTCCGCACTCCTTCAGGCGATTAAATTGATCGTGACGGGGCTGGCTTTGCAAGTCGCAGGCTATTGTTATGCAGGATCATTTCAAAACATAGGGATCATTCTGATGGCGATTATTTCTGTGGGTTTGATGATGCTGTTGTATGTGATTCGCGCGCAGCGTTACATGAACATCCCCATCAACCGCTCAAAATCCTGATAATACGTCAGATCATGTGCGCCCTCGTACACAAAATCCGCGCCTTCTGCCGAAGAAAGCGTATCGTATTTCCCTCGAATCGAAAAATAAGGAACACTCTTTTCTTGGGCCAATTGTTTCAAGACCCCTTTGGGAAGGACGCCGACCTGATCCACGACTTTGCTGATCGGAAAATCATGCTCCAACATGTCTTTTTGAAGTTTATCTCCATAAGACACTGACCAGACCACAATTTCTTCTGCCTGATTCTCTTTTAAATACTGAGCGATCGATTGCATGCAATCCAGGTGGTAATGCGAAGAGGTGGCTTGTGAATAAGCGAGTCCACGGCCTGTGCTGCCAGGGTAATTCACTGCTAAGACGGAGTAGCCTTTCTCATTCAAACTGTAAATATAAGGATGAAAGCGGGGAGAAAAACTTTCGTGCGGCCCCCCGTGCAACCAAACCACGACTTTTTTATTCGTGGCTGGGCCATATAGAAAGGATTGATAATGTTTTCCCGTCGCAGATTTTGTAATGACTTCTACTGGGGTTTGAATGGAACTCGAGACCGGTGGATGATAGGGCAAGAATTTCCAGGCCTCTTTTTCAAGCACGGCCAAGGTTCGGGGATACTGCGCATTCGTCGCAATCGCATACCAAGTGTCCCCAATTTTTTTAAACCGAGAAATAATGTCTTTGGGAGCGGGGTCTCGGGTTAAATCCGTCACAAAACGTCCATGCAGGCCGACGCGAAAATGCCCTTGTTGAACATCTAAAATATCCCCCATTAATTTCATGGGAGTCTTGAGAAGGGTGGCTTTCGTATAGTCCTTGGAAAGGACATAGGCTTGTTTGAAGGTCTCGCCTTTTTGGATGCCGATCACGCCGGGGCGACCGGATTTATCTTGAAAAAATTGGCTGGTGGAGACAAAGCCAGTCAAGGCGAGAGTGGCTTGGCAGGAAGCAGATTCGTTCCCGAATTCACAATGATAAAGTTTATTATTTTTCGATAATCCTAGCAGAGTAGTTGGATTGACCCAAAGGCAATGAGAGAAAGCAGGAGCTGATCCGCCCGCATCGATCGGATCGGCGCTGAGGCGAGTGAAATCAAGTTTAAAAAAAGCTTGGCCCGTTTTTGTCGGCATTGAGATCAGGTTGTTATCTCGAGAGACACAGCTGTGATCATACCAACCAGGTTCCGTGTGGGCGGTGTACGAGATCTTTTGAATTTTTTTGGAAGAGTCATCAAAGACAAGAAGATCCGAATTGGCCTGACCCAATGTTTCAGCGTAGATCAAAAATTGTGAGTCATTGAGCGGTTTCGGGTTTAAAAAATCCGTTTGAGGATATTGATTCGAGAGCTCAGCGGGAAAGAGGGGATTGAATTTCCCCTCTGTATACAAATACGGGCGAAAACGACCTTCCCAGTTAGCAGAAATCAGGGGGGCTCCCTGAAACGCTTCCAGAGTGCTTTGGGCTCGGCCAAAAACCTCTTGAGAAGAAGGAGCCCCCCATACTGCTACAGCCACAGACAATAAGCTAATACTTAAAAATGACTTCATTGTTTGCAATCATTCACCATAGGATAATAATTAACGCCCAACATCACAGCATTGGTTTTGACGTTTTCAGCTTCGTTGGAGGTGTTGAGGCTAGCGTATGCATGCGGAGATGTTCTGCCGTTGTTATTGAATTCTTCGTACACATTATAGCCACTGCCCGAGTTACTGATGCTGCCGTAAGTCGTATAAATATAATCGAGAGCAAAGGAGAGTTGGCAAGAGACTTTTTGCTCAAAACCTAGGCCTAAGCGTAATCCTGTGACATGCTTGCTTTCTTGCAGGTTCAGATTGAGGGGAAGATAGGTATGATAGTGATATGGGTTATTATCGCCAAAAACCTCTGAGTTGACACGTAATATGTTAAAAGCAGCGCCGATTCTCGCATAAAGCAAACTGCTAGAACCAAGCAAAACGCCGGGCTTCAAATCAATTCCATATTCGCCATTATTTAGTGAGGCTTGAGTATCGCTCATCACCTCTACAAGGGATGGATGAATCTTAAAGCTGTCATTCTCTACTTCTCTGTTAGCAAGATTCCCAAAAATTTCTAATCCTAGCCAGGCAATCGAATCGTAGATGTTCGTTCCATAGCCCAGTCTTCCAGCCCATACCGTTGAGGTATCATTGGCTTCTTGGTAGGAGTCGGAGGTGACACTTTCAGGTGAGTAGGAACTCTGATTAAAGTTGTAAGTAGACAAACTTTCCAAATCCATCGCAGTGTTCAATCCCCCTGCAGACAGACCCATGTAAACCCCATTGAACTGGGTATTGTCTTTCGCTTGTGCGATGATCACTGCGCCGACAGTGCTTAGACCCAGCAAGGCGGCAGTCAAACTCGTTATTATTTTTCCGGAAGTGGAGTGCATAGAAAGCTCCTAACATTGGATGGGCAGTGACTTGAGTATAGAATAGGATTGTTGATAATCAATGCCGCATGTAAACGCTGACCACTTGCTGCCCGTATTGCGATTGCAAGGCCAAGCCTTCCTCGAATAATTTCTCACTCAAACGGGTATGCCCCAGAGAAAGTTCTGTCTTTGCTAAATTCATTTTGTAAACGCTCGATCGAGGATTCATCTCTGAGGCCATGCGAAAATATTCCTGAGCGCGAAGATATTCGTGCTTGCTTGAATAAATCACCCCTAAATTATTAAGAGGGTTAGCTGAGTAAGGGTAGCGCGAACGCACTTCTTCCCAGGCACTGACATTGCTTTGGTAATGTTGATTGGTCTCACGAATGGTCCACGCAAAAGACATTAAATAAACCAGATAAAGTAAACAAGCAGGCTTGGCGATAGGTTTCCAATAGTGTTGAGAGGCCTCACAGAGCTGCCCCATCAACAAACAGAAAAAAACCAAACTGGGGTAGAGCCGCCATTCAAGAATGACCTCGTCTTTGGGGAAAATCGAATTGGTTGGCAGCAGGGATAACAAGAGGGCACCCATTAAAAAGCCGAGAGGGCTCTTTCTAAAATAAATCGCCAAAGTCAAATAACCCAGGAGGTAAGAAAAACCCAGTAAGACGTAGGGTGAAAAAAAGTGTGTGTAAAAAGGCAGCTCATGGCGCAAGGCAGTTTGAAAGGGGGAAAAATAAAAGGTCACCAGCTTGTAAATATTGCCCAATTGCGAGAGCGCGAAGGTCTGGCTGTCGACGGCTGCCCGGGCCGAAAAAGGCGCGGCATAAAATTGAATGTAAAAAAGGGTGACTGCGCCAATCCCCGCCAACAAGAGGGGAATCTTAATGTCGAATTTGATCGGGCTTTGCATCCGGTGCCAAATCAAAATGAAGGGGAAAAAGACGAAGCTTTGTTTGGACAACAGCATCAACACGAATAATCCAGTCAAGAGGGCTGCGGTTTTTAGGGTCAGATCCTTCCGCTCTTTTGCGGCCAGATAAACATAGAGTGCCCCCAGCATAAAACAGGTGCCCAGCGAATAAGAGCGACCAAAGATTTGACTCACACAAGAGGTGCCGATGGGATGCAGGGCAAAGAGCGAGGCAGAGATCAGAGGAAATTTAAAAAAGCGTTGTGCGATCGCATACACCCCAAACACATTGATTAAATGAATGATCAAATTCACCAGGTGGTAGCTTGCAGGGTTTTTTCCGCCCCAGGCGAAATTCAGGGCAAAGCTGAGCGTGGAAAGCGGCCGCGAGAGCAGGGCTTTCCACTCTTGCCCAGCGAGCTTGTCGAAAAACAAGCCCAGATCTTGAATGAGATCCTGAGAGATTAAAAAATTTTCACTGTACAAAAAAGGAATCGTGAAAATATTCGAATACACCATCACCGTCAGGAATGCGATCAGACTGTAGCGAAACTTCATTCACAACCTTTGGCCATCGGGTAATAATTCACGCCTAACATGACCGCTTGGGTTTTGACCCGATCCAC
Source organism: uncultured Gammaproteobacteria bacterium (assembly GCA_964389615.1). Lineage (GTDB taxonomy): Bacteria > Pseudomonadota > Gammaproteobacteria > JABCZS01 > JABCZS01 > CAYMDW01. The sequence goes on along the minus strand of CAYMDW010000001.1, from coordinate 58,834 downwards.
ATCGCTTGAGCCAGCAATGTATTCGCCGCAGTCGGGTTGAAAGCAGACTTGACGAAGGTAAAGATTATCATAGGAGCCGGAGTTGCTGATATTGCCATAATCTGTGTAGATATAATCCAGACTAAAAGAAAGATTACAGCTCATCTTTTGTTCGAATCCTGCCCCGAGTCTGAGGCCGAAGACCTTCTCGCTTTCATCCATATTCAGCGCGGAAGGCTCACCATAATAGTACCCCTCGACTGTTGAATCCAGGTGGAGGATGTTGTAGGCAAAACCTACCCGGGCATACAATAAACTGCTGGGGGTGACGAGAATACCGGGTCGAAAATCAATCCCGAATTCATTTTGATTGAGGCTCATTTCACTCCAATGCGAGACTGCGATGGGACCGTATTCCCCAAAGCCGTTTTGCTCGATTTCGCGATCGCCAAAATCACCGAAAATCTCAAGCCCCAACCATAAGGGCCAATCATAAATGCCTGAACCGTAGCCCAGACGTGCTGTCCAAACCGTAGACTGGGTGGATAGGGAGTCAGAACTGTTTTCAGTGACGGTGCCATAAAAACTATCACTGCCAGCCGTTCTGTAGGCGGCTGAATTGAAAAAATCGCCCCCATCCACGGTAAATTCAGAAGCGCTGTCCATGTTAGCAGAGGTCACCATGCCGCCAATCGCGCCGCCCAGGTAGACGCCATTAAATTGGCCATTATCGCCTGCGTGGGCAATGATTAAACAGGTCGCGCTGGTGAGGGCGAGGAGAGCGGGGGCGATGTATTTCATAACCAAATCCTTTTGGCGTTGCAGAGTATCGCTAGTATAGCTGATATTGATTGTCTTGCCTCAGTGACTGTGTCTTAAGCTCAGTAATAATCCGACGAGCGTTAAACCCAAAGAAATCGCCAAATAGATCCCAGGGATGGCAAGATTGCCGGTTTGCTGAATAAGATAAGTCGCCAAGATCGGGGCCGTCCCCCCAAAAAGTGCCATGGCAAGATTATGCGCGAACGACATGCCCGAGTAACGCACGCTCGGAGGGTAGAGGCTGATTAATAAATTCGGCAGGGGCCCAAAGAGCGCGGCGAAGCAAACGACCAATCCTGCTTGTGCCAAGGCGGTGGTGAGCGGATCAGAACTGAAGGCTTGAAACAAGGGGTAAGAAAAAAAGATAAAGCCCAGGCAGCCTGAGATCATCACCCATTGTTTTTTGATTTTATCGCTCAGCCAGCCGAAAAAGAGAATCAAGAGGGCACAGAGAATCATATTGAATGAGTTAATCATCAGCGCAGTTTCAGCAGGAATATGATGAAACTGAATCATGTAAGTGCTCAAAAACGTGATCATGTAAAAGCCACTGACCCCCACACCGCAATCAATCAAGACGGTTAATAAAATCGTTCGCCAGTAACGCGTGAACAGACGTTTGATCGGAAGTTGACTGCTGTGATCAACCGCTTTTTTCATGCGATCAAAGGTGTCTGTTTCGGTGAGGTGTGAACGCATGTAAATCCCGAGTGCTGCTCCGAGCAAGGAAATTAAAAACGGAATACGCCAACCCCAGGATTCCAGATCCGCAGGACTGAGGAGGAAGGTGGTGAGGCTGGCGATACTCGAGCCGATCACCAGGCCGATGAATAAGCTGCAGGGAGTGAAGCTGGTCATCAAGCCGCGGCGATTTTCGTGCGTGTGTTCTGCAATGAAGATCATCGAACCCGTGAATTCCCCTCCCATGGAAAATCCTTGAAAAAAGCGGACCAGGGTGAGCAAAATCGGGGCCAGGATGCCGATCATCGCGTAGGTGGGAAGTAAACCCATCAGGGCGGTCGGGAGGGCCATGAGGTAAAGGGACAAGATCAAGGCCGGTTTTCGTCCAATTTTATCGCCCATCTCCCCAATGACCAGCGCGCCCACGGGACGCAATAAGAAAGCCACCGCAAAAGCCCCGTAACTCGCAATAATCGAGGTGAGGGGATCATGCGCTGGAAAAAAGTGATGGCCAATCATCCCCACAAAAAAGCCGTAGAGGGCAAAATCGTACCACTCGAGGGCGTTCCCTATCATGCAGGAAATAACGAGTCGCTTCATGGGGCTGAGGTGTTGCATAAACGCGGTTCCTTGGGGTCATTGATTTACTATATATGAGAATTGAGATTTCAGCTTGAGACTGAGGGGCGGGAGGCGTAGAATAGGCCCCTCAGAGTCGAACAAACAGCCGCTAGGGGCCTTGTGTCCTTAGAGGAAAGTCCGGGCTCCATTGGGTAAGGTGCCAGGTAACGCCTGGGCGGCGCAAGCCGACGGAAAGTGCCACAGAAAATATACCGCCCCTTTCGGGGGGTAAGGGTGAAAAGGTGCGGTAAGAGCGCACCGCGCGTTTGGTAACAAGCGTGGCAGGGTAAACCCCACCTGGAGCAAGACCAAATAGGAACCCACACAGAGCGTACCCACGCTTGGGTTCGGGTAGGTTGCTTGAGCCTGGCAGTGATGCCAGGCCTAGATGAATGGCTGTTCACGACAGAACCCGGCTTATCGATCGGCTCTGAACTTAATTTTGAATTGTGCGTAGGGATAAATACGGCCGGTACTCCGGCCAATTTATCCGCAAGCCCGCAGGGATTGTGAACGGATGTCAAATGTTGCACATTTGCGGGTGAATTGCATGGAGTACCATGCGTATTCACCCCTACGCCCCCCCAGAAACTCAGTTGCTAACTTGACATAATTCTCCCCCTCGTCCACACTCCTATTAATAGTGGGAAAATGTGGTAAATTGTGGAGCAAGAGGGGCAGTCTATGTTTCGGGGTGCACAGCAGGTCACAATGGACGCGAAGGGGCGAGTGATGCTCCCTGCACGCTTGCGCCAAATTCTTGACGCCCATTCCAGCCCCGATCTCGTGATCACGATTGATGTGGTCGAACAATGTTTATTAGCCTATCCCCTGAAAGCCTGGGAAAAGATCGAAACCGCCTTATTAGCACTCCCAAATTTAGATCCCCAAACAAGACAAATCCAGCGTTTGATCTTGGGGCACGCCACCGAGCTCAGTCCCGACCCTCAAGGACGCATTTTAATCCCTTCTTTGCTGAATGATTATGCGAAACTTTCAAAGAATGTTATCCTCCTCGGCCAAGGTAATAAGTTTGAACTTTGGGATGCTTCCCATTGGAAAAAACGCAGCCAAGACTGGCTAAAATCCGGGGTTAACTTACACGAATTGACCGATGTTTTGAAAGGAGTGTCCTTGTAACCATGAATAAGTTGTTTGTCCATGACACCGTGTTGCGGGATGAAGCCATCCTTGCGTTGAACATCAAACCCACGGGTTTGTATGTCGATGCAACCTTTGGTCGCGGCGGACACAGCATGGCTATTTTGGAACAGCTTCATGGCGGGCGCTTACTGGTGATCGACAAGGACCCCGATGCCATCCACATGGCCCAGGTCTTGCAAAATGAAGGTTATCCGATTGAGATTCGTCATGGCTCTTTTAAACGCCTGCAAACTTGGGTGGAAGAGCTCGGCTGGCTAGGCAAGGTGGACGGAATTTTATTTGATTTGGGGGTCTCGTCCCCGCAGTTAGACGATCCCGCACGTGGCTTTAGCTTCATGAAGGAAGGTCCTCTGGACATGCGGATGGATCCCACCGAAGGGATCTCTGCGGCCGATTGGCTGAATTCCGCCAAAGAAGAAGACATTGCTTTTGTCCTCAAAGAATTCGGCGAAGAACGTTTTGCCAAACGCATCGCTCGCAAAATCGTGGAAAGTCGTGCTGAAAAACCTTTAGTCACCACAAAAGACCTGGCTGATTTGATCGTGAGTGCCCAGCCCGTTCGTGATAAATTCAAACATCCCGCCACGCGGAGTTTTCAAGGGATTCGTATTTTCATCAACAATGAAATTCAAGACATCGAAGCTGCGACCTTGCAAGCCATTGCTTGCCTGAACAAAGGCGGGCGTTTCGTCGCGATCAGCTTCCATTCCTTGGAAGATCGCGCCATTAAAAAAGCCCTGAAACGTGCTTCTCAAGGCGAAGAGATTCCTTTTTATATCCCCATCCTGGCAGATAAAACCGGGGGGGAAATCAAATTACTCGGCAAATCCAAAGCCTCGGAAGCCGAGGTCAAACAAAATCCCAGAGCTCGAAGTGCCATGATGCGCATGGCTGAGAAGGTTGTATGAAAAAAAATCAATGGGGACAAACATTATTACTCGGGTTCATCGGCACCAGCTTGATGACCACCAGTTTAAGCATGGTTTACGTGAAGTATGCTACCCGTCAAATGTTCAGTGAATTATCCCAATTGCAGATGAACAGAGACGCTCTGAACAATGAATGGACACAATTACTATTGGAACAATCCACCTTGGCAACGGATGGCCGCGTTGATCGCATCGCCCATGAGAAGTTGAACATGCACCCACCCAAATCCAACGAAATTGTTTGGGTGAAACAATGATCAAAGGCAAACAAAACGGGGCCGCATACCATTGGCGCTATTATTTCGTGCTGGGCGCCTTGGGCGTACTTTGCATGGCTGTGGCTGTTCGCATGATGTATTTGCAGCTGAGGCACAAAGATTTCTTGCAAGCCCAGGGTGACATGCGCAGCATTCGCACCGTGGAGCTGGAGGCCCTGCGCGGGATCATCACCGATCGTCATGGAGAACCTTTGGCCGTGAGCACTCCCGTGGATTCGGTCTGGGCAGTGCCCGATGCCTTTTCCACCGCCAGCCCCAAAGATCTTAAAGCCTTGGCGGATGCGCTCGAACTTTCTCCACAAACCTTAAAAGATCGTCTTCGTGAATCCTTGGCTCAGCGCAAAGAATTCGTTTACCTCAAACGGCAGATGGAACCCAGCAAGGCTAAGGCTGCTTTAGCCTTGAAGGTGCCTGGGGTGAACGTGACACGTGAGTATCGACGCTATTATCCCGGGGGCGAAGCCGCGGCCCATGTTTTGGGCACGGTGAATCTGGATGGGAAAGGAGTCGAAGGCATCGAATTAGCCTACGATCGCTATTTGACCGGATCCAACGGTTCTAAACGCGTGCTCAAAGACAGACGGGGCCATATCATTCAAGATTTGCAAACCCTGCAGGCCGCACAACAGGGCAGCCCTTTGCAGCTGACGATCGATAATCGTCTGCAATATTTATCTTACCGCGCCTTGAAGAACGCCGTGATCCAACACGGGGCTGCCGGGGGCAGCGTGGTCTTGATGGACGTGCAAACGGGCGAAATTTTAGCCATGGTCAATCAGCCTTCGTATAATCCGAATAACCGACGCGACTATAAACCCAATTCCATGCGTAACCGGGCCATCACCGACGTGTTTGAACCCGGTTCTGTGATGAAGACCTTCAGCATGCTCGCGGCCCTCGAGGCCGGAGTCGCCACACCCAATACCGTGGTTCAAACTTCTCCTGGGGAGATGACCGTCAATCACAATAAGATTAAAGACATTCACGATTATGGCGCACTCGACATGCGCGGTATTTTGCGTAAATCCAGTAACGTGGGAACGGCTAAAATTGTGTTTGAAGTGCCTCAAGACCAGCTGATTGATCTGTATCGACGCTTAGGCTTTGGGATCCCCACCTCGATTGAGTTTCCCGGCGAGCGAGCGGGCCAACTCGATGTCACTCGCAAATTAGATCCTTTCACTTACGCGACCCTGGCTTTCGGTTATCGCATGTCAGCCACGCCTCTGCAGATCGCAAAAGCCTATGCGGTGATCGCCGCGGACGGAAAATCGATTCCTGCCACCTTGATTAAACAAAATGCCAATCAATCAGGCACGCAAATCGTGGATGCGAAAATTGCCCGTGACATGCGTGAAATGTTATTGATTGAACCCAAAGACGGAGGCTCGGGGCAGGGCGCTCGGGTCCGCGGGTATCATGTCTCAGGAAAATCGGGCACCGCGCGTAAAGTGGGTGAAACCGGGTACCTGGAAAATTCGCACATCGGCACCTTTGTGGGCATGGCTCCGCTGGAGCATCCTCGATTAGTCTGCTTGGTCGTGATTGATAATCCTACCAACGGACAATATTATGGGGGTGCCGTGGCTGCGCCCGTGTTTGGTGAAATCATGGCGGGTGCCTTGCGCTTGATGGACATCCCCTTAGACGACGAAGCTGCTTATCGGAACGCTCAATGAAATTATCTGCTTTATTACAACGCCCGGAACTCGCTGATGTCGAGATTTCAGGTTTAGCCTTGGACAGCCGTACGGTTCGACCCGGGGATTGTTTTTTTGCCTATCCTGGTCATCAAGGCGATGGCAGAGATTACATGGAACAGGCGGCGCAACAAGCCGCGGCCCTGGTCTACGATCCAGATCACCTCAGTTCAATACAAGCTTCATGGCTTGAAACTGCCCCGATCCCTTGCGTGGCTTACCCCAAGCTTGCAGAGCATGTGTCGGCGCTTGCTGCGCGCTTCCACGGCAAGCCCAGCGAAGATCAACACGTGATCGCTGTGACGGGCACCAATGGAAAATCTTCCATCGTGCACGGGTTGAACCAACTCTATGGGATGTTGAATGAGCCGATCGCCATGATTGGCACCTTAGGCATTGGGGTCTTGTCGGATTTAAAGAACGCCCAGCTGACCACGCCGGATCCCATCAAGATTCAAGAAACACTGAAATCCTTGCGCGATCAGGGCATCGAGAATATTGCGCTCGAAGCCTCTTCGCATGCGCTCCACCAGCACCGCTTATCCGCGGTCGATATTGACGTGGCCATCTTGACTCAAATCACGCGTGATCATCTGGATTACCACCTCACCATGGAAGCTTATGCTGAGGCAAAGGCGCGTTTATTGCACTTTAACAGCGTGAAACACGTCGTCGTTAATTTAGACTGTCCCTATTTCTACGCCATGATCGATCAGATCCCTCAAGAAAAAATCATTATCGGTTATACCCTGCAGAATAAAACGCACCCTCGGTTGGCGGCTGTCTTGTCTGTGACGGATATTCGTTCGAGTTTGATGGGGCAAACCTTCACTCTGCACTATTTAGACAAAGCTTTCCCTGTCAGCACTCGCTTATTGGGCGAGTTTAATGTCAGCAATATCCTGGCCATGATCGCCGCCATGATGGCGGATGGATTCAGCCTGATGGAAATCACCGCCTTGATCCCTGCCTTAAAAACAGTGCCGGGACGCTTGGAAGTCGTTCACGTGGAAGGGCAACCCTTGGTGGTGATCGATTATGCCCACACGCCCGATGCGCTTGAAAAATCCCTCTTAGCCTTGAAGCCCTTATGCACCGGCAAACTGATCGGTGTTTTTGGTTGCGGGGGAGATCGAGACAAGGGCAAGCGGCCGCAAATGGGAGCAGTGGCCGCGCGCCTGTGTGATCAGGTGATCTTAACCGACGATAATCCGCGCTCTGAAAATGCTGCTTCGATTACAGACGAGATTTTGGCGGGCATGGGAAATTATTCTGCCGTGAAGGTGATTCATGACCGCGGGCAGGCGATTTCGGCGATTATCGAGTCCGCGCACCCTGAAGATTGCATTTTAATCGCGGGCAAGGGCCACGAAACCAAGCAAATTTTAAATGACCGAACGATAGATTTTTGTGACAAAAGCTATGCAAGCGATTGCTTGCAACTCCGGAGCAACTCATGAATTTAAACGAATTTTTCAAGACATTTACTGGCCCGATTTCTACAGACACCCGTACCCTGGTGCCTGGCGCGGCCTTTGTGGCCTTGCGGGGCGAACAGTTTGATGGGCATGATTACCTTCAACAAGCCAAAGACAAGGGGGCCGTGATCGCCGTGGTCGATCATCCCATTGAGGTTGATATTCCTCAGTGCCTCGTTCCCAATACGACGGCTGCTTACGGAGAAATCGCGCGCTTGCATCGCAACCGCATGCCAGCCCAAGTGATTACCCTAACCGGCAGTGCGGGAAAAACCACCACGAAAAATATGCTGGCGAAGATTTTTGGCGCAGTCGGTCCTACCTTGGCCACGCAAAAGAATTTTAACAATGAAATTGGCGTGCCAATGACCCTGCTTCAGCTCAAGCCTGAGCATCAGTGGGCCGTGATTGAAAACGGGGCGAACAGTCCCGGTGAAATCGACCGGAATTCACGGGTGGCTGAACCCGATTGCGGGATGGTTTTGATGGTGGCAGAAGTTCATGTCGAGGGCATGGGCACTGCAGATAAAATTGCGATCGAAAAAGGGGCGATTTACCCTCACATTCGACCCCATGGGGTCGCTGTTTTGCCAAGAGACGATCAGTTTTATGCGCAGTTTGCCCAGCGGGCTGCTCATGACGAGATTCGTCAAATCAGTTTTGGTTTTTCGCCCGAGGCTGATGTCACTGCCCAGGACATTCATATCACTTCGGGTGGGCAAACCTCGGCCACGGTGCGCACCCCCTTGGGATCTTTTGCGCTGAAGATGGCGCTGCTCGGTCGTCATAATATCTATAATGCGTTGGCCGCGACGGCTGTCGCCGTGGCTTACAATATTCCATTGGCGACCATCGCTCAGGCCTTGGCCAGTGTGGAACCCGCCGATAAACGCCTTCAGGTCTATGTGGGGCATAACCGGGCGAAGCTCATCGACGATTGTTACAATGGCAGCCCCGTCGGAATTATGGCGGCCTTGGAAATTTTAGCCTCCTGTCCTGGTGAAAAAGTCTGGGTCTTTGGGGACATGGCGGAGCTTGGGGAGCGAAGTGCGCATTACCATCAATTAGTCGGTGAAAAGGCGCGTGAATTAGGCATCGATCAGGTGTATGCTGTCGGCGAACAAAGTCTGCTCACCCTGCAATCTTTTGGAAAGGGCGGGCTACACTTTAATAGCAAAGAAGCGCTGATTGAAGCGCTTAAACCGAAGCTGCATGACCACATGACTGTTTTGATCAAAGGGTCGCGCAGTAGAAAACTGGAAACCATTACGGAAGCATTGAAATCGTAGGGCTGAATCAGGACCATTCGCTTAATTCTTGAGGAATCACCATGCTACTTTGGCTAGTCAATCATAACCTTATTCAGTACCTGACCTTTCGTTCGATCATGGCTGCCTTGACTGCTCTGGTGATCGCCCTGGCGGTGGGTCCCGCCATGATCCGCAAACTCACCCAGTTTAAAATCGGACAGCATGTCCGCGACGATGGCCCACAAAGCCATCTTGCCAAAACGGGGACGCCGACCATGGGCGGGGTCTTGATGCTCCTGGGGATCTCGGTCTCTATTTTCATCTGGGCGGATCTCACCAATCGTAACATCTGGATTTTATTGGCCACGCTCTGGAGTTTTGGGGCGATTGGTTTTGTGGATGATTATAAAAAACTGATTCAGAAAAATCCTAAGGGGCTGGCCAGCCGTTGGAAATATTTTTGGCAATCGGTCTTTGGTCTGGTGATCGCCTGTGCTTTGTATTTTTCCGCGCATTCTCCCGCTGAAACCGCCTTGATTGTTCCGTTTTTTAAAGATTTTTCTTGGTCGATGGGGCTCTTGTTCATTCCTTTCGTCTACCTCGTGATTGTGGGCAGCTCCAATGCGGTGAACTTGACCGATGGACTGGATGGCCTGGCCATCGTCCCCACGATCTTGTGTGCGGGGGCCTTGGCTGTCTTTGCTTATGTCTTGGGCCATGTCAAATTTGCCGATTACCTGCATTACCCCTACATCGAGAATCTGGGGGAGGTCGTGGTCTTTTGCGCCGCCTTGGTCGGGGCGGGTTTAGGTTTCCTCTGGTTCAATTCTTATCCTGCTCAAGTATTCATGGGCGATGTCGGTTCCTTGGCCTTGGGGGCCGTGATCGGCGTGCTGGCGATCATGGTGCGTCAAGAGATCCTCTTGGTAGTCATGGGCGGTATTTTCGTCATTGAAACCTTATCGGTCGTGATTCAGGTCGGTTCCTTCAAAACCCGAGGCAAGCGTGTCTTCAAAATGGCGCCCATTCATCATCATTTTGAATTATTAGGCTGGCCTGAGACGAAGGTCATCGTCCGTTTTTGGATTATTTCAGTCGTTTTAGTTTTGATCAGTTTAGCAACCTTAAAAATTCGGTGACACTATGACAGAGCGGTATTTAGTCGTTGGCCTGGGAGTCACGGGGCAATCCTGTGCTCGTTATTTGCTTAAACAAAAAGTCCCCTTTGCGCTTTGGGATACCCGTGAACATCTCGCCGATCAGGCACACATTGACGAAGAATTCGCTTCTGTCCCGCGGTATTACGGGGCCCTTCCTGACACCGTGGAAGCCCAGACAGAAGTGTGGGTCCTCAGTCCCGGCTTACCCCTCACGACTCCTGCCATTGCCCGTGCCTTAGCGCAGGGGAAACCGGTGATCGGCGATATCGAACTCTTTGCCCGTGCCAACACGCAACCCATCATTGGAATCACCGGATCGGATGGCAAAAGCACGACAGTGACGCTTGTGGGTGAGATGGCTAAGGCCTGTGGACTTCACCCTGCGGTCATGGGGAATATCGGAACCCCGGTCCTTGATTTTTTAGGCAAGGACTATGATTTGGCCGTGATGGAGTTATCTAGTTTTCAATTGGCTTCCACCCATTCTTTGCATGCGGATGTGGCCTGCATTTTGAATATCAGTCCTGATCATCTCGATTGGCACGGTTCCATGGAACATTACATTCAAAGTAAACAGCGGATTTATTCAGGCGCCGAGCGCACGGTCTGCAATAGCGATGATCCGGCGACCTGGCCCTCCGAGGGAATCGACTTAAGCTTTCCGATGGATCCCACTTTGGATCCCCTTTATCACTCATTCGATTTCAAGGCGTTGCCGATTCAGGCGAATCATTATTTATGCAATGTGCTGGCCGCCTTGCATATTGCTCAGGCCATGGGCTGGGATTTAGAGACTTGCTTCCAAGCTGCTCTGGAATTTAAAGGCTTGCCCCATCGGTTGCAATTAGTGCCCACCCAGGATGGGGTGGTTTGGTTCAATGATTCCAAGGCCACGAACGAACATTCGGCCATTGCGGCCATCGAAAATGTCGGGAAGACGATCTCGGGCAAGGCCGTGCTCATCATGGGCGGGCAACCTAAAACAGACGATTTTTCTTCTCTGCGTGATCCGGTTGGCAGGTATGCGAAACATGTCTTATTGATAGGCGAAGCACGCGAGCTTTTGATGAAAACCCTCCATGACGTGGCTCCTTGCGAATACTGCGATGATCTTCCCGCCGCCGTCGCGCGTGCCAAAGTATTGGCGACTCCTGGCGATGCCGTGATCTTAGCGCCGGCTTGCACAAGTTGGGATATGTTTAATAATTATGCAGAAAGAGGAGAGCTATTCGTAAAATGCGTGCAGAATCCCCAATAGTTTCCTTACAACCCTACCTGATCGTGGTTTCTTGCCTGCTCGGCCTGGGATTGGTCATGGTGGCCTCCAGCTCGATGGCGATCGCTTATGTGAATTTTCAGTCGCCTTTTTATTATGTGTTACGCCAGGCCATTTTTTTAGGCTTGGGGGTGGGCGGAGCCTTGGTTATTTCACGGATCCCTTTAAATTTTTGGGCGAAGATTTCCCGTCCTTTAGTTTTATTGGCCATGGTTTTTTTACTCATGTTATTTATCCCGGGCTTAGGCCGTGAGGTCAATGGAAGTTTGCGTTGGATTCGTCTCGGGCCCATCGGGATCCAGGTCTCCGAATTTGCAAAACTCTGTTTATTGATTTATTTTGCGGCCTATTGCGCTCAGCACGAAGAAGCCTTACGCACCCGCACCTGGGCTTTTTTAAAACCCATGATCCCCGCCTTAATGATTTGCGGCGTGATTTTGCTTCAACCCGATTTCGGGGCTGTGGTGGTTATTTTGGCCTGCTGTCTTGGCTTATTATTTCTGGCCGGTGCTCCTTTTTGGCCCTTCTCCGTGATTTTGGGACTGGGGGTGGCCGGGATGGCTGTGCTGGCTATTTCTGCGCCTTATCGCTTTCAACGCCTGACGGCTTTTTTAAATCCTTGGGCCGATCAATACGACTCGGGATATCAGCTGACCCAAGCCCTCATCGCCTTTGGGCGTGGGGATTGGTTTGGGATGGGCTTGGGGTCCGGAGTTCAAAAACTGTTGTACCTTCCTGAGGCGCACACCGATTTTATTTATGCGGTGATTGCGGAAGAGCTGGGGCTTGTCGGGGCCTTAGTTGTGTTATTATTGTATGGTTTGCTGGCTTATCTCGGATTCAAAGCCGGTCAACAATCCTCCCAACAAGGTAAATCCTTCAACGCTTATTTAGCCTATGGCCTAAGCTTATGGATGGGCATGCAAGCTTTTATTGCGATGGGCGTGAACATGGGGTTGTTACCGACGAAAGGGTTAACCCTTCCCTTGATCAGCTCGGGCGGGTCAAGTTTGATGATTTGCCTGGCCGCGATCGGTTTATTAGTACGCGTACATCTTGAACTCAGACCCAAGTGAGGGTGTTTTGGAAAAATCTTATCGCATGTTGATCATGGCCGGTGGCACGGGCGGACACGTCTTCCCAGCCTTGGCTGTGGCCGATTACATGAAACAGCGTGGCTTTGAGGTCAGCTGGTTGGGCACGCCCTACCGCATGGAGGCGAAGTTGGTGCCTGAATACGGAATTCCGCTTGATACCATCGAGATCGAAGGCCTGCGCGGCCATGGGCTGATGTCCTGGTTTGTCGCACCTTGGCGTTTGATTAAAGCGACCTGGCAGGCTTATCGCGTGATTCAACGCCGTGATCCCGATGTCGTCTTGGGCATGGGCGGCTTTGCTTCGGGGCCGGGCGGCGTGGCTGCCTGGCTTTTGCGCAAACCGCTGATCATTCATGAGCAAAACGCAGTGGCTGGAGTGACGAATAAACTCTTAACCTCATTGGCGTTGACTGTTTGTGAATCTTTTCCAGCCACCTTTGATCTGCCTAAAAAATGTCACACCACCGGTAATCCGGTGCGCGCCACGATCGAATCCTTGCCTGAACCCCAAGCCCGTTACGCCCAACGCTCAGGCCCGCTTCATTTATTGGTTCTGGGGGGAAGTTTAGGGGCCAAGGCTTTAAACGAAACTCTGCCTCAGGCCTTGGCCTTATTGCCTGCAGAAAAGCGGCCCGTGATTTGGCATCAATGCGGTGAAAAACACGCGGAATCTACCCGTGCGCTTTATGCGCAATTAGGCCTGGAAGTGAAGTTGACCCCCTTTATTAAAGACATGGCCGAAGCCTATGCCTGGGCTGATTATGCGGTCTCCAGGGCAGGGGCCTTGACTGTCACGGAATTCATTGCCGCCGGCCTGCCTGCCTTGATGATTCCATTTCCCCAAGCCGTGGATGATCATCAAACCAAAAATGCCACCGCCTTGGTGAAAGCAGGCGCGGCAGATTTGGTTCAACAAAAAGATCTCAGTGCCGAAGGGTTGGCTGCGCTTTTACTCAATCGTTATCAAGATCGTGCTGAATTATCCTTGCGTGCTGAAAAAGCACGCGCCCTGATGCAACCCCATGCCACGGCAACGGTTGCCCAATTTTGTATGGAGGCCGCCGGTGCAACCCTTTAATAAAGTCAAGCATATTCATTTTATTGGCATTGGGGGTGTCGGCATGAGCGGCATCGCTGAGGTTTTGCATAACCAAGGTTTTACGATCACCGGTTCCGATTTAGCTCAGGGCGCGGTGACTCAGCGGATGCAGGGCATGGGGATCACCTGTTATCTCGGACACGACGAAGCGCACGTGAAGGGCGCTGATGTGGTCGTGTATTCCAGCGCGGTGTCGGCAGATAATCCTGAAATGTTGGCGGCTAAGGCCCAGCGCATCACGATTGTGCCTCGTGCTCAAATGTTGGCCGAGCTGATGCGATTCCGTTTTGGTATTGCAGTCGCGGGCACCCATGGCAAAACAACTACTACCAGTTTAATTGCTTCCGTATTCGCACACGCAGGGCTCGATCCGACTTTTGTGATTGGCGGCTTATTGAACAGCGCAGGCTGTAATGCCAAATTAGGTGAGAGCAAATATTTGATTGCTGAAGCTGATGAAAGTGATGCTTCTTTTATTCTTTTACACCCCATCATTGCTGTCGTCACGAATATTGATCAAGACCACATGAGTACTTATAAAGGGGATGTCGATCAGCTCAAGCAAGCCTTTTTAAATTTCATGCATCAAGTGCCTTTTTATGGGGCCGTGGTGATTTGCATTGATGATCCGGTGAACCGCAGTATTTTGCGTGATATTTCCCGTCCGGTCGTGACTTATGGTTTTTCTGAAGATGCGGATATTCGCATCACCCAATACCATCAGCATGAGTTGACCTGTTCCTTTGAGGCATTAATCCAGGGGCAAAGCCATTTATTTCATCTGAATATTCCTGGTCGTCATAATGCCTTGAATGCCTGTGCGGCGATTGCCGTCGCACGTGAAGAAGGAATTGCGATCGATAAAATTGGACAGGCCTTGCAAAAATTTGGAGGAGTGGGCAGACGCTTCCAATCTTCCCGAGTGAATTTGCCCAGTTGCACAGTCACGATGATCGACGATTACGGCCATCATCCCAATGAAATTTTGGCGATCATGAATACCGTGCGCGAAGGTTGGCCTAAGGCGCGACTCGTCATGGTCTTTCAGCCGCATCGTTACACGCGGACACACGATTTATTTGATCAGTTCGCCGAAGTCCTTTCGCGCGCAGACGAATTATTGCTCTTGGAAGTCTATCCGGCGGGGGAACAACCGATCGCAGGGGCAACGAGTAATGAGTTGATCCGCGCCATTCGTCAACGTTCACACATCGAACCTATTTTAATCACGGATCAATCGAGCCTTGTTTCTGTCCTAGACAAGGTATGCAAGGGCGACGAATTAGTCGTGATGCAAGGGGCGGGCAGCATTGGTCGTTTGGCCTCGAGTATTTTAGAGCAGCACGGCGAGCAGGAGCAGGTGAAGCGCGCATGAAAGCAGAATCCTCCCCACAGTTCCGGGGTGTCTTGACGCCCCATGAATCCCTGCGCATGTTAAATTCATGGCATTGCGGTGGCGTGGCCGATCAAACCTATCGCCCTGTGGATTTGCTGGATTTATCCGTTTTTTTACAGTCTTTGCCACCGACCGAACCGATTACTTGGTTGGGGTTGGGCAGCAATGTTTTGGTGCGTGATGGCGGCATTCGTGGCACGGTCATTTTGACTCTGGCTGCCTTGAATTCGATTGCGCCTCTGGATGATCAGACCATTCGGGTAGAGGCCGGCGTGACCTGTGCCAAAATCGCAAAATATTGTGCGAAGCATCAGTGGCCCGAAGGAGATTTTTTTGCTGGCATTCCAGGCACCATGGGAGGTGCCTTGGCCATGAATGCGGGGGCTTTTGGTGGGGAAACCTGGAATGTGGTCTCCAAGGTTGAGGTGATCAATCGTCAGGGTCTGGTGACTGTCCACTCCAAATCGGATTATCAGGTAGGTTACCGTGAGGTGCCTCGTGCGCCCGACACCTGGTTTGTCGCTGGGCATTTATCATTCACGCAAAAATCTGATACCGATACGGAGCAGCGCATTAAAGCCTTACTCGCGCGACGCAATGAAACTCAACCCATCGGTTTGCCCAGCTGCGGTTCGGTGTTTCGTAATCCACCTAATGATCATGCGGCGCGTTTAATTGAAGCCTGCGGTCTTAAGGGATACATGATCGGTGAGGCACAGGTCTCACCCAAGCATGCTAATTTCATTATTAATACGGGAAAAGCAAGAT
Source organism: uncultured Gammaproteobacteria bacterium (assembly GCA_964389615.1). Taxonomy (GTDB): domain Bacteria; phylum Pseudomonadota; class Gammaproteobacteria; order JABCZS01; family JABCZS01; genus CAYMDW01. Next base: position 43,136 of record CAYMDW010000001.1, on the reverse strand, counting down.
CCGCTGACATTGAAGCCTTGATTTTTCACGTGCAAGAAACAGTCCATCAAAAGATGGGAATTTTGCTGAAACCTGAAGTGCATTTTTTAGGAGATTTTTAAACATGACAAGCCTGGCTTCCTCTCGTCTTAATCCCTCCGCTTATGGAAAAGTGGGTGTTCTGATGGGCGGTGAATCCGCTGAACGTGAAGTGTCCATGAACAGCGGGAAGGCGGTTCTGGAAGCCTTGCAAAAGGCCGGCGTGGATGCGCACGGCGTGGATGTCCGACATGCGACTTTATTGAACGTGTTACAGCAGCAAAATTTTGATTTAGTGTTTATTGCCTTGCACGGCGGCGCCGGTGAAAACGGTCAAATTCAAGCGCTTTTAGATTTTCTTCGCATTCCTTACACGGGCTCTGGGATGGAAGCTTCTTCGCTTTGCATGAATAAACAGCTCACCAAAAATGTCTGGCAAACACATGGGCTGCCCATTATCCCTGGCATGCGTTTAGAAGAGGGTTTTTCTCCGCAAGAGGTCATTGCGCAGTTGGGTTTGCCCCTTGCCGTGAAACCTGCGCACGAAGGCTCGACGGTGGGTATTACACGCGTGAATTCCGTGAGTGAATTAGTGCCTGCCTTTAACGAGGCGCAAAAATTTGGCCATTATACCCTTACGGAATCATGGATCATTGGCGACGAATACACCGTCGGTATTATCGGTGATCAGGTCTTGCCTTCGATCAAAATCAAACCGGCCTCTTCGTTTTACGATTATCACGCGAAATATCAGGCCAATGATACGGAATATTTAGTGCCTTCAGGTTTAAGTGCCGCTGAAGAAAAAGCATTGCAGGACATGTGTTTGAAAGCCTATAAAGCCGTCGGTTGCGAAGGTTGGGCGCGCTTGGATTTAATTCGTGATAAAGACGGGAAATTTTGGTTGCTCGAAATTAATACCGTGCCGGGATTAACTGATCACAGTCTGGTTCCCAAGGCGGTTTATTCTCTAGGATTTAGTTTTACTGATTTGGTGTTTGGGATATTGGAGAGTGCTGTCAATCGACAGAGATTGCTCGCGCGAGCCGGGTGAGGGTGCCATAGTCGCGTAAGATTTTGAAAATCTGGCGCATTATTCACTTGAACAAACTTGCATAATCACTTGAAATACATGTATTATTTAGGGATCGTTCCGCATGTGGTCAAAAATTAAATACATATTAAGCGCAGTTATCCTCTTATTGTTGGCTATATTGCTAATAGTAGGCTATAACTATTTGAAAGATCCTGGGCATTTGCCGATCAAGACAGTCAAGGTTGATGGCAAACTGAATTACCTGCGTCAGGATCAGCTGCGAGCTGTCATTGAACCACACATGGTCCAAAGTTTTTTCATGCTAGATGTTCACTCGATCCAGCAGGCCTTGTTGCAAGAGCCCTGGATGGCGCACAGCAGTGTGCGTCGTGTCTGGCCTGATACCGTCTTGGTGCAGGTGCAAGAGCATGAACCCTTGGCCTATTGGGGAACGGAGGGTCTGATCAGCCAAGAAACGGTGCTGTTTAGACCGGACAATTTGCCAGCGATTGAGCTGCCCCGCCTGCATGGGCCTGATGATCAGACCCTCGCTGTGTTGGGAATGTTCAATACCTTGAATCGGTTGTTAGCCGATCATGAGGTTCACCTGGTGGGTTTGAAGTTAAATGCTCGTCGTGCATGGCAGGCAGATTTAGACAATGGCATGCATATTCAGTTAGGTTCGGTAGACGTAGTGGAACGATTTGAACGGTTTTTGAAAAGTTATCCCTCTGCACTTGCGGAGAATGCTTCTCAGGTTCGTTATGTGGATTTGCGGTATACAAATGGTTTTGTCATTGCAAAGGAAACGGCGCAATGAAATCAAGGAGCAGCCCGATGGCTAAACATCAGGACAAAAATTTAGTGGTCGCCCTCGACATTGGCACTTCCAAAGTGGTGGCCATCGTGGGAGAACTCACAGACACTGGCGGTGTTGACGTGATTGGTATTGGCCATCACCCTTCCCGTGGGCTTAAAAAAGGCGTGGTTGTCAATATTGAAGCCACCGTGAATTCGATTCAGCGGGCCATTGAAGAAGCCGAGTTGATGGCGGGTTGTGAAATTCATTCTGTGCATGCCGGCATTGCAGGCAGTCATGTGCATTCGCTCAATTCTCATGGCATCGTGGCGATTCGTGATCACGAGGTGAGTGAAGCCGATGTGGAGCGTGTCATTGATGCGGCTCGTGCTGTCGCCATTCCTGCGGATCAAAAAATTCTGCACATCATTCCACAAGAATTCATCATCGATGATCATGCCGGCATTCGCGAGCCCATCGGCATGTCAGGCATCCGTTTAGAAGCAAAAGTTCACATGGTGAGCGGCTCGATCAGCGCGGCACAAAACATCATCAAATGCGTGCGCCGCTGTGGCCTGGAAGTCGAAGATTTGGTGCTGGAACAGCTGGCTTCCAGTTATTCTGTCCTGACCGAAGACGAAAAAGATCTGGGCGTTTGCCTGATCGATATTGGTGGGGGCACCACCGATTTAATTATTTTCACGGACGGTGCGATTCGTCACACGGCCGTTATTCCGATTGCCGGTGATCAGGTCACTAACGACGTGGCCATGGCCCTGCGTACGCCAAGTCAATCAGCTGAAAATCTCAAAAAGCAGTACGGTTGTTGCTTAAGCAGCTTGGTGGATCCGCACGATATGATCGAGGTCTACACCGTCGGCGATCGTCCTTCTCGTCAATTGTCGCGTAAAACCTTGGCAGAGGTGATTGAGCCTCGGTACGAAGAGCTCTATACGCTCATTCAACAAGAGATTCGTCGTTCTGGCCTGCAAGATTTTATCGCTTCGGGTATCGTACTGACGGGTGGAAGTGCTAAAATCGACGGCGCGGCCGAGTTAGCCGAAGAAGTTTTTCATATGCCTGTGCGCGTTGGGTATCCTCAGAATGTCAGTGGTCTTTCTGATGTTGTGAATAATCCCATGTATGCCACGGGTGTTGGTCTATTATTATATGCACGCAGCGAGAGTATTAGACGGCGTTCGCCTTTCTGGTCTCAACAGGCTGATTCAGTCTGGCAACGCATGCAACAATGGTTTCAAAACAGTTTTTGAGGGGAGAGGGTATGTTTCAGCTTGTCGACGATGAGTTACAAAATGCAGTGATTAAGGTCATAGGCATGGGCGGTGGCGGTGGCAATGCCGTTGACCACATGGTCAGTCAAGATATTGAAGGCGTGAGCTTCATCATCGCGAACACCGATAAGCAGGCCCTCGAAAATTCGTCAGTGCAAACCCGTCTGACCATTGGTTCACAAATTACGAAAGGGCTCGGCGCGGGCGCCAACCCTGAGATCGGTCGCGAAGCTGCGATCGAAGATCGTGACCGCATCGTCGAAGCGATCAGTGGCGCTGACATGCTCTTCATTACCGCTGGCATGGGCGGTGGCACAGGAACCGGTGCGGCTCCGATTGTGGCTGAAATCGCCAAAGAATTAGGCATTTTGACCGTGGCCATCGTGACACGTCCTTTCCCATTTGAAGGTCGTAAACGCATGCAAGTGGCTGATCATGGTATTCAAGAGCTGGCAAAACATGTGGATTCGCTGATCACTATTCCTAATGAAAAATTGCTGACCGTCTTAGGCAAAGGCGTGTCTTTGCTGGATGCTTTCAAAGCCGCCAATGATGTTCTTCTGGGCGCTGTGCAAGGCATTGCAGACCTCATTACCCATCCCGGTTTGATTAACGTTGACTTTGCTGACGTGCGCACCGTGATGTCTAAAATGGGCCTCGCCATGATGGGAACCGGTCATGCCACCGGTGAAAACCGCGCGCGTGAAGCGGCTGAAACCGCCATTTCCAGCCCCTTGCTTGAAAATATCAACCTTCAAGGCGCTCAAGGTGTCTTGGTGAATATCACCGCCGGGATGAACATGACCATCGGCGAGTTTGAAGAAGTCGGCGATGTGGTTAAGTCGTTCACCTCAGATGACGCCGTCGTCGTCATTGGAACGGTGGTTAACCCTGACCTGGGCGATGAAATGCGCGTCACCGTGGTCGCCACGGGCCTGGGCCAAAACGCAGGGGTGGGCAAAAACAAGCCTCTACTCGGTTCTACCCGTTCTGATGGCACCCCTGATTACGCACGGTTAGACAAACCTACCGTCATGCGTCGTGAAGTTCAGCAGCAGGCTCGTCCGAGCGCTAAGTTCAATGATAATGATGAGAGCTACCTGGATATTCCTGCGTTTTTGAGACGTAGACAGGGGGAGTGATTAAATCCCCCCCCCCCGCCCCCCTTTCCTAAAGGGGGGGAAACCCGTGAAAATCATCCGCGCACCTCAGATCGGGGGGATTTAACGCGAAAAAACTCTAGCAATTCCTAAACATCCTGCTATAATTTGCAGATTTGATTAAGAATTTAAATTATATGATTAAACAACGAACCCTCAATAACGTGATTCGTGCCACCGGTATTGGTGTTCACACGGGCAAAAAGGTCTTATTGACCCTCAAACCAGCCCCCATTAACACCGGGATTATTTTCAGACGCGTTGATCTGAACCCCGTCGTTGAAATTCCTGCCCTCCCTGAATACATCGGGGATACTCGCTTTTCAACCACCTTGTCACACCAAGGGGCAACCGTTTCTACCGTTGAGCACCTGATGGCTGCCATGGCGGGTCTAGGAATCGACAATGCCTATGTTGAAATCAACGACGTTGAGCTTCCCATCATGGACGGCTCTGCGGCGCCTTTTGTCTTCCTGATCCAATCGGCGGGCATTATTGAGCAAAACGCGCCTAAACAGTTCATTCGTATCAAAGAAAAGGTCGTCGTTCATGAGGGTGACAAATTCGCCTCCGTCGAACCTTACCATGGTTTCCGTGTGACCTTTGACATCGCCTTTGACCACCCCGTTTTCCGTGAATCAGCGCAATCCGTCTGCATCGATTTCTCTGAAATTTCGTTCGTGAAAGAAGTCAGCCGTGCTCGCACCTTTGGCTTCCTTTCCGATGCAGAGCGCATGCGTGCGGCAAACCTGGCCTTGGGCGCTAGCATGGATAACACCGTTGTTATCGACGAGTACCGCGTTCTCAATGACGACGGTCTGCGTTACGACGATGAATTTGCCCGTCATAAAATTCTAGATGCCATTGGCGATTTGTACCTCTTGGGTAAAAACCTGTTAGGCTCTTTCCATGGGGTTAAATCCGGTCATGGGATGAACAATCAGTTGCTCAAAGCCTTGATGGCCAACCCAGATGCTTGGGAAATTGTGACCTTTGAAAACGATGCCGTTCGTCATGCGCCGGCGGTTTGTCATTGGGCTTTGGCCAGCTCGTAATCTTGGGCGATTCGAATTAAGGGCGGATGGAATGGGTACATTCCATCCGCCCTCCGGCCACATCGAAAAAGGATTTTTCATGAAGTTTCGCCATCCATTCATTTCAATCCTCATTTTCACCGCCTTCATCACCTCCGCTTTTGCTAAAAATCAGGTCAGCGATTTCACCGGAAGTGTCGGCGGAGGCTTGTCCATCTTCCCCACCTATCCCGGTGCTAATACCTACGAATACCTGCCTCTTCCTTTGGTGGATGTGGTCTACAAGCAGGTGCTTTTTGCCGCGGTGACTGGGGTGGGCGCGCAATTTCGTTACGATGATTGGGTTTTCGGCCCACGCTTAACCTACAATACGGGACGCCCCAGTTCGGGTTATGTGAAAAACATGGATGATCTGCCGGGCAGTATCGATGGCGGAGCCTTCGTCAAATACCTCACCTTGCCCTGGGTTTGGACCCTTGACCTGCAAACAGCGATTACTCAAGCGGGGCATCAGGGCGCTTACGGCGATATTGGTTTGCTTTATCGCATCGAGGTTGATACTTACTGGACCATGGTCTCTACTTTTTCGTTGATGTATGGAAGTCAGAGTTACATGAATGCATTCTTTGGCGTTTCAGACTCTGAGGCCAAGGCCACGGGTTTTGCTGAATACAAGCCTCAGTGGGGGCTTTACAGTGCAGGCTATACTCTTGCCCTTGCCAACAGTTATTTTGATCCTTGGCGGTTTTTTGGTACGGCAGGGGTTCTCACCCTAGGCACCCAACCAGGGCAATCGGATGTGGTTCAAGACCAAATCCAGTGGAGTTTTTTTGCAGGGGTGGCTTACCACTTCCAGTAGTGGATTAGGTGAGGGTAGGCCGGGTCACCTGCGTATTTTCATGATAGGTGTACGCCATCTCCGCCATGCCAATCACCAAAACGAGTGCACAGGCAGCCAGAGCCGCAATCGCAACCGGGCTGGCGAAACTCGCTGCAACAAAAAATGGCTCAATGCTTGAGGCCAGGCTGATTTTGCCTAAGGTTTCTAAACCCACTCCCCCAGCATACAATAAGCAAAGTGATGAAGTCATGACCTCGGATGTGCGTCTTGCATTCAAGAAAGGGCGGGCAGTGGCGGCGGCATTGACTGGGTTCACAGGGTGCTCGGTGATGTTTCGTTCAACAATTGCTCTATTGATGATCTCGTTATCGTTCTCCCTCATGACGTTGCGCGCAACCGGCTTTGGCGGCAACGGCTTCAAATTCATTTTTGCTTCCCTGAGGACGCGCTCACGCTCACGTTTAAGTACATAATCCTGCATTTCTTCGTGCAATCGATTCAATTTATTCTCATGCGCTTGAGGGGCAGAATCTAGGGGAGGGGCGAGTGAGACCGGGGCTTCTGGATGACTGGAAGTGCTTGAGCTCTCCGCCTGGGTCACGGGCGATTGATTCGTGGATTCGGGCAGGGTCAATTCAAGTTTGTTTGAGAGCATTTGTTTTTTGGTGAGAAAGAATCGAAAATAGCTAATGTAGGCTTGAAAAAATTGTTCATCAGCATCGCACAGACCGTCATCATCGGTATTCCCCCTGATTCGGTCCATGGTATCCTGCAGTGTTTTATTCGAATCATTCACGGATTTCATGAGTTCCTGAAGAAAATTCTCCAAGGGTGAATCTGTCGTGAAAGTCATCGAAGTGTATTTTGTAAACAATGCTTCAATCACAGTGACTAAAAAAGTATTTTGCTCAATCTGTTTTAGTTCCGTGGCGCTGTCAGAAATATTGGCGATTTTGTTTCGATGATTGTTGATACGGACGAATAATTCATAAAGAGCCTCCTCATCGCTGAGGGTGTTGAGACGGCTGATTTCCTCGAGGAGTGTTTCCTCGGCGCTTTTGAGTAATTTTCTTTGTTGATGATGAGACAGATTGGTCTTCAATGTCTCTCGCCATCGGGAAAATTTGCCCTCGATTTCTTTGAGCTCTTCCTCGAGTGTGCCGACCTTGGGTCTTCCTTGGGCTTGGTTTGCCAGACGCTGAGTTGCTAATAGACTATCCACCGTTTTTCTGGCAAACCAACAGAGAAATGAATTCGTATTATTTTGGATCTGGTGAGTTAAGACATACTCTAAAATCCCGAGGATTTCAGCGTATCGGGCTAAATCTTCTTCGTTTTCATTGGTGACCTTGATATGCGCAAAGGTGTGGATCGGATGTTGGAGGAGTGTCTGTCTGCAAGCATTTAACGAGATGGGAATACGCCAGCTCGGATTGGCTAATTCGGGAAATGCCGTTTGCACAGCTAAAAAAACAGTTTTGATATGCTGCACATCAGGGTCCTGCGAGGTGAAGCTTGCCGCGAAATGACCCCATGCCTTAGTCAGGCTGGCATTATCGGTAATGCCCTCTACAAATTCTGGGCTGAAGTTGCGCAGCTCAGGCAAAGATTTTTCTGGGGTTGGGGCATTGGATCCAAACATCGGACACCTCTCGTGATCTGATAGCTATTCACTGAGCTTGAGTTTACACCCCATTGGGGCAACTAACAATGGGGTTTACAAACTGTCACAAATGAGAGGCAAGGCTGAGCAAGGCCGCCTTGAGGCCCTCGTCTTCAAGTTTGTCTGCAGTGCTTCGGAGGAGGGCAGCCGTTTCAGGGCTAATTCGTTTGATTTCAGGAGGTTGAGGAGCCTTGGCTGGCGCTGGCGCAGGCGGGGTGACGCGGAACTTGACCGAAGCGAGCCCTGCCAAGCCTTTGACCTGGCGCAGCCGGCTGAGGATCTCGGGACCTTGGTATTTTAAGATGGTTAACATGGAAGCATTCGGCACATCCACGACGACCGTCCCTGATTTTACCGTGGACACTTGAACCTGGCCCTCAAAGCCCTCAGGTAGAAGAGGTTGAAGGGCTAGATTGACTTGGTTAATTTTGAGGGCCTGCTCAATCAGAGGTTTTAGCTCACCTTGATGCAATAATTGATTGAGGGCGGGATTGATTGGCATGAAGCATGGTCTTCTTATTCTGTGATATCATGTCTAAGCCTACCATATTCATGGATTTTACGCACCATTTCTTGGGGATACTATGCTGGAATTTATTACAAAACTACTGGGTTCGCGCAACGAGCGATTGGTTAAACGACTAGAACAACGGGTGGCTCGCATCAATGCCCATGAGCCCGCTTTCCAAGCCCTGAGCGACGAGCAGCTCGCCGCTAAAACCACCGAATTTAAACAGCGTTTTGCTCAGGGGGAAACTCTTGACCAACTCCTCGAAGAGGCTTTTGCTACCGCCCGTGAAGCAGCGCGTCGCAAGCTGAATATGCGTCATTTCGACGTCCAATTGGTCGGCGGAATGGTCCTTCATCAAGGTAAAATCGCAGAAATGCACACCGGTGAAGGCAAAACCCTGGTTGCGACCTTACCCGCCTACCTGAATGCCTTGACCGGTAAGGGCGTTCATATTGTCACCGTCAATGATTACTTAGCGCGCCGCGATGCGGAATGGATGCGCCCTGTCTATGAGTTTTTAGGGCTCACCGTCGGAATCAATATCCCAGGCATGGGCGGTCAAGAAAAAATCGATGCCTACGAGGCCGATATTTTGTATGGCACGAACAACGAATTTGGTTTTGATTATTTGCGCGATAACATGGCCTTCAGCAATGAGGATCGCGTGAATCGTCGCTCTTTAAATTTTGCCATCGTTGACGAAGTCGATTCGATTTTGATCGACGAAGCGCGTACCCCACTGATTATTTCAGGCCATGTGGAAGACAGTTCGGCCCTGTATTTTAAAATCAATGCCCTGATCCCTGCCTTGAAAGAGCGCAAAGAAGAAAAGGGCCCCGGTGATTTTACTCTCGATCTGAAAAATAAAAGCGTGCATCTCACCGAGGCAGGGCAAGAGCAGATCGAACAACTTCTCGTTAAAAACGATCTCTTGCCAGAAGGGGCAGATCTCTACAGCCCACAACACCTTGTGTTAGTGCACCATGTCATCGCAGCCTTGCGCGCGCATCATTTATTTTCGCGCGATGTCGATTATCTTGTGACGGCTGACCGTGAAGTGGTGATTGTGGACGAACACACAGGCCGTACCATGCAAGGGCGTCGTTGGTCCGAAGGCTTGCATCAAGCCCTCGAAGCCAAAGAGCAGGTTCCCATTCAAAACGAAAATCAAACCCTGGCTTCCACCACATTCCAAAATTATTTCCGACTTTACGAGAAGTTGGCCGGCATGACGGGAACGGCCGACACCGAGGCCTTTGAGTTTCACCAAACCTACGGCCTCGAGGTCGTCGCGATTCCTACGCATAAAAAATGCGTCCGAGATGACATGCGCGATTTGGTTTATCAAAAAGTTCAAGACAAATACCGTGCAATCATTCAAGACATTAAAGAATGCCGAAAACGCGAGCAGCCTGTCTTGGTGGGGACCACCTCGATCGAAAATTCTGAGGTGCTCTCAGATTTGCTCAAAAAAGAGCAAATTCCACACCAAGTTTTAAATGCCAAATACCATGAAAAAGAAGCCGGAATCATCATTGAGGCCGGTCGTCCTGGGGCCGTGACCATTGCCACGAATATGGCAGGTCGAGGAACAGATATTGTTTTGGGTGGAAATCTCTCGGCTGAAATGCTTCAGCTGGGCGACAAGGCTACGCCTGAGGCAATCGAGGCGCTGGAAAAAGATTGGAAACAGCGTCACGAAACGGTACTCAAAGCCGGTGGTTTACGCGTGATTGGTTCTGAGCGTCATGAATCCCGTCGGATCGACAATCAATTGCGGGGTCGTTCTGGACGTCAAGGCGATCCTGGTTCTTCTCGTTTTTATTTGTCCTTGCAAGATCCTCTGATGAAGATTTTTGCTTCGGAACGAGTCGCTGGCATGATGCAGAAATTGGGTCTCCAGGATGATCAGAACATTGAGAGTGGTGTGGTCACACATGCCATCGAAAAAGCACAAAAACGCGTGGAAGCGCAGCATTTTGATTTGCGTAAACAATTGCTCGAATACGACGATGTGGCCAACGAACAGCGTAAAGTGGTTTATTCTTTGCGACGCATGTTGATGTCCATGGACGATTTGAGCCAATACATCAGTGAAACGCAAACCGAGGTATTCACCGAGTTGGTTCATGCCTCTATGCCCCCCGATACGCTTGAAGATCAATGGGATTTGATCAGCCTGGAAGAAAATTTGTTGGCTGATTATGGTCTGGATTGTCCTGTGCAAAAATGGATTGAAGAAGACGATGCACTCAACACCGAAGGCGTGATTGAGCGGGTCATTCACAAAGCCAATGAAATCTACGCGCAAAAAGAAGCGCTGCTCGGCGCTTCCATGATGCGCAAATACGAAAAAACCATCATGTTGCAGATCCTAGACACCAATTGGCGTGAACATTTGGCGGCCATGGATTACATGCGTCAGGGGATTGGTCTGCGAGGCTTTGCTCAAAAAGATCCTAAGCAAGAATACAAGCGTGAAGCTTTTTCTCTGTTTTCCAATTTGTTAGATCAATACAAATTTGAAGCCATTAAAATGCTCTTGCGTTTCAATATTGCGCCGGCCGCCTCCATTCCAGAAGAACCCTTGGAAGCGACGGCCATCCAGGCGCAGCCGAATCAAAAATTAAATCGAAATGATCCCTGTCATTGTGGCTCTGGCAAAAAATTCAAATATTGTCACGGAGCAATCGCTGGCGAGCTTTCGACATGAAACCGCACTACCACGTAGCCGTAGGCGTGGTATACGACAAAGAAGGGAACGTCTTATTGACCCAGCGCCCCCCGGATAAACATCAGGGGGGGAAATGGGAATTTGCGGGCGGGAAGGTTGAGCAGGGCGAGCAGGTTCGAGAGGCTTTGATTCGTGAATTTGATGAAGAACTCGGCATTAAACCGACGCGGTTTTCTCGTTTGGTTTCGATTCCCTATGACTATCCAGAACATTCAGTTTTACTCGACACCTGGGAAATCTTCGATTTTGAGGGCGAGCCGGAATCACGCGAAGGCCAAAATTTTCGCTGGGTGAACCCCCATCATTTAAATCATTACGATTTCCCTATCGCGAATCGTGCGATTATCCGCGCCTTGCTTTTGCCCCAGTATTATTTAATAACCCCCGATCATTGGATGCCTCTGACGGAGTTTACCGCGAAGTTACAACGTTTATTCGCCTTGGGAATTCGACTCTGTCGTGTGCGGCAGGGCGCCTTGTCGGATCAAGAATATCATCTTCGGGTACGCGCAGCCTTGGACTTAGCGGGCCAGAGCGCCGTGAGTATCATGATTGATGGGCCTCCTTCAGACACCTGGCCAGGCGTCTCAGGATGGCATTTGAACAGTCAAGATTTATACCATTATCAAACACGGCCAGTATCCGACGATAAATTGCTGATTGCTTCTTTGCATTCAGAACAAGACATTCTGCAGGCCAATAAAATCGCGGTGGATTGTTCAGTTTTGTCACCCGTTAAACCGACAGCTTCGCATCCTGAGGCCATTCCACTCGGTTGGGATAAGTTTGCCCAATTTGTTGCCAAAGCCCAGCATCCCGTTTATGCCCTCGGCGGCCTGAACCTCGATGACTTGCTCCCCGCTCGTCAACACGGAGGGCAGGGGGTGGCCGCCATTTCTGCACTCTGGGAATTAAAACAGCGGATCCCGTAACAAATATGCATGGAGTACCCTGCGTATTCACCCCGGCTCACAGCTCTTGACTTACCACCTTCTTCACATCACAATGAATAATCATTGGTCAAAGAAGGTTGTTCCTCATGGATGATAACTGGCTGTCTATCTATAATAAGTGGGGCGAAATCGATGAACCCGACCCGTTCAACCCCGACCCCCTTGATCTCTTAGGGGGGGTATCTCCCTTGATAGCGCCGAGTCAATTCCAACCTCAACCCGTAACAGTTCCAACGCCTCCTGCTCCCGTCGTGGCTAAGCCACCTACGCTTCGTGAAGCCATCTCTCTCGGGAGAGTGGATCTGGTTCGACAAATCCTCCAAATGAAAAATACTGCTCTCTTAAATACACCGGATCAAGAAAATGGTAATACGTCTTTGCATCTGGCTGTTTTCCATCAACAAGAAGAAATTTTTTGGGAATTATTGCGGGCGGGCGCTGATCTCAGCATTACAAATTATGATAACAATACCCCTTTCTACCGCCCTAAATACCATTATCCCTGGGCAATCAAGGTCTGGGAACAAAGAGCCTCCTTACCTTGCAAAGACAAAATCCCTGAGGCCTGTTTTAAGGTCTTGTCTAAAAATTTTATCGCTAACCTGGCACAGTTCCATGGGGATTTGTTGATACTGCTTCAAGCGGTTTCCTCTGAAAAAATTTCTGACTTTGTGGCAGCGCCTCTGTATGGACGCTTGAATAATCCCTTGTACATGCTGGCGATCCAATCGTCTCAATATCTGGAACTCGGAAAAATCTTACTCAATCATGCAACGCCCGATATCTTACTGCAAAAAAATGATCGCGGGCAGAATTTTCTCTCCATGTCAGTTGCGAAACGATATCAGGGCTTTATAGACCATGCGCGCATTTGTCAAAATGGCGCTTTGATGGACACTGTTAATGCAATCATTCCTTTGACAGTGTCCCTGCCAGTTGATTCCTCCGTTTCAAATGAAGAGATCAAGTCTCTTCAAGACAAGTTAAAAGCCACCCAAGAAAAAATTCAGAAGATCAGAGAGCAAAATCGAGCTACCCTTGCGACCATCGAAGGCCTAAAAAAGTCAGTTCTGAAGGGGGAGGCCCAGGTCCGTGATTTAAGTGCCAATATTCCTGCGCTGAATTCTCAAATTCAGGCCTGTCTTCATCAAATTAAAGAATCCAATAAGAGGGCTTTAATGCAAGAATTGGCCGAAAACAAGGAAAAATTGCGTCAGATTCAGGAAAAGGCGATTCACCTTGAAACGCAACTGCGGGCCATGGATGCTACCGAGCAGACCTACCGTCCTTCCATAGGGCTTAAACGGCCTTATGAAGCCCCACAAAATATTAACGCTACTCAGGGGCCTGATATCTAAACATTAGGTCTTAATATGCTTGTGGTTAGAACAGGGGTGTGTTAATATGCTTACTTTATTAAATCAATCCAATCAAAAGAACCACAGGAGAATTGACATGGCCTGGACACTCATTAATCCAACAGCACTTCAGCCTACGGGAATCGTCCTTCCTCAAGCCTCAGAAAGTTACATCAATCAAGACAGAGATGGTAATAACTGTTTTTTGCTGTTTGTTTTAGAACGAAATCACATTCAGCTTCAATACCATTATCAAGGCTCGGGCGCATGGTATTCTAGAAACACGCACGTTCCTTATGCGCGGGGTATTCCTGGCCAGATGACTATTTCCATGAGAGCAGTGACCGATTTTTTAAGCCTAGATAATCCTCAGATCCCGCAGTCCTATGGCCTGCTCCAGAGGATAGCCGATTTTGTGAGACAGGGTCCCCCACGCCAAGTTGAAGCGCCTGATCAAACCTTTTCAGACGATTTAGATAAACTGGTATTACGATAAGGATGCTTGCAAAATCTCTTGCAATACAGCGAGCTATTTGATACAGTCTCACCCCATAGGCGCGTAGCTCAGCGGTAGAGCACCACGTTGACATCGTGGTGGTCGGTGGTTCGACTCCACTCGTGCCTACCACCCCTTGTCTTCCTCCCCTCATTTAAATAATCAGTCTTTCCAACTTATTCTTACTCTTGTGCTATAGTTAACCCATAAGCAGTGGGAGGTTCGATTATGGTAAACGATGGTAAAGACCCAAAAAACGCTGATAAATCATCCCCTCAGGTCTCACGGCCAGTGAGATACACCACGCAAGATCAAGAAAGAATAAATCTTAATATGCGTGGGGCCCCCCAGTTCGATCCCGCGCTAGAGCACAGAGGTATCGCCCTCGACATGCTCCTGGATGAAATGAAAAAAGTTTATCCTAATGACAGCCGTCTTAATGAAAACATTCTGCGCCAGGAGTTGAATAGATTGCTTGGACGTTTTCATGACCATGGTGTTGTTCACCTCTCAAGCTTGTTGTGTTCAGTCCAGTTGCTTGATCTGTTGTCTCAGTCTGAGGGCTGTCCAGCGCTCACACAAGCTCATCATCCTTTTGTTCTTTGTGTTGCTGCGATGATGGTAGGGGCTAAATTTATTGAAGACATCCCTTTTGATAATAAAACCTGGGGAAGTGGATCGGGCATGCCTACTTCCCTTCTTAATAATGCAGAGGAAGATATTCTGAAAAGCCTTCATTTTCAGCCCTTCAATGCTCAGTTATTTGAAGTAAAAAAGGCGAAATACGAGGAAAAAGTCTCGGAAATTGCAGGCCCATCGCCTTCAGGTAGACCTGGCTCACAGGCTTAAAAATGGTTATAATGGGGACTTTGCCCTCAAGGAAGCCCCCTTATCATGCCCATCATCACTTTGCCCGACGGCAGTCAACGCAGTTTTGATCATCCCATCACAGTCGCTGAGGTGGCCCAAAGCATTGGGGCGGGTCTCGCTAAAGCGGCTTTAGCCGGAAAGCTGGGGGATGAGCTGGTGGATACCTCTTATCTGATCGACAAGGACCTCAGTCTTGCGATCATCACCGAAAAAAGCGAAGAGGCCCTCGAAATCATTCGACATTCTTGTGCTCATTTATTGGCTCAAGCAGTTCAGCGCTTGTATCCCGATGCCCAAGTGACCATTGGCCCTGTCATTGAAGACGGCTTTTATTATGATTTTTCTTACCCTAAGGGGTTTACTCCCGACGATTTAGTCAAAATTGAAGCGGAAATGGAAAAAATCGTCAAAGAAGATTTGCCCATCACCCGCTCTGTGATGCCCCGTGACGAGGCCATCGTTTTTTTCAGAAAGAAGGGCGAAGAATACAAAGCGAAAATCATCGAAGATATTCCGGCCGATCAAACCCTGTCCTTGTATCAACAAGGCGAATTCATCGATTTATGCCGCGGGCCCCACTTGCCACGCACGGGCTTGTTCAAGGCCTTTAAATTAACCAAACAATCAGGCGCCTATTGGCGCGGTGATTCCAATAACGAAATGCTGCAACGCATTTACGGAACCGCCTGGGCTAATCCTAAGGATCTGGCCGCTTATTTGCATCGTTTGGAAGAAGCAAGCAAACGTGATCATCGAAAAATTGCGAAGGCTCAAGATTTATTTCACATTCAGGAAGAAGCCCCGGGCATGGTCTTTTGGCATGACAAGGGTTGGACAATTTATCGCACCATCGAACAATACATGCGTGGAAAATTGCGTGAATACCAATACCAAGAAATTCGTACTCCGCAAATTATTGACCGAGTCCTTTGGGAAAAATCAGGGCACTGGGAAAATTTCCGTCATGAAATGTTCACGACTGAATCCGAAGAGCGTATTTTCGCGATCAAACCCATGAATTGCCCTTGCCATATTCAAGTCTTCAATCAAGGCTTGAAAAGCTACCGTGATTTGCCTTTGCGTTTGGCCGAGTTTGGTTCTTGTCATCGTAACGAATTATCCGGTGCACTGCATGGCTTGATGCGTGTGCGCAATTTCACTCAAGACGATGCTCATATTTTTTGCACCGAAGATCAAATTGCACAAGAGGCCGCGGCCTTTATCAAAATGCTTCGCGAAGTGTATGCGGATTTCGGCTTCACTGAGGTGCTGGTCAGGCTCTCGACACGACCCGCTCAACGGGTGGGCTCCGAAGAGCTCTGGGACAAGGCGGAATCCAAGCTTCAAGAAGTGCTCAACGAGTCAGGTTTAGAGTGGGTACTTAATCCCGGCGATGGGGCTTTCTACGGGCCTAAAATCGATTTTACCCTCAAAGACTGCCTAGGCCGGCACTGGCAGTGTGGGACCCTCCAGCTCGATTTTGCGCTGCCTGGAAGGCTAGGGGCAAGTTACGTAGCTGAGAATGGGTCTAAACAGGTCCCTGTCATGCTCCATCGAGCCATTTTGGGCTCCTTTGAGCGTTTTATCGGGGTCTTAATTGAAGAGCATGCTGGGCATTTCCCGGTCTGGCTCGCTCCTGTTCAGGTCGCTATCCTCAATATTACGGACGCTCAAAGCGATTATGCGAAAAATATTGCAGAAAAATTGCAAAAAGAAGGGTTTAGGGTCAATTTGGACTTGAGAAATGAGAAGATAGGCTTTAAAATCCGGGAACACACGCTCGCGCGTGTGCCGTATCTTTTGGTCGTAGGCGATAAAGAGGTTGAAACCCAAACAGTAGCCGTCCGAACCCGCGAGGGGGAAGACCTAGGGGCCCTGTCCCTAGAAAGCTTTATGGGCGACCGCCTTAGTTTAGGAGGATTTTTCCATCAGCGTTAAAAAGTCAAATGACAAGTACCGGGTCAATGAAGAAATTCTAAAGCGCCGTGAGGTGAAGACGGTATTGTTAATCGATGAAGATGGAGAGCGCCAAGGCGAAGTTCCGGTTCTCGATGCATTGCACAAGGCTAAAAATTTGGGCCTGTCTTTGGTAGAAATATCTCCCAATGGCAATCCCCCTGTGTGTCGCATCATGGACTACGGTAAGTTCACCTATGACTTTAAGAAAAAGCAAGCTGTGGCTAAGAAAAAGCAACGGCAGGTCGAACTCAAAGAAGTGAAGTTTCGTCCAACAACCGACGACGGCGATTTCAATGTGAAAGTCCGCAGTATGACCCGGTTCTTGGAAGAGGGAAACAAGGTCAAAGTCACCATTCGCTTCCGCGGACGTGAGATCGTGCACAATGAACTCGGTCGTGAGCTGCTTCTTCGTGTCGAGAATGCCCTCAAGGGTCTCGGCGTCGTTGAACAGCAATCCAAAATGGAAGGCCGTCAAATGTTCATGATGATTGCACCTGCTAAGAAAGCGCCTGTGAATACGAAGTCTGAACCTCAACAGGGTGAGACTCCGGCATCATAACGCTGTTCTTCAGGTTTATCGCCTGTACCACGCTTGCTGTTTTGTTTAAACAAACAGGCAATTAAATTGGAGTAACACCATGCCAAAGCAAAAAACGCACTCCGGTGCAAAGAAGCGATTTATTAAAACCGCTTCAGGCCGCATTAAGTTCCGCGGCGCCAACCGTTCACATAATTTTACCAAAGACACCGGTAAAATCGGTCGTCAACGTCGTTCACCTCATGCATTGGCGAAAGTCGATCAGAACCACGTTAACAAATTGTTGGCCGAAAAATAGGACGGATGTGAATCATGGCAAGAGTAAAACGCGGTGTGACCGCACGTAAACGTCACAAGAAAATTTTAAAACAAGCGAAAGGTTACTACGGAGCACGCTCGCGCGTCTTTCGTGTAGCCAAGCAAGCGGTGATCAAGGCCGGCCAATACGCCTACCGCGATCGTCGTACCAAGCGTCGTTTGTTCCGTAGCCTCTGGATTGTCCGGATCAACGCCGGTGCACGTCTTCATGGCTTAACCTACAGCACCTTCATGAATGGCCTTAAAAAAGCTGATATCGCTTTGGATCGTAAGGTCCTTGCTGATCTCGCTATTTTTGATGCGCCAGCCTTTGCGCTCTTGGCAGAAAAAGCCAAAGCTCAATTGGTCTAAGGGTCAATAAAAAGGGCGCACCTTTATGATGCGCCCTTCTTGTTTATAAAAACAATAGCTGCTATACTAACTTATTAGGTATAATTTAGTGTGGTGATCTCGTGACCCCTGAAGTTCTCACTCAAAAAGTCGATTTCTTTCGATTTCCCCCCGCTTGCTTGTCTGCAGACATAGCCAAATCTCAATGGTCGACCGTTGGCGATTTGCATTCCAATGCACTCATGTTTCTGTATTTTCTGCTTCAACAGGGAGCAGTGACGATGGACGGCATGAAATATCTAGATTTTGCTACACTCTATTACACCGAAGCAGAGACCACGGCCGGAATCTTTCAAAATGTGAAAACCCTTAATACGCTTCTTTCTACCATCACCGTCACTCCCGGAGCCAATATTCGGCTGATTGGCGATGAGTTAGCCGATCGCGGCGAAAACGATTATTACATGCTCAAGCTCATTGAAAAATTACACCAGGGAGGGGCCAATCTTGAGATCTTGCTCTCAAATCATGGACTGGAATTTACCTACGAACGAGAAACCCAGTTCCGTGATGAGATTTGTGGTCTAGGCGGGCAACATCGGATAAATCCCGAGCCGGGCATAGGCCTTATGAGATCGATGGATAATCTCTTTTTTTATATGGATTGTCGGATGATCGCCCCCGATGAGATTAATTCGCTGTATGCGATCCGCAACGCAAAGCTAAAGGCACTCTCATATGATTACGATGCAGAAGGGAATCTGTTTATTTACAGCCATGCCCCGATTGATCCGGACGATATACTCCAGGTGGCACGGAGTTTGGAGCTTGTCACTGAGCAAGAGCTTCCTCCTGAGGGGGTTTCTGGGCTTAAAGTAGAACATTTCATCCTGATGATTGATCGAATCAATCGTGTTGTTTCCGAGGCCGCCGTCGGTAATACCTTGTCAGACCTCATGGGGCGGTGTGGAGAATCAACTCTGATTAGGGGGAAAGAGGAGAGCAATTTCGTTTTTGATCGTCTTTGTTGGAAACGCTCAGCACCCAAATATGCTTTCCCTCCCAAGGTATTCAATGTGCACGGCCATGATTTAGGAATCCATGCACAACATTTGAATTTGGATGGGCTCCTGGGGAAGACTCAGAATGCTCATTTTGGAACCCTGAAATACAGACAAAGCCAATCCACGCCCCCGGCTCCCGTTCTTACCCCCGCGGAGGCCACTCACACTCGAATGACCACCCGTTTTTCCAGTCAAAAAAGAAAGACCACGGAACAAAAGACCGCCTCAGAATCTTCGCACTCATCCCCGGATACGGAGATTAAACGGCGGAAGAAGGGCGGTTAGACTCCCAGTTCGCGCAGGATTCTTTCACTTTATCAATTCGCTTACTGATGTAATCCGCAGTGATTGGATAGGTTTTCAGTTGAATCAACCCATTCCCGCGTCGACCCACGGGGCTGGCTTCGCTGCGGTTATGAACTTTGTGGGTGACCTTGTCCATGTCTAAGATCAAGGGAAGTAGGGAATTTTTCAGAAAGTTTCGCTCTTCTAACGGGGTTAAATGGCTGGGCACGGGCAGAAAAACATTCAACTGATCCTCCGTGTTCCATTTTTGCAGATCGGTGATGAAGACCTCAGAGTGATGTCCACTCAGGACACATTCGCAGTCAGGCGCTTTATCGATATGTTTGAGCGCAATCGAAAGATTTCCTTGTTCAAGGTAGCTTTTAATTTTTTCTAAGATTTCAATTTTTTTCGAGCGGCGCTTGGCCCGATCGGTGGAGAAATCATCAAGAAAATTTGGGTCTCCCTTGAGGGTGGCCGATTTCACATGCTCAAGCATACGGTATTGGAAGAGGGCGCGCTGATGTTTGCGGTCCGTGTAAGTGAGCGGTTCTTTATCTTCAAAGGTCGCCTTTTGTTCATAATGAGCAATTTTATAGCTCTTGCTCATCAGCGCTTCGGAGAGTGGACCATTGGCTATCTCACGAAGTTCACTCCGCGAATTATGGGTGAGTAGGGGCTCCTCTTTTGGGCCTTCATGCCTCATGGCGCGTTGAGCCTTCTTATCCAGCCACCAGTGCCTCGCCTTGGTGTAAGCTGACCAACCGAATCTGACCAATCCATACGCCGCAACACTGATAAGAATGCTGGGTAAGACGAGTTTTGGTGCGATAAGAAAGGTGACGAATACACCAAAGGTTGAGGCTACGACGTAACGAAAAGTGTTTCTTTGAATTTTACGTTTGGAAATCACATAGTTTTTAGCCTCTTGTTGGGCTTGTTGATACTCTAAGAAGGATGACCCCATGGTTATATTCCTTTGTAAATGTTACACTTGCCAGAACTTTGCATAAGTTCTTAACGTTATTTAGGGTATGCACATGACAACTCCATCTATTTCTACCATACAAGCCGCTGCTCTTGCTCAAATCGCTCAGGCGGAAGACTTGCAAAGCCTTGATGGTGTTCGCGTAGCCTATCTGGGCAAAAAGGGTGAAATCACAGCACTCTTGAAACAAATCAGTAGCGTTCCTCCTGAACTTCGTAAAGAGTTTGGTCAATCTGTTAATTCGGCTCGAGATGCCATTCAAGCGGCGATCGAGATTCGACAAGAAGAGCTGACCTATTCCCATCTCAATGATATGTTAGCTAAAGATGCAGTGGATGTCACGCTTCCTGGAAGAAAATTATTATCAGGCGGATTGCATCCTGTGAGTCGCGCACTCGAACGTGCGACTTTTATTTTTCAGCAAATGGGTTTTGATGTTGCGACGGGCCCTGAAATTGAAGACGAGTTTCACAACTTTGAAGCGTTGAATACGCCTGAAACTCATCCCGCTCGTGCCATGCACGATACCTTTTATTTCCCAAACGGAAAATTATTACGTTCTCATACCTCGCCGGTTCAAATTCGCACGATGGTTGCGGGAGAGCCTCCCTTTCGTATCGTCTCTCCGGGTCGCGTGTATCGTTGCGACAGTGATGTCACGCATACCCCGATGTTTCATCAAATTGAAGGATTGCTCGTCGATAAGACGGCGAGTTTTACTCAGTTGAAATGGTTGTTGCATGAATTCGTGACGCGTTTTTTTGAAAAATCGTTAGAAGTGCGTTTTCGTCCCTCATTTTTCCCCTTCACGGAGCCTTCTGCGGAGTTAGACGTCGCTTGCGTCAAATGCGAGGGTGAGGGGTGTCGGATTTGTAAACAAACAGGCTGGCTCGAAATTGGGGGCTGTGGCATGGTCCATCCCAATGTGTTGACCGCCTCTGGCGTGGATGCCACGCAATATCAGGGCTTTGCTTTTGGCATGGGAATTGAGCGCATGGCTATGTTGCGCTACGAGGTAGACGATTTGCGCAGCTTTTACGAAAACGATTTACGCTTTTTGCAAGAATTTGAATAGGGTAGGGTTCAGGTATGAAATTCAGCGAACAATGGTTGCGCAGTTGGGTCAATCCCTCGGTCGATGTTCAAACACTCGGTGATAAATTAACTGCACTCGGCCTTGAGCTTGATGCCATCACCCCTGTCGGTCAAGATCATGTGCTTGAACTTGGCATTACCCCCAATCGTGGGGATTGCCTCAGTATTTTAGGGGTGGCGCGCGAAGTCAGCGTGGGTTTTGGCGTGCCTGTTCAGCATCCGATCATTGAGGAAATCGAAATCAGTCTCAATGAAATTCTTTCCATTGATTTGCAAGCCCCAGAAGCTTGTCCTCGATATTGCGGTCGAATCATTCGTGGCACCGAGGGGGCGGCGAGTACGCCCGAGTGGATGATTTCCCGTCTTGAAAAAGCAGGCATGCAAAGCGTGAATCTGTTGGCTGATATCACGAATTACGTGATGCTGGAATTGGGTCAGCCCATGCACGTTTTCGATTATGCGAAAATCACCGGTGGGATTCATGTGCGTAAAAGCCGTGGCGAAACACTCTTGTTGTTGAATCAAAGTGAAGTCACCTTAAGCGACAATGATCTCGTGATCTGTGATGAAAAGGGGGTGATCGCCCTCGCAGGGATCATGGGTGGCCAGGCTACGGCCGTAAGCACCGAGACACGCGATGTATTTTTAGAGGCAGCGTATTTCACGCCCGAGGCGATTTCGGGTCGCGCCAGACGTTTTGGGCTCCACAGCGAAGGGGCTCAGCGCTGGGAACGCGGTGTGGATCCCGCGCTGGCTAATTATGCGATGGATCGTGCAACCCAGCTGATTCTAGAGTTGGCCGGAGGACGTGCAGGCGAAGTTCATGAGATTGTTCACGAAGAATTTCTACCGAAAAAGCTTCCCATTACCCTTGCGCATCACAAGCTTTGCAGTCTCTTGGGAATGGATATCGCACCCGAGCAGATCTTGGCCATTTTCAAGGCGCTCAACATGCATGTGTCTGCTGAAAATGGGGTTTATCAGGTCACTTCACCGAGCTACCGATTTGATATCAACATTCCTGAAGATCTGATTGAGGAAGTGATCCGTGTCGTGGGTTACGATCAAATCCCTGAGACTGTTTTGCCTGTGGTGGCGAGCGGCACACCGAGTGAAACCTCAGTGTCACTCACTCGCATCAAATCAGCCTTAATCGATCGAGGCTACCATGAGGTGATTACTTACAGTTTTGTCGATAAAGAGTGGCAAAATACCCTATTTCCGTTTGAGTCCACCCAAGATTTGCTGAATCCCATTTCGCCTGACATGGGCAGCATGCGATTAAGCATTTGGCCTGGGCTGCTCAAAACCCTAGCCTACAATCAAAATCGTCAAATGAATGATCTGCGTTTATTTGAAATGGGACAATGTTTCAAAGAAAACAGTGATTCTCAACCTGTCGAAATGCTGGCAGGCTTAATCAGTGGGCAATGCAATCCCATTCATTGGGGATTGGCTAAGCGTCCGGTGGATTTTTTTGATCTTAAGGGCGATGTGGAAGCCTTGGTGGGCCTGACCCTCGATCCCTCGTTCTCTTTCGTCCCTCAGACACACAGTGCGCTGGCTCCGGGGCAAACGGCAGCGATCATGCAGGGCAGTCAATGTGTCGGTTGGATCGGAGCCTTGCATCCTTTCATGGCCAAAGCCCTCGACATTAAATTACCGGTCTATTTATTTGAAATCCGTCTTGCCAATCTTTTGACGCGCTCTTTACCTCATTACCAACCCTTGTCTAAATTCCCTGCGATTCGTCGGGATTTGGCCGTTTTGGTGGATGCAACGATCCAGGCAGAGGCTTTGTTGCAGGTCGCCCGTGAAAAAGCAGGAAAACTTTTGCAGCGTATTGATATTTTTGATGTCTATCAGGGCGAACGTATTGAAAAAGGTAAAAAAAGTATTGCTTTGGGCTTGATTTTACAGGATTCTTCGCGCACTCTATAGACGAGGAAGTCAATGATCTGATGCAGGCAGTTGTCCAAGGTCTCGAACAGGCTTTCCAGGCAACAGTAAGGGAATAAAACAAAATGACCGCTATGACCAAAGCTGATATCGCTGATTATTTATTTTCGACGGTGGGGCTGAATAAACGTGAAGCCAAAGACCTGGTCGAAATTTTTTTCGAAGAATTGCGCAATGCGCTGGAAACAGGACATCAAGTCAAGTTATCAGGCTTTGGCAACTTTGATCTTCGTGACAAGCGCTCGCGCCCAGGCCGTAATCCCAAAACGGGTCAAGAAATACCGATCACTGCGCGTCGTGTAGTGACCTTCCATGCCGGTCAAAAATTGAAGGCCAAAGTGGAAGCTTTTGAAGGCAATGCCGATGAGCACGCTACCAGTCATTCCTAATAAACGTTATTTTACGATCGGTGAAGTCAGCACCTTGTGTGCTGTCAAGCCGCACGTCCTACGTTATTGGGAACAGGAATTTCAAAATCTTCGTCCAAGCAAACGTCGGGGCAACCGCCGGTATTATCGTTTGGAAGACGTCGTGATCGTTCGACAAATTAAAACCTTGCTTTACGAGCAAGGTTTTACCATTTCGGGAGCTCGCATGCAGTTAATATCTGGGACGAGCACACCGACTGAATCTGCACCTCAGGAGGAGCCCGCCTCCAATCTGGTTGCTCAGCTCGAAGAAGTCCTCGCCTTGCTCTCCTAATCCATCCCCACCATTTAATTCATCGTGCCTCTGGGCCGGTGAAATCATTTGAAAAATAATGATGAATAATGGCTTCAGCGATCTTCAAATCCTCACAGCGATTAAACGCTTCACAAAACCCTGCTTTATCTGGGAGATTTCGCGCATAGTATTTGGCAAAGGTTCGCGCCTGGAGGATGGCAAATTTTTCGCAGCTTAACAATCCACATAAACCGACAAGATGCTGAATGAACATTTGCCCGATTTTATCTGAGGAGGGTGGGGTATAGATTTCGCCAGCCAGCTCGGCTCGTAATTGTGCCACCAACCAAGGTTGCCCTACGGCAGCGCGTCCGATCATGGCGCCTGCACAGCCGGTGTTTAACATGCGTTGTAAACTGCGCGAACAGGCCACATCGCCGTTTCCGATCACAGGAATCGATAAATTCTCCACAAAAAATTGAATGTCTTGGTACGAGCAATCGACATCGTAACCTTCGGTCCAATGTCGGCCGTGTACGGTGAGTAAATCCGCCCCTGCATCCGCGACTGCTTTGGCAATGTCCTCATTGAATCGATCCTGACTCCGTGCATCGACTCGTATTTTGATAGAGACGGGTTTATCGGTATTATTTTTCATCGCGCGAATTAAGGCATAAATTTTGGAGGGTTCAGACAATAAATGCGAGCCCGCCCCTTTACTGCGAATTTTACGCACTGGGCAACCGCAATTTAAATCAATCGCATCCGCGCCGTAATCAGTGACAATTTTGGTGCTGAGCCCCAGTTCTTCCGGTACATTCGAGGAAAGTTGGAAGCAAACCGGCCCTTCGTGAGGATCTTTATACACAAACCGACGATGGGAGGTTTTGGGAGAGTAGATCAAAGTTTTACTGGAAATCATTTCTGTACAGGAATAATCTGGTTTCCCGTATTCCCATGCAAGCAAACGGAAGGGGGCGCAGCTGACACCCGCCAGCGGGGCTTGAATGAGGAGTGGGGTGATTTTCTTAAGCATAGTAACTCACTGTATCATAGGAGCTAAAGTAATATCAATGGGTTAAACGGGAATTTGGACAAAAAACAGTTGACGAGAGACTTTGAATACGATAAAATCGGTTAACTTACTTAGCGCTAGGGTGTTCTATGAGTCTGAAAAGGTTAATGATGTTTTTGTTGGGCATGACGGCTGCATTCTCTGGGGCGAGCCCAGCACTCCGCGGTCGTCGAGAGGAATACAATGATTTAGTGTACCAAGATCCAGCAAAAGCCTATTTAATGAACAGGATCGAGAGTGCAAATGCCCTGAATTCCTTGCCTTTTTCCCACGAAGAATACCAGCGAATGGATGCAATGTACGAAGAGGTTTCCTCTAAAGCGATTCGTACCAATCGAGAAAAAGAGCATTTAAAAGCCTATCTTCCGAATACTTTGAAAGTGTTTGAAATCATGGATGCTCGTATTCCTGCGGGGATGCTTCCGAGTGAAAAGCTGATTCGTGAAATCTATCAAGAACACCGTGACTTGCATACCCCAGAGGTGCTCTTTCAGCTGGGCTTCCATGGCCTTGCGGTTGAAAATTCTTATCTCCAAGGCATGCAATACATGCAACTTTTTAATGCCGTGGTTGAAAATAAGAGCCTCAATGAACTTCGACTGCGAACAATTCAGGACCTGGAAAACCATTCCATTCCTTCCTTTGGCGCCGTCTATGCGTATCTTCTCGACAATGGCAAGAAAATTGAATTTTCAGACGCACATATCTTTGCGATGACTTCTCGGATCGTGATCCCCCTCTATCAGTATCTTGCTGAAAATGGGCCTGTGATGAAAATCGAGGATCTTGAAGACCTTCTTTCTCAAACCAGGATCCATCCTGGTGTAGAGGGAAGAGGATTAAAACGAGAACCCAATCCTTCTGTCACGCTCTATAAGGTCATGTCGAATATTGCTTTGCATCAAATTCAAGAGAACTTGATGCAGTTTGTCTCCAAAGGGGACAAAATTCATGAATACGAGCCGATCGCGCGAAAAATTCAACAAATTTCACGCGTCTCCCTCGATCATTTTTTAAATGCAGTCGGGGATGTTTCCCCCTCGCAAAAAAACGCCTTGGCACTGGTGATGGGAATGATGAAAAATGTGATTGCATCGATTTACATCGACGCCAACCTGATTTTTATGGAAGCGGGGTTCAGAAAAAATCAGCAGGCTCAGAATGAAGGCGAGGGCATTTCGGGGGAAGTATCGAATTTCTCCATGCCCATGTCTTTGGGCATTGCTTTGTTTGGAATTGCAGTCAATAGATTCTTTTTTCTCCCCTGGATGCGCCGCCAAGTCGCGGAACTTCGATCACTCGATTCAGTGATAGAAACGATTAAATTTAAAAAGCAAAAAGAAATGGAGCTGAATGCTAAAAAGAAAAAGCCCGAGAGAGTGGATCCGGAAATCCTGAAGCAAGAGGAAGCCTCAAGGCTCCAAAAGCTACAAGAATATGAGGAGCAGCAAGCCATCGCGCGAAATGAGAAAGAAGCACTAGAAAAGCAGCAGGCTGAAATTCGTTCGAAAATCAAAGAAGCTCAGGCCAAGCGTGATAAAGTGCTGGGAGAAGTCTTTAATCGCGTTTACAAAACCCTCTCCACACTGAAAAGTGATAAAGGCAGTGTGGAGAAACTGTTCAAGGGTTCGGGCTTGCGCCAGACCACCCTGACCAAAATTCTTGAAAGTGGGATTGATTATTTCATTGAAGGCAGCCATGAGATCAATCAAAAACTTTTAGCCAAAGATATCTTGAATAAATTGGATGTCACCGGCCACTTTCACTCGGATCTCGTCAAACAATTCGACGAGATTTATGAAAAAGGGGAAGACGCGGTTCGAGCACGCAAGGCCTTGGAACTGGCTAAAGCAGCAGAGCTCGCCCGAAAAGAAGCCGCCCGTCTTGCTGAAGAAGCACGAATCCAAGCTGAAGAAGCAGAGGGCGCTGAAAAGCAACGGATGACCTTGAATAAAGCGCTTTATAAGATTGAAAAAGAAAAAGCCAAGGTCAAGGCACCGGTTGTGTCCTCTTCCTCGTCTTCGTCCAGCAGCAGTTCAATCCCGGTCATTGGTTTTTCCAGTAAAGCAGAAGCCGACCAGGTCAAGGCCTTGCTTTTGGAATGGATGGCCTTGGTCAAGCTGTATCAATCACCCGAGACTATTTCAAACGATTTATTCGAGTTGAAACACGATCTGATCAAGCTCGCCGCCATCGCGGAGCAGATCAACCTCAAGGGAGCTCGTGCGCTGGTCAATTCACTTTTCCATTATCCAACCTTGAAAGTGATCCGTAACGGGGCCTTGCATTTGCTCGAAATTTCCGAAGACGAAGCCGTTCAGGTCGAATTTTATCAGGGAGTTTTATTGCAATTGGGCACGATTGCAAGCCTCGATATCAACGAAGAAGCTCTGGCCAAAGGCTTGAATCATCTCATGAAGCACACGATTCGAGAGTGGCCTGGAGTTGATTTCAGTGCGCAAACGGAGCATTCGATGTTTAAGAGTTTCGAGGCAGACGCGGTGACTTGGAAGGATGATCATGAAAAGAAAATGCGCTCGGATGTGATAGAGGCGATTGAAGCACGTCAGCAATGGCTTGACGAAACACCGTCCACACGACAAAAAAGAAGAACCATGATCCAGGCGGAAATAGCAGAGCTTTATCATCAGCTGAAAAATACGGGGGCCAAGATCCCGAATTTCGCACACGGAATGATCGCAGCGAAAAATGCATTCGCGCATGAAGGACATCCCATCAACCATTCATCAGTATTACGTATGTCAGGAGAAGTATCATGAAAAAGGTAAAAAAAGCGCCCAGTTTATTCACACGATTAAGCCATGGATTGGTACGATTTTTGGCGCTCACGGCCGTGATGCCTCAGGTCATGGGGGGACAAAATGCACCTCATCCACGAGGGTTGCTGACTCGACAAGGAGAGTTTTTTGATGCGAGCCCCGAGATTGAGCCCCTTGCTCCAGTGGATTTTTCTTCAATCGAATACAAATTTTACGTTGGCATGCTCGATGAAGCGCCTGCTGAGCTGTTTTTAGAGGGCGTGAAAAAGCTTTTGTCTGAGGATGATAAGGGTGAAGAACAATTCGAAGCGAATGAAGAGAAAGCGATGAGGGTCATGCATGCCTTGAATGACAAGTACCTTGAGATCACCATTAAAAATAACATCAGATCCATCACGCGCATCAAGCAATCTGGTGCATTGACTCGTTTTAAATCAGATAATGGGAAACTCCAGTCATTCACGGAATTTGAGCTGTTTGCGATTGCTGATTTGGTGGGCTTTTCAAGCAAACTTCTCAGTGATACAGAGGGTAAACTCTACCATTACACCGATAAGCATATTAACTCTTTGAGTCAATTATTGAAAAAGGACATTCCTGAGAGGCTCGTCGTGGAAGGGTACCTCCATAATTTCGTGGTGTATTTGATTGAGCGTGAAAGATTGATGAATGCTGATTTTCATGACACTCGAATCATCCGTCGCGTTTTTGCCAATATGCTGGAATTCCATGAAGGAATTAGAAAAGCCAGCTCTGGAGCTGAACTTGACGCGAGTTATGCGAGCCTTAATCTCGCCAAAAAATTGGTGGAGGCTTACATCAAACGTGCGCTTCGTGACACCTCTTATGATTTCTCTCAAGCGAATGAGCATTCTCTGGGGCGCTTTGAAGCGCTCTTGGATTCACTGGGATTTGAGTCTGCGGGTAAAATATTTGGAGATGAGCGTCGCTCTTTAGATGACGAATACAGGCAGTTGTATTCACAACATACGGCGGGAGAACTCGATCTAGACGAGTTCAAAGAACTCCAATCGGAAATTGATGAAAAGGCCAAAGATCTTGCGGACAGAGTCAAAGCGAAATCCAGAGAGTTGTCCGGTGATCTGTATTCCTCTTTGAGATCATTCAAACTTGGCGTCATCGTCCTTTTGATACATTCCTTGCTCAAAAGAAGTGGGCTGTATCAAGATCAGGTTGAAATCTTAGATAATATTCTGAGGTATTTCACGAAAGGGAATTTGCCGGTTGATGAAACAAAACCCGAGTCGCCAGAACCTGCTCCCGACGTAACAGTGAAAGAGACAAAGCGTAATAAAAAAATCGAAGCCAAGGTTTCCAAGATCGTGACTTCTGACCCCGAAGTGTTGGCTGCTCAAGAGAAAGTACGTTTGGAAGCGCTGAAAGATTATGAACAGAAGCAAGCAGAGGCCAGAGAAGCGCGCGACCAGCAAGAGAAGGCACAGGCTGAGGCACGCAGAGAGATCAGAGAAGCGCAGGCTAAGCGGGACGCGATCCTCGAAGAGGTGTTTAATCGGGTTTACAAAACCCTATCATCACTGAAAAGTGATAAAGGCAGTGTTGAGAAATTATTCAAAGGCTCAGGTTTGCGTCAGACCACCCTCACTAAAATTCTTCAAAGCGGGATCGATTATTTCATTGAAGGAAGCCATGAGATCAATCAAAAACTTTTAGCCAAAGATATCTTGGGTAAATTGGGTGTCACTGGCCACTTTCACTTGGATCTCGTCAAAAAATTCGACGAGATTTATGAAAAAGGGGAAGACGCGGTTCGAGCACGCAAGGCCTTGGAAGATGCAAAAGCAGCAGAGCTTGCCCAAGAAGAAGCTGCGCGTCTTGCTGAAGAAGCACGAAGGAAAGCTGAAGAAGCAGAGCGCGCTGAAAATGAACGGATGATACTGAATAAAGCGCTTTATACGATTGAAAAAGGAAAAGCCAAGGTCAAGGCACCGGTTGTGTCCTCTTCCTCGTCCTCATCCAGCAGCAGCTCAACTCCTCTTATTGGCTTTTCAAGCAAAGAAGATGCTGACCAGGTCAAGGCCTTGCTTTTGGAATGGATGGCGCTGGTTACCCCTTATCAATCTCCGGAAAATATATCAAACGATTTATTCGAGTTGAAACACGATCTGATCAAGCTCGCCGCCATCGCGGAGCAGATCAACCTCAAGGGAGCTCGTGTGCTGGTCAATTCACTCTTCGATTATCCAACCTTGAATGTGATCCGTAACGGGGCCTTGCATTTGCTCGAGATAGCCGAAGACGAAGACGTTCAGATCAAATTTTATCAGGGAGTTTTATTGCAATTGGGCACGATTGCAAGCCTCAAGATCAACGAAGAAACCCTGACCAAAGGCTTGAATCATCTGATGAAGCAGACGATTCGAGAGTGGCCAGGGGTTGATTTCAGTGCGCAAACGGAGCATTCGATGTTTAAGAGCTTCGAGGCAGACGCGGTGACTTGGAAGGATGATCATGAAAAGAAAATGCGATCGGATGTGATGGAGGCGATTGAAGCACGTCAGCAATGGCTTGACGAAACATCCTCTACACACCCTAAACGAAAAACCATGATCCAGGTGGAAATGGCAGAGCTCTACAATCAGCTCAAAAATTCGGGCATTAAGATTCCACCTTTCGCCCACCGGATGATTGCAGAGAAAAATGCCTTTGCACACCAAGGCAAAACGCCCTCTTTCGATAAGCGCACGGTGGCTTTGACTCAGTAATCGGTTGTGATATGCTCCAGGGGTTGTTACCCCTTGGAGCCTATCTATCATGTTAAAACAATCCCTTCGTTTAATCCCTCTGGTCTTAGCCTTAGGTTTCGCTCCCTTGGCTTTGGCGGATGATCTGGATGGCAATGTAATTCGCCTTTCCTCGACAGGCGAGGTGAAGGTGGAGCCCAACATGGCCTCGATCACCATTGCGGTCACAAGCCAGGCTAAAACAGCGGATGCTGCAGTGAAGGACAATGCCAAGCGCATGGAAAAGGTCACTAAAGCCTTGCAAGCCAAACTTGCCAAAAACGATACCTTGCAAACCAGCCAATACCAACTCATTCCCGTGTATTTCCATGACCGTGAAAGCAGTGAAACCAAAATCACAGGGTATCGCGTGTCGAATCAAATCACCGTGGAATACCACAATCTGAATACTTTTGGCTCCTTGCTGGATACCCTGGTTGATTCCGGAATTAATCAAATCGATAATTTACGGTTTGGTCACACGGATATCGCAGCGCTCCAGAAAAAAGCTTTAGAACAGGCCATTGCCCAGGCTAAAGTGACCGCAGAGGTGATTGCGAAATCGGCGGGCGTGACGATCAAAGGGATTAAAGAAATCGCGAGCTTTGAGAGCAACCCAGGCCCCGTTTACCGCGAAATGGCCATGGCCATGGATGCCCGGGGTACCGCTTCTCAGGTGATGCCAGGGGAGCTGACAGTCAGCAGTACCGTTAACATGGTGTATGCAATCAATTAAAGAGCTTCACCCGTGCGAGTGCCCACAAGGCCGTGGGCCTCAGCAAGCGCCACCAATTGCGCTTAACTTGCAGGGCAGGGGACATGAGTTTAAATTTCTTGTAAGACTGAACCATCACATCAAAGGAAACCTGGGTGTCTTCGCCTGAACTGGGGAAGTGCTCAGGACTTTCAAGTGTATTTTCCAATAATGCAATAATCGGTTGAATGCTTTGGATAAAGCGCTGATCTTTTACAGTGCTCGGTTTTTTGCCGATGGCAGGATTCTTGGAGATCGAATGTGCGTTCCAGAAGTCATCGAGACGATTTTCGTGATGAAAGGTTGCAATCATCTGGCTTTGCCAGCCTTGCATAGGAGAAAAGCCTTGATTGGTCAGCTGTTTTTTACGGCTCACCCGGCTGGCGAGACGATTTTTACTGAGAAAAGGGAAATGGGCCACTTCCAATTGATCAGTCAGTATTTCATTCGCAGGATTTGGGCTAAGAAGCGTGTGTGCACCGGTCGCCAACCATATTTCTGGAATATTGCCTCTGAATATCACTTTTGAATTGAAAGGAATGTCATAGAAATTCAGCTTCCCGCGGACGATTTCATCATGCATGGTTTTTGACCATAGGTTTGCATAATGCTTATTCGCGAGGGATCTGTCTTCTAGTCTCAAATATTGGCTCAGTTGATTTTCATCGAAATCGTTTTGTGATACCCAGTTTTTGAGCTCATAACGAACAGCGATGCATTGAGAGTCAACTTCACTCAAGATTTTTTTAAGCGATTGATGTGCAGGGCATAACAAAAATTCATCGGCATCAAGCACCCAGATCCAGTCAGGGGAAGCTGCTTTGCTGATTTCAATCAGGGCATTGGTCTGCGCTTCTTGATAATACTCATTCTTGAAATAATCAATCAGATGGAGTCGGTCGCCCCATAATTTTTTTAAGGCCCTGGTTTGGGCAAAACCTTGATTATCACGAAAATGGTTCAACAGAAACACTTCATCCACGTGGTAATGCAGGGCATGAGAAATGCTGAGGGCCAACAAGGGGCCCTCATTGTAGGCTTGGATCAAGCCGATGACCTTGGGTTCATTCTGCAAGGCAAATCGCCTCATGGCTTGCTGTGCGTTCGACCTTGAGCTCAGGGCGCCAGGTCGAGCTGCAGGGGATCTTGCTCAGGTCGACGCGATGCGCGTATTTCTCGACGATTTCTTTGATTTCAAACAGCAAATCATTTTCAATCGTGATCGGTTTTAACCCTAAAGAGAGCAGGGTAGAATTTTCTACGTGAAGCTCATTGGATTCTGCCTCAACGCGAGGATTAGCGATGTGTTGGATCGGAACACCGGTGAGCTTGGAAATGAGCTTGGCCAGATCAATCACGCGGTGGGTTTCGGTCATTTGATTCATGATTTTCACGCGTTCCCCTTTGGCGGGAGGATGAAGAATCGCCAGCTGGATGCATCGCACCGTGTCCTGAATATTGATGAAGGCGCGGGTTTGACCCCCGGTGCCGTGTACGGTGAGCGGGTAATCGATGGCCGCTTGCATCAGAAATCGATTCAGTACGGTGCCATAGTCCCCGTCGTAATCGAAACGGTTGATTAAGGCCTCGTCTCGGCGCGTTTCTTCCGTTTGAGTGCCCCAAACAATGCCTTGGTGTAAATCGGTGATTCGGATCTTATCGTTTTTATTGTAATACGCAAAAAACATCTGATCCTGTGTTTTGGTTAAATGGTAAATGCTGCCTGGATTAGCCGGATAGAGAATGTCTTGTGACAGTGCTTCTCCCTCGTCTGTCTCCACCTTGATCTTTAAATACCCTTCTGGAATTTTTAATCCAGCAGTGCCGTAGCCGTAAACCCCCATGGTGCCCAAATGAACCAGATGGGAATCAAGGTTAGCTTCGACGAGCGCAGCCAAGAGATTATGGGTGGCGTTGAGGTTATTAAACACGGTGTAGCATTTGTGCTTGGCACTTTTCATGGAATAAGGCGCAGCGCGCTGTTCTGCGAAATGAACGATCGCATTTGGACGTTGGTTGACTAAAAGCTGAAGAAGGGATGAATAGTCTTGGGCAATGTCGATGTTATGAAAGGTGAGGGTTCGACCCGTCAAGGCTTTCCAGGCACGGATCCGCTCGCCCATGGATTTAATCGGCGTGAGTGAAGAGGTCTCAAGCTCATTATCGATGTTTCGTCTCGAAAGATTATCAACGATAATCACTTCGCACCCTAAATGTGAAAGATGCAATGCAGTGGGCCAACCACAAAATCCATCTGCGCCCAGAATAAGTACCTTCATCTGCAAAATTCCCTGTTAACAAACTCCTCGAATAGTATTCTCATTTATGCTGTTGTTCAAGATCCCAGTTGATCTCCTTGGAACCGCGAGCCTTCAATAATTCATTCACCTTGGAAAAATGTTTGCATCCGAAAAAACCACGATAGGAGGACAGAGGGGAGGGGTGGGGGGCTGACAAGATCAGGTGTTGTTTGTTTGTGATGAGCTTGGCCTTGCGATTTGCATGTGCTCCCCAGAGTAAAAAAATCACGGGATGTTTTGATTCCTCATTCAGTAAGCGGATCGCTTTGTCAGTAAAGGCTTCCCAACCCTGCTCTGCATGGGAATGGGCTTGCCCCGCACGCACGGTCAGCACCGTGTTGAGCAATAAGACGCCTTGTTTTGCCCAGGGCGTGAGATCGCCGCTCTTGGGGATTTCAATATTCAAATCGGTGTTTAATTCTTGAAAAATATTGCGCAAGGAGGGCGGGAAAGGGATCCCTTTGGGCACTGAAAAAGCCAGCCCCATGGCTTGGCCTGGGCCATGATAGGGATCCTGTCCTAGGATGACGACCCGAGTGTCTTCAAATTCTGTGAGTCGGAATGCATTCAGAATATGGGTTTTTTCAGGGTAGACTGTATAACCGGATTCCTGTTCTTTCTTTAAAAATTCCTTCAATCGCTTGAAATAGACTTGTTCGTACTCGATTTTCAGCCGATTTTCCCAGCTCATAGAGGCCTCTCACTTTACAGGGGGTGGAATATAGTGCACTATAACATGATCTGAATGAAGGAACTCACCATGCAAGGATTGCGCTCACATTGTGCCATCATGTTTACGACGCTGGGTTTGGCGAATCCGCTGGTTTTACACGCTGCTGGACTTCGCGTTCCTATTGATAACGGCTTGGGTACCCCAGGGGCTGCAGGCGGCGCGGCTTTGGCGATCGACGCCTCGACCGGGATCACCAACCCTGCCGGCCTGGTCAGATTGCAGAATCCCGAATTGGTGGTCGCAGTCAATCCTGCTTTCACCAGCACTGAATTTGATGGGACCGTGACGGTGGAAAGTTATGCGGGGAGCGAGCTGAAGCCCTCAACACGCAGTGGCGAGGCCAACGGTAAACTCAATGCCCCTTTGTTGGCGATTCATTATTCTTATCCTCTTCGCGATTTTTTGGTCTACGGTTTTAGCTTCAATAACCCCTTTGGTCAAAGTGTTAACTTTCCTGAAAATTCGATTGTGAATACGACAGTCACCGAAGCCACTTTGATCACCTGGAACATCGCCAATTCATTGGGCTATGCGATCAACAAACAATGGTCGATTGGTGCGGGCTTTGATGTGCAACGCCTGGATTTTATCGCTGAAAATATTTTCCCCATGCCTCTGCTCATTCAGCCATCGCTTTATACCAAAAATGAGGCCAATGATTGGCAGTTCGGTTGGCACGGTGGGGTGCTTTATCAATTCAATGAAGAACAATCGCGCGTGGGTTTCAATTATCGCTCTCAGATCAGTCATGATGCGAGCGGAAAAAGTTATGCAACAGCGGCGGTCAATCCGACTGCACCGATATTTGGGCCTGAAATTACCAACCGAAGTTTCACGGTGGCTCTTGATCTCCCCCCCGTCTACACCCTGTCGGTATTTCATAAGGTCGATGAGAAATGGGATGTCCTAGGAACCGTAGAATACACCCAATGGAATGTCTATGATTCCATCAAAATGACGAATGTGGTGAACGTGCCTGGGGGCGATAAAACGATTCCTCAAGATTATTCCAACGCTTGGACGGTGGCCGCCGCCACCTATTATCACTTCAATCCCAAACTTTATTTAGGCGTCGGCTTCCGTTTTGACGAAACGCCGATGAGTGATGAGTATCGTGGCGTTGAATTCCCAGATTCCGATGTCTGGGTCCTGGGCTTCAGCGGGGGATACCAATTCAATAATGTGGTGCGCTTAGAACTCGGCTATTCGCATTCCTTCTTCCAAGAAGAAAACATCGACACCTACGATTCTGATTCCACCGTCCACAACGTGGGGACAGGGCATTTGTATGGCGATGTGATCAACACCCAGCTCACAATCAATTTATCCCCCAGCCCCACAGGACCGATGACTCAACCTTAAGAGAGGGCACTATTTGACTTTTCCCTTATTTAAGTATACAATTATCCTATATTTTCATGGTATAGGTGTATACATGAATAAGATTGATGCAATTCAAGCACTTCGAAGCTGGGATCAGCAGGGGCGCTATGTGTTTAATCACGGGGATCTTCGTAAGCTCTTCCCTGAAGATAAACCTAAGGCTTTCAGTGAGGGCCTAGCCCGTTTGGTGAAGGCTGGCCTGCTCATCCATGCTTGTCGAGGGGTCTATGTGAACCCTTATGCCTTATCTAAAGATGCCTGGATTCTCGAACAAATCGCTAAGTCGTTGCGCCGAGGTGAATTTAATTACGTCAGTCTTGAGTCCATGCTTGGGGAATACGGCGGGATTTCTCAACTTTTGATTGATAGATTGACCGTGATGACCACAGGCCGAGAGGGGCTTTACCATACCCCCTATGGAACCATTGAGTTTACCCATACACGACGGTCCACCGCAGATATTCTAGAAAATATTCGTATCGTTCCCAAACGGCCTTTGCGTATTGCGACAAAAGCTGCTGCTTGGCGTGACTTGAAACGAGTGGGGCGAAATATCAATATGGTGGATACCGAGGTGATGGATGTCGATTGAAAATTTTAATACGCTGGTAGAAAAAGCCATGCAACAAACCGCGCTTTCAACGATGAGGCCTGTCGTTGAAAAGGAGCTGCTGCATTACGATATTTTGTTCGCACTGGACAAAGAAAATCTTCTCGATACGATTACCTTTCAAGGCGGAACGGCATTACGCCTCTGCTATGGGGGGCAGCGCTTGAGTGAAGATCTTGATTTTGCGGGAGGGGCGAATTTTCAGCCTTCACATTTAACCCAAATGAAAGAATGCATCGAATCTTATATTGGTCAACGCTATGGGCTTGAGGTTTCTGTTAAAGAACCTAAGGAAATGATGCATGAAGCGGATCGCCATGGGATCAACGTGGATAAATGGCAAATTCGAATTGTCACTGCGCCCCATCGACCTGATATTCCAAAACAAATGATTAAAATTGAAGTGGCCTGTGTGCCTGCCTACACTGCCCAACCCAGAGCGCTCATTAACAATTATGATTTTCTACCCGATGGATATTCAGATACCTTGGTGATGGTGGAGAGCCTTGATGAAATCATGGCAGATAAAATCATTGCTTTGCCGAGTTGCACAGCCTATGTTCGTTACCGTGATCTATGGGATTTGCAGTGGTTAAAAAAACAAGGAGCAAAGTTGAATATCCAGTTGATAAAAAATAAAATCAAGGATTATCAAATTAAAGATTATCAGGACAAGATTGACCATATGATTTTGCGTTTGCCTGACCTCATTCACGGGCCAGATTTTAAGTCACAGATGACTCGATTTATTCCTTTAAATGCCCAGGAGAGCACATTCAAGAGAGAAAAATTTTATGGTTTTCTTGAGAATGAAATTCGTGATTTATTAGAGCAAACAAGACAAGCCTTTTGACAAAAGGCGGAGCCCAAACCAAAAAAACTTGACCTACTGACTAATCGCAGGTAGTATACAAACTGAGAAAAACGCAGGATTAACCAAATTCTGCCCTATTCACAGGAGTAGCCACCATGTTCCCATCATTTTCCCAGGTCAAAGAGTATTTAAATCAAAAAATCAATGGAAATCCGGAGGCTGTGATTGAGCCCATCGTCACTGCCAACGAAGAGGGGATCGATGATCATGGGCCCGGATCCGTCGAAGTGACCCCCAGCCCGCGTTGGGACTGCTGTAAGCCCAGTGCAAAAGCCATGGCTATGATGCTTGCTTTTGGTGCCTCAAGCTCATTCGCCTTTTATTATCTTATCACCCAAACCACTTCGGTTGACCTTGAGCACTATTACGGCGGTGATTACGATGACAGCAACCCTGGAGACGGGTCAAAAAGAAGCCTCGCCAGCCTTCTTGTGGTAGGGGGGACGGTCAGTGCTCTCATAGGCGCAGGTGTGGGTCTTTATGTGCACGAATACGCCGATAACCTTGCCCAAGGGGTTTCGAATGCAGCTTCCTCTGTCGGCCGGACTTTCACTGCCCTGCGAGGTCGTGTATGCCCAGGTGGAAACACCGAGACTCAGCCGCTTCTGCCTGTCCGACACGAATTGTCGATTAACTGAGCTGCTTGCAAAAATCAGCAAGAAATGGTATGATGGCTAACTGATTTTTAGAGGTTGGCCTTATGTCATTGATTCTTCACCTCATTTGGGTGGGTGGCCCCTTGCGTGATCTTGAAATTGAGACGGCGAGGGGGCTTTTGTATGCCGCAAAGTTCGCCGGGGCAACAATAAACTTTTTTGTCGATGGAGCCTCATGTTCATCGGTGAAGGCGCTGGTGAATGGGGCCTTGTCCTCGCGGGCCATGAGCGAGCAGCATCTTGATTCGGGCCATGATTTTAGCCCAGATGTCCGATTCATTCATATTGATGAGGATCTTGCCCCCTATATTCGGGACTTTATTCAATTACCCGCCGTCAATGCCTCTTTGCTTTCTTTGTTTCCACAAGCAAGCGAGCAAGAGTTAATTGACTTCATCGAATTCATGATTCGATTAGAGCAGGTCGGGCCTGGGAAAAATCTCGCGGCGATGTCCGATATTCTTCGTGCGGTCGCGATTTTAAGCGAGGGCGGTTACTATGCTGATTTGGATCTGAAATTAAAGCGCATGGACAATCCCAGGCTTCCCGTCCCTGATCGATTCAGAATCAATATCTCGGGTCAGGGAGTCGATCTGGAATTCAATAATGACATTATTGCCTCACCGGCCGAAGATCCACAGTATCTGAAAATTTTTTCGCATTTTGCGAAGCAGTATTATTACCATATCGCAGCGGATTATATTTTCCAGTCGCCGCAAAAAACAAAGCTGCCAGAGAGTCGGCTTTGCAAGGCAATCGCGTCCAAGTATATCTCACGATTCGCGCATAAACGGCTCGTTGATCGATTCTACGAAACTCATCTTCTCACCGGAAATTTAGCCATTTCAGATTATGTAACGCAGACTCAGAGGATTACTGAAGATCTGGGATTTTCCAATACCCTGTTCGAAGGAGCGAAATCCCATTCGATGATTTCTTGGCAATCTAAAAAAAGTTATGCAGACGATTCATCATTCCGCTATGCCCATGCACTTTTAGCGAAACCCTTAAACCATTTTTGGGTAAAACACTTCGATGAAGGCACCTTTATTGAAATGTATTTTCGGCATTTGTTTGGTTTAGGGGCGTCTCATGAAATTATTGCGCTTAAAATGATTGATTTTACTCGGGTCAATGCGCTGACGCATGAGATTATCTATTCTCTTGAGAAAGACTACGTGGAGCACGTCGAGGCCCTCTTTGAGTATTATGCGAACGGTTCTAAAGAGCTTCATTATAATGGCGCGGTTCGACTGCTGAATACGATCCACTGCCTGAAAAAACTTCAGGATTTCTCCCCGGAACCTGTTTTTAATGCCAAAGCGTCTTCCGTGATTTATGCGATTCTTTGTGAATTGATGAGTGTTCGGAATAAGCTTCCTGATCCCAGTCAGTATGATCGTGATGGGGGGAAGCAGCTTGAGGCCTATTATGAGTGGTGTGAGACTCACTTGAGTTTATTCATTCAAGCCCCGGTGGACCTGGTTCAAGCGGTGCGAGACAATTGTCAGATCATGTGAGAAATCGCAAGTCTTTACCCCAACTTTTTTGTGCGGGCGAATTGCGTGGAGTACCACGCGGATTCGCCCCTACGACGCACGATTCCCGAATTGTGCGCCGTAAACATTCACCCTAACTCTTTCTTCAGCTTTTCTTGCTGGGCAAGTGCAGCCTCGTATTTCTTTTTCTTGGCTTCTAGAATCGCCGTTTCGTAATCATTGATAGGGGGCGTTTTTTTCGCCATTTCCAGCTGACGAATGGCCGCTTCGTAATTCCAGCGTGCGGCAAAAAAATCAGCCTGAGTGATCAACGCATTTTTTTCTTCCCGTAAATCCACGTAAGCCCGCGCCAATAAACTGTAAAGCACGGCCAAGCCTGCACGGCGCTTCAAAGAATCTTTGAGAACGTCGCGCGCTTTTTGTGGCTGCTGTGCCGAAATATAAAAATCGGACAGTTCGACTAAAAGAGCGAGATTATAAGGGTAGTCTTTGTATAAATTTAAAGTGATTTTCTCGGCGTTTGTGTAATCTTTTTGTGCAGCCAATAAATCTGCTTTTCCCATTTGATACAGGACATTGTCCGGTTCTTTTTTTAACAGCTGTTTAAATAGATCAGCCGCGGCGGTGTATTTTTTTTCGTGCGTGAGGGCGAGTGCGTAGCCATAGGTCGCTGCATCGTCATTCAGGGGCTGATTTTTATAATAATGATCCAAGCTGTTGGGTTTGGACGTGAAATTCCGGACTCGTTCTTTAATGAGTCGATATTCCCTTTCGTCTCGTTGTGCCGGAATGGGGTAATTTTGTGCCCGATTTTGCGCGTCTGCCATACGATTCGTGCTCATCGGGTGAGTGCGTAAAAATTCAGGAATGGATTCGCCGCCGTTGTAACGATTCGCCTGTCCCATTCGGTCGAAAAAATGACTCATGCCATTGGGGTCAAAGCCGGCCTTGGCCAACATATCAATCCCGACTCGATCCGCTTCTTCTTCATTATGACGCGTGAAATTAATCGCCATCTGCTGGGCCCCCGCCATGGTTCCCGCCAGGAGCGAGCTGCCCAGGGCCGGATTGGCTGCCGAAATGATCATGGCCCCCAGCATCGCCGCCATGGTAGGCATCGACATTTGCTTGGATTTTTCAAACATGCGGGCCAAATGCCGTTGATTGACGTGCGCAATTTCATGGCTGATCACCCCGGCGAGTTCGCTTTCATTGCGCGATTGCATGATCAGGCCCGTATGAACCCCGATAAAGCCCCCGGGCAGTGCAAAGGCGTTGATGGTGCTGGCATTGACGATAAAAAAAGTGTAAGTCTGGTGTTGTCCTGGAATGGCATGGGCCAGCTCATCCCCGAGGTGTTGGACATAACTTTGCGCAAAGGGGTCATTGATCAAGGGAAGATGGCGGTAAATTTCTTGCATGATCATTTCGCCCAAAATCCGCTCTTCGCTTGGGCTCAGGGTACGTCCACTGGAGCTTCCAATGTCTGGCAAGGCTGAGGGCTGGGCGAATGCGATTGCGGGGACCAGACAGGCCAGGATCAAGCAAGCTTTAGTGAGCGATTTTTTTATCATAATAAGCTTATATGGCAGAGAGGGTTCCTATGTGCTAAACCTAATATATTCATTGTAGTCAAAAATTTCGCCCTGTGTCAGCCATTTAAATGAAGAAAAGAGGATCAGTCCCCATGTCAGATCGTCGTTTGCAAGTGTTTTTCACCGTTGCTCGCCTCTTGAGCTTCACCAAAGCCGCTGAAGTCTTGGATATGACCCAGCCCGCCGTGACCTTTCAGGTGAGGCAGCTGGAAGAACAGTTTAAAGCCCGTTTATTCGACCGCTCACATAATCGGATTGATTTGACAGATGCAGGAAAGCGCGCTTACCAGTATGCAGAGCGCATTTTCGAATTATACGATGAAATGGAAAATTCCGTCAAAGACGCGACGGGGAGTGTCACCGGGACACTGCGAATCGGGGTGGGCGCTGCGGCCGCCCAATACGTGTTGATGCCTGTGATTTCTGAATTTCAAAAACGTTTTCCACAGGTCTATATCCAAATGAGCGTGCGTGGGGCCTCCCATATTTCTTCCATGATTGAAAACAGCGACGTCGATGTGGGTTTGATTGAAGACATCGTCCACAGCAAACATCTGACTGCTCAGCCTTATGGGTCAGAATCATGGCAATTAGTCGGCGCACCCTCGCATCCCTTGATGAAGGAAAATCAGCTGACCCCGGAGCTGCTCAAAAAACAGCGTTGGATTTTGCTGGACGAATGCCCAGCGCATCGTGAAATCGTTGCCGAATACCTGCGTACCCTGGGTCTTGAACTCAGTGATTTAGACATTGCCATGGAAATTTCGAATCTCGAGGCTATCAAAGGCGCCGTCGAAGCGAGCCAATGCATTGCCATTTTGCCAACCGCTGCGATTGCGAAAGAACTGCGTTTGGGTGATTTGGTGGCGATCAAAGGCACTCAGCCTTTTATTAAGCAATTGAAGTTCGTTTACAAAGAGCAAAAATACCCACTCATCGTGGTGGATGCGCTGCTGAATTTGGCCAAAGAGATGACGGAAAACCTCAAGGAAGTGTGTTAAGATTTCTTTCCTTTGACGGAGCAGTCCACATGATTTATCTCATCAGATCTTGGTACGAGAAGCACTTCACCGATCCTGAAGCCGTGATTTTATTTTTCTTCTTGTTATTCGGGGCGATTTTTGTCGTCACCCTGAGTTCCATTTTAGCCCCAGTGATTGCTGCGATTGTGATCGCTTTCGTGCTTGAATGGTTTGTGAGGCTCACCTCCTACTGCAAAATCCCCCGACTTGTTGCAGTGATTGGGGTGTTTATGCTTTTTTGCGGCATGATGGCTTTTTTGTTTTTCGCTCTCATCCCCCTGATGTGGCACCAGGTGGGCACTTTGATTGAAGATGCTCCGCGAATCATCGGCACTTGGAACAATGCATTGCTCGCCTTGCCCGAGCGATATCCAGGAATTTTTTCTGCTCACCAAATCAATGAGTTGCTGCAAAATATTCGGGGACAATCGGCAAAAACGGGTCAATACATTTTGACCCTCTCGATGGCCACGATCCCTGTGTTCAAAGAACTCGTCGTTTATTTCATCATCGTCCCCTTGATGGTCTTTTTCTTTATGAAGGATCAGGTCCAAATAAAAGCTTGGCTTACCAGCTTTTTGCCCACGCAACGGGGATTGAGTGTGCGCGTTTGGAATGAAGTGCACGAGCACTTGGGCAAATACATCATTGGAAAAGTGGCTGAAATTATCATTGTCGCTATCGCCACCTGGATTGTCTTTGCGATTTTGGGACTGAAATATAATCTTTTATTATCCACTTTGGTCGGTTTTTCTGTTCTCCTGCCTTATGTCGGCGCAGCCGTAGCGACTATTCCTATTGCGGCCGTCGCCCTTTATCAATTTGGCTTTGATCCTTCATTTTGGTACGTACTTTTAGCTTACGGCGTGATCCAAGGGATTGATGGCAATATCTTATCGCCCTTGCTTTTTTCGGAAGCGGTCAATATTCACCCGGTGGCCATTATCATCGCCATTTTGTTTTTTGGGGGGATCTGGGGGTTCTGGGGAGTGTTCTTTTCGATTCCGCTGGCGATTTTATTGCGTGCGGTGATAAATGCGTGGCCGTGAGGGAATGTGCCTTTGTTAGCGCTTTC
Source organism: uncultured Gammaproteobacteria bacterium (assembly GCA_964389615.1). GTDB lineage: Bacteria > Pseudomonadota > Gammaproteobacteria > JABCZS01 > JABCZS01 > CAYMDW01. The sequence continues at coordinate 54 of CAYMDW010000001.1, read as the reverse complement.
CTCTTCTCTAAAACCCCCGCCCGGAGTACCGGTCTGCCCCCTTAAAAGGGGGCG